>DASSKA010000044.1:0-10569 GCA_035690905.1 Nocardioidaceae bacterium | reverse complement strand
CGGTCACGCTGGGTACGGTCATCTGCTCTCCTTCAGATCCGGACGTCGATACCGGGGCGGGGTCCTCGGGCTGCATGTGGGCCGGGCGCCCGGTCCGGGGGTACGACGGGCGCCCCTCCTGGGCTCGTTGCTGCGGGTGTCGCACCGGCCCACTCCCGGCCCGGCTGGTGCTGGCCGGCGTGCTGACCGGCGTGCTGACCGGGCTGTCCGAACCCGTGGCCGGAACCCTGGGCCGAGCCCTGTGGTGCTCCCTGGGCACTGCCCTGGGGCGAGCCCTGCCCGGCGCCCGGCTGGGTGCCGCCCTGGGCGGCCGTCCCCGACCCGGCCGCCGGCGGGGTGGCCGGGCCGGGCAGGTTCTGCACGACCAGCTGGCCGAGTGTGTGACCAGAACCGCTGAGCATCGCGCGCAGCTGCGCCGACCCCTCGCGCAGCGTGTCCTGCGCCTCGGGTCCGGCTGCCATGGCCACGTCGACCGCGCCGTCCTTGACGGTCACCGTGAGCCGCACCTCGCCCAGCTCCGCGGGGTGCAGCCGCAGGCTCATCCGGTGTGTGCCGTCGCCACGGCTCACCAGCCGGACCAACGACGGCTGCAGCTGCGCAGGGACCGGTACGGCGGTGGACGTGCCGCCGGCCGGTCCACCCGCGGAAGGGGCGGCAGCGCTGACCGGGGCGTTCGGGGCAGTCGGGACCGGGACCCCGGACGCACCCGCCCCCGAGGCGGGTGTCGTGGTGCCGGCATGCAGGTCACCGTCCGAATCCGTCACCGCGTGCCGAGCCTGCCCCGCCGAGGTTCCGGCAGCCTGCCCGGCCGAGGTTCCGGCAGCCTGCCCGGCAACACGGCCGGCGGCGCCGGACAGGGCGGGATTCCTGGACACCGGTGCGGCGGTGCCCGTCGACCCGGCTCCCGTCCCGGGTGCGGGCGCGGCGTGGCCCGGCGCACCGGACCCGCGAGCCGCGGGCTGAGCGGCCCCGCCCACGGTGGCGCCTGACCGCTGTCCGGGGCCGGCGGAGATGGTGCCCGGCTGCTTCCCGGACGCCGTGGATCTCGCGCTGGACCGAGCCGGGCCGGCCACTGCGGCCGCTCCGGCCGCGGGCGCCGTGACAGCAGGTCCTCCGGTGGAGGCCCCGGCCGGCGATCCACCCGGGCCCGACGGCTGGGTCGGCGCCGCGGCCGTCGGAACTCCCTGGCCCGGCGTCGCGCCCTGCGAACCGGCCGGAGGCTGCTGCGCAGCGGAGCCTGCCGAGGCCGGCTCGTCGCGATCGTCCTTCTCACGGTTCGGGGCGTCGGCACCGTTGTGGCGGGTGGCCTGCGGTCCTGCCGGGCCGCCGTGGTCCGGCGATCCCGAGGTCACACCGGCCGGGGTCCGGTCGCTGTGGGCGTCGGCGCGCTCGCGGTGGGAAGCGACGAGGGCCTCGAACTCCGGGTCCGGCGAGCCGCCGGACGGGGACGGGGCGGGTCCGCCCGCCGGGGACGGCGGCGAGGCGGGCAGCGGGGTGAGCGTCATCGGGCCTCCAGTGCTGCTTGGTCGGCGAGCACCGCCGCCACGTAGCGGCGGGTCTCCGGGTAGGGCGGCACGCCGCCGTAGCGGTGCACCGCGCCGGGGCCGGCGTTGTAGGCCGCCAGCGCGAGGTCGGTGCGATCGAACTCGCCGGTCAGGTCGCGCAGCAGCCGGGCTGCGCCGTCGACGGCCTGGGCCGGGTCGTCCGGGTTCACCCCCAAGGTGGCGGCGGTGCTGGGCATCAGCTGCATCAGCCCGCGGGCGCCCGCGGCGCTGACCGCGTTCGGGTCGAAGCCGGACTCCTGTTGTGCCACGGCGGCGAGCAGGCTGGCGGGCACGCCGTACCGCATCTGCGCCTGCGCGAACAGCGAGGCGTACGGCGTTCCGGCGACCGCCGGGGACGACACCGGCGCGGAGTACGGCGACCCACCGAGCGCGGACACCGGCGCGGTGCCCGGTCCGCCGATCCGGGCCGCGCCCAGCGCGGGCGTCGGCGTCGAGGGCAGCACCCGGCGGATCGCGCTGGGTGTCTCGTACACGTCGCTGACCCGCACCTGCGACCCGGAGTGCGGCGCCTCGATCATCTGGCCGTTGCCGATGTAGATGGCCACGTGGTCGGCCGGGGTGCCGAAGGCCAGGATGTCGCCGGGCTGGGCGTGCATCAGGTCGGGAACCGGCTGCCCGACGGTCGCCTGGTCGTAGGAGACCCGGGGCAGGTCGATGCCGAGGTTGCGGTAGACAAGCTGCACCAGGCCCGAGCAGTCCAGCCCGGTGGCCGGGTCGGTGCCGCCCCACACGTAGGGCACGCCGAGGTAGCGGCGCGCCTGGGCGACGACCGCCGCACCGTCCGCGGCCCCACCGGTGAGCGCTCCACCGTCCGCCCCGCCGGCCTGCGGCGAGCCCAGCGTGGCGCTCGGCGCGGCGGTGGCCTGGGCGAGCACCTGGGCGAAGCCGAGGTCCGGGGCCGGGGCCGGCGCGGTCAGCGAGGCGAGCTGGCCCTGGATCTGGTGGATCCGGGCGGTGACGTCCACGAGGCTCACTGGTCCACCTCCCGGGAGCGCAGCCAGCCCTGCCCGGCGATGTCGTCGATCTCGCGGGCCTCGGCCCGCGCCTGCTCGGCGCGGCGGTGCTCGGCGTGCCGCTCCAGCAGCAGCTCCACCACCCGGGTGGCGGCGCGGTCGCGCTGCCAGCGGTGGCCGGCCTCGGCGGCGACGGTGGCCGCCTGGTCCGCGGACCGCCGGGCGGCGGCGAGGTCCTCGGCGAGCCAAGCCCCGCGGCCGACCTGGCTCAGGAAGTCGGCCACGTGGCCGTCCCGGACGGCCGCGGAAGTCCGCAGCCGCTCCGCCGCCTGCGCGGCGATCCCCTCCCTGCGGCTGCGCTCGGCCAGGGCCCGGGCCAGGCCGTAGCGGCTGTCCCGCTCCCGGGCTTCCCGGACCCGGCGGACCGCGTTCAGCGCCCGGTCGGCGCGCGCGCCGGTCATCGCGTCTCCAGCAGGTCGTGCAGCTGCTGCCAGGCCTCGGTGGCCGACGACGGCTCGCCCACCCGCTGGCGCAGGAACCCGTCGATGCGCGGCAGCAGGGTGATCGCCCGGTCCGCGTCCGGGTTGCTGCCGGCGGCGTACGCGCCGATCTCGACCAGCTCCTTGACGTCGCGGTGCGCGGCCAGCAGCCGGCGCAACGCGGTCGCGTCCTGCAGCTGGTCCTCGGTGGTGACCACGGGGGCGACCCGGGACAGCGACTCGAGCACGTCGATGCTGGGGTAGTGGCCGCTGGTGGCCAGCCGCCGGGACAGCACCACGTGCCCGTCCAGGATGGACCGAGCCGAGTCGCCGATCGGGTCGTGCAGGTCGTCGCCCTCGACGAGCACCGTGTAGAGGCCGGTGATGCTGCCCGTCGCACCCGGACCGGCCCGCTCCAGCAGCCGGGGCAGGATGCCGAAGACGCTGGGCGGGTAGCCGCGGGTGGCCGGCGGCTCGCCTGCGGACAGGCCGATCTCGCGCTGGGCCATCGCCACCCGGGTGAGGCTGTCCATCATCAGCACCACGTCCTCGCCGCGGTCGCGGAACCACTCGGCGACCCGGGTGGCCACGAACGCTGCACGCAGCCGCTCCACCGGGGCGGCGTCGGAGGTGGCCACCACGACCACCGAGCGGGCCAGTCCCTCAGGGCCGAGGTCGTTCTCCAGGAACTCGCGGACCTCCCGGCCCCGCTCCCCGACCAGCGCGATGACGGAGACGGCCGCCTCCGTGCCGCGGGCCACCATGGACAGCAGCGTGGACTTGCCGACTCCGGAGCCGGCCATGATGCCCAGCCGCTGTCCGCGGCCGCAGGGCACCAGGGTGTCCAGGGCGCGCACGCCGAGCCCGACCTGCCGGTCGACGCGGCGACGGGCCAGTGCGTCGGGGGCCGACCCCTCCACCGGCACTCGGGGCAGGTGGGCCAGCGACGGGCCTCCGTCCACGGGCTGGCCGAGTCCGTCGAGGACCCGGCCCTTGAGCTCCTCCCCCACCCCGATCTGCAGCGGGGCGCCGGTGTCGAGCACAGGGGCGCCGGCCCGGAGGCCGTGGGTGGAACGCAGCGGCAGGCAGACGGCTCCGTTGGGGGTGCTGGCGACCACCTCGGCGGGCACCGGGCCGTGGTCGGCCTGCACCTCGACCAGGTCGCCGACGGCGGGGTCGAGGCCGCGGACCAGCAGGTGCAGGCCGCGGACCTCGACCAGCCGACCGGCACGCCGCGGCCGGGCGGCCAGCAGCGCGGTGGCCAGCCGGGCCGGGTCGGCGAGGACGGCGCTCATGGCAGCAGCACCTCCCGGACCCGGGCCAGCGCGGCGGCGATGGTGGCGTCCACGCTGCAGGTGCCGGTCTCGGCGACCGCGTCGCCGCGGGCCAGCGTCGGGTCCGCGCGCACCGCGACCCGGTCCTCGAGGGCGTCCGGGTCGAGCGCGGCCAGGGCGTCGGGGTGCAGCCGGACGGTCACGGGCCCGGGCTCGGGGAGCGCCGCCAGCGCCCGGCGGAGCGCGTCGCGTCCGGGGTCGACGGTGACTTCCAGCTCTCGGTCGAGCACCGCCTCGGCCACCTGAAGGGCCAGGCCGACGGCCGCCTCGGCGAGCGCATCCAGGTGCGCGCGGCTGTCCGCGTGCAGCCGTTCGGCGACCCGCACCAGCGCGTCCGCGGTCCGGGCGACCTCGGCCACCGCGCGCGCGTGCTCGGCGTCGTGGGTGCGGGCCCGCTCCTCCCGGTCGGCCTCCGCGCGGGCCAGCGCGGCGCGCCGGCCCTCGGCCCAGCCCATCGCGTAGCCCTGCGCACGGGCGGCGCTGCCTGCGGCGTCGACCAGCCTGCCCAGCGTCGCCTCGGTGGCGTCGTCGCCGAGCACCGCCCCGCTGCCGAACCGGGTCCAGTGGCCGGTGCGCAGGTCGCCGCCGGCCGGTCCGGTGCCGAGCCGTTCGGCCGGTACGTCGCGGAGCACGACCGGGTCAGAGGACGTACTCGTCATCGCTGCCCCTCCTCAACACGATCTCGCCGGCGTCCTCGAGCCGCCGGATGGTGAGGATGACCTTCTGCTGCGCCTCCTCCACCTGGCGCAGCAGCACGGGTCCGAGCAGCTCGAGGTCCTCGAGCAGCGTGGTGGCGGCCCGCTCGGACATGTTCGAGGTGACCTTGTCGCGGACCTCCTCGGAGACGCCCTTCAGCGCCAGCGCGAGGTCGCCGTTCTCCACCTGGCGCAGCACCTGCTGCATGTCCCGGTCCTCGAGCACCACGATGTCGTCGAACATGAACATCCGGCTCTTGATCTGCTCGGCGAGCTCGGGGTCGCGAGCCTGCAGGCCCTCGACGATCAGCCGCTCGGTGGCCCGGTCGGAGCGGTTGATGATCGCCACCAGCGGGTCCACCCCGCCGACGGTGGAGAAGTCCAGCGGCTGCAGCACCGAGGACATCTTGCGTTCCAGCACCGCCTCCAGCCGCTGCAGGATCTCCGGCGAGGTGCGGTCCATGACCGCGATCCGGTGCGCCACGTCGGCCTGCCGGTCGGGCTCCAGGCCGGACAGCACCAGGGTCGCCTTGTCGCTGGGGATGTGCGCGAGCAGCACCGCGATCACCTGCGGGTGCTCCCCGGAGATGAAGGAGAGCAGCTGGCGGGGGTCGGCCCGGTGCAGGAACTGGAAGGGCAGCTGCATCGCGGACGCGGCCAGCCGGTTCATGATCGCCTCGGCGCGCTCGTAGCCGAGGGACTCCTCGAGCAGCGCCCGGGCGAAGGCCGGCCCGCCGCGCATCACGTTGGCGTGCGCGCCGGCGATGTCGCGGAACTCGTCCAGCACCGCCTCGGTCTCCTGGCCGCCGAGAGAGTCCAGGTTGGAGATCTCCGCGGAGATGGCCTCCACCTCGCTTTCGCGCAGGTGCGCCATCACCTTGGCGGCGTTCTCCTGGCCGATCTGGACGAGCAGGATCGCCGCCTTGCGGACCCCGGCCCCGGTGAGCGTGAGGGCCATGTCAGTGCTCCGCCTCGACGAGCCAGCCGCGCAGCAGCTGGGCGACCTCCTCGGGCTGCCGCTCCACCATGGCGGCGATCTCGTCGCGGGCGGCCATCCGCAGCTCCGCCGGGTCGGGTCCGGTCATCTCCAGCGCCGGCGGGGTCGGCGGCAGCGCGGTCGTCGGCTCCGGATCGGTCCGGCGGCGCAGCTGCTCGACGACGTACGACGTGGCCTGGTCGCGGGCCTTGCGCCGCTTGCGGCCGTTGAGCCAGGCCAGCAGCAGCACCAGCGCCACCAGCAGCGCCAGCCCGCCGTTCTTGGCCATGGTCATCAGCGCGGCCTTGCGGTCGGCGGCCTGCGCCTGGACGAGCTCGGCGGCCGCCTGCTTCTCCTGGCTGCGGTCGAACGGCATCACGCTGACCTGCACGGTGTCCCCGCGCTTCGGCTCGATGCCCAGGGCGGAGGCGACCAGCTTCTGCACCTGCGCGGCGGTGATCGAGCCGACCGACCTCGCGTCCATGACGATGCCGACGTGCAGGCTCTGCACGTTGCCCGGTGCGGCCTGCCGGTGCTCCACGGACTTGCTGACCGCGTTGTCGGAGGTCTTCTGCTTCTTGCTGTAGGAGCTGGTGCCGTTGCCGGTCGTCGTACCGGGCGTGAACTGGCCGTTCGGGCCGACCACGCCGCCGGCCGCGCCGGAGTTCGGGCCCTTGTACGTCTCGGTGGTGGTGCTGCCGGACAGCGGCACCCCCTGCGGGTCGCTGAAGTAGCGGGTGGTGTCGGTGACCGTCTGGTCGAAGTTCAGGTCCGCGGTCACGTCGACGGCGGAGTTGCCCGGGCCGAGCACCCGGTCCAGCACGCCCTGGACCTCCTGCTTCATCTGGTCCTGGAAGTCCTGCACCTGCTGGTCGCGGGTGCCCACGATCGAGTCGACGCCGTCGCCGGCAGTCGAGAGCACCTGGCCGGTGGAGTCGGCGACGGTGACCTGCTTGGGGTCCAGCCCCTCCACGCTGGAGGCGACCAGGTGCACGACGGCCTGCACCTGGCTGGCGTCCAGGGTGGAGCCGGGCCGGGTCTTGACCAGCACCGAGGCGGTCACCGGCTGCTGGTCGCTGGCGAACAGCTTCTCCTGCGGGATCGCCACGTGCACCACCGCGGTGTCGACCGCGTCGAGGGCCTCGATGGTCTTCTCCAGCTCGCCCTCGATGGCCCGCTTGTAGGTGGTCTGCTCCTGGAACTGCGACGTGGAGAGGCTCTGGTTGTCCAGCAGCGCGTAGCCGGTGGAGCCCTGGCTGGGCAGGCCTTCCCCGCTCAGCTTGATGCGCGCGGCGTACACCTGCGACTGCGGGACCAGGACGGTGCCGCCGCCGTCGCTGAGCTTGTACGGCGTGCCGGCGGCGTCGAGCTTGTCCACGATCGCGGAGGCGTCGGCGGGGGCCAGGTTGGTGAACAGCGGTGAGTACGACGGGGTGGCCGCCCACCGGAACACCAGGACGGCCGCGAACACCAGGGCCAGCCCGCCGATGACCGCGATGGTCTTCTGCCCGGTGGTGAACGACGCGAAGCCGCGCTGCAGCGCCTGCAGCCGGCGCAGGAAGTCGTCTCGCATCAGATCGGCATCTGCATGATCGACTGGAACGCCTCGAGCGCCTTGTTGCGCACGGCGGCGGTCAGCTGGGTGGCCACCGCCGCCTCGGTGGCGGTGATCGTGTAGTCGTGGATCGCGCTCAGGTCACCGGTGGCCGCGGCGACCGCGAGCTGGTCGGTCCGGTCGTGCAGACCCTGCAGCTGCTGGAGTCCGTTGGCCAGCATCTGGCCGAAGTCCGTGCCGGCGCTGCCCTGCGCGGCTTCCGCCGACTTCGCGGAGTCGACGGGAAGCGTGCTCGGCACGAACGGCGTGAAGGCAGCCGGGCCGACTGCGGGGACACTCATTGGTGCTACCTGCCTATCGAGAGTGCGCTGGCGTAGACGTCCTGCGCGTCGCGGACCACCGCCGCCTGAGCCTGGAAGCCACGCTGCGCCATGATCAGCTGGCTCATCTGGGAGCCGAGGTCGATGTCGGGCATCCGGACGTAGCCGTTGGCGTCGGCGACTGGCGAGTCCGGCTGGTACACCACCCGGCCGGTCGGGTCGCCGACCGCGATGCCGGACAGCCGAACCCCACCGCCGGGGGTGGCGGCGGCCATCGCGTACTGCGCCTGGAACGCCGGGCCGCTGGTCGGCATCGCGGTGTTGATGTTGGCGATGTTGTTGGAGACGCAGTCCAGCCAGGACTGGTGCATGCCCATGCTGCTGCCGGCGATGCCCAGCACGTCGAAGGCACCCATCACAGGCCCCCGATCGCGTCACGGACGAGCCCGAAGCGGTCACCGACCGCCCGGGACAGCAGCTGGTAGCGGAAGGTGGCCTGCATCTGCGTCATGGTCTCGGCGCCCAGGTCGACGTTGTTGCCGTTCAGGCCCGGAGTGGCCGTCGAGGCGTTGACCACCGGCGCAGTCTCCTGCGGGTCGACGACCCCGTCGGCGAGCGCGGCACGAAGGCTGTCCTCGAAGTCGACGGTGGACGCGGTGAAGCCGGGTGTGTCGACGTTCGCGATGTCGTTGGCGGCCACCCGCTCCTGCAGGGCGAGGCCGTCGAGGGCGGCGCGCAGGGTGGCCGCGACCGGGTCCGAGCCAGAGATCAACATTCACCCGTCTCCGTTGCTGGTGCGGGAGGCCGATCCTTCGGCGAATGGGGCGAGCGATCCCTGCTCGTGGAGTGACTTCGGCTGTCTCGGCGCGGACCTTAGGGGTTTGTCGAACCGGCGGCTTCTGCTCCTAGGTCAGCGGCGCAGAGTGGGACGATCTGCGCCGCTGCCGCGGCGTGTCGCATCCAGACGGTTCCACTCTGTCGCGGTGCAGTCAGATGCTCACGTCGACGTACGCCGGCCGGTCCCGCAGGTGCCTGCGACCTGCGTCGGCGACCTTGGCCAGCAGGGCGATCTGCTGGCGGCTGAGCGCGGCGGCCTGGGCGGTCTCCTCGATCAGGGCGCTCTGCCGGCGCAGCAGCTTGCGAGCACGCCGCTGCAGCGACTTGGGCATCGGCCCATCGACGTCGGGGATGTCCCACGGCGCGGCCAGCACCGCGATGTCGGGGTTGTGGCCGCGCAGCAGCCGTTCCGCGATGTCGAGGGTCAGCTCCATGTCGTCGAGGGCGGCCTCCCACGCCTCCTCGGTGGTCTGCTGCGACGGTCGCAGCGCGTCCTGGGCCACGGCTAGCCCACCGCCGCAGCCGCCAGCGCGGCCTCCTGCCAGGCCTCCGCGAGGGGCTCCACGATGGCCAGGCAGTCGCGGGTGGCCGCGACGTCCCGGTCGACGTTGGCGCGGACCAGCTCGCGGTGCAGCCAGTCGTAGATCGCGGCCAGCGCCGGGGCACCGCCCCACACGTCGGTGCGCAGCGAGGCGCTCAGCTCGAGCACGATGTCCTGCGCGTGCAGCAGGTGGGTGCCGGCAGCACTGTGGTCGCCGGACTCCTGCGCGTGGATGCCGCGTCGCAGGTCGAGCTGGAGCCGCTCGTACAGCATGACCAGCAACCGTGCCGGGCTGGCCGTGGTCACCATCTGGCCGACGTACGCCTGGGCCGGGTTCACCATGTCGACTCCTATCCGCCGCTGCCGCTGCTGATCTGCGGCAGCGAGGCGATCTGTCCGGACAGCCAGGTGCCCTGGCTCTTGAGCTTGCCGAGCGCGACCTCGAGGCTGGCGTACTGCTTCTCCAGGGTGGTGCGCTGCTGGGCCAGCCGCACGTCCCAGTCGGAGATGTCGTCCTGCATGCGGTCGATGGCGGAGTTCTTGCCCTGGATCTCCGACGTGATCGAGCCGTCGGTGGAGTTGCTGGCCTGCTGGGCGAGCGCCTCCAGCCGGGCGGCGATGCCCTGGGTGTAGGTCAGCGTGCCGTTGACGCTGCCGGTGTACTTCACGGTCAGCCCCTCGACCGGGGAGTTCGTCGCCCCGGTCAGCAGGCTGCCGGACACGGTTGCCGCCAGCCCGTCGATGGTGCCTCCCGTGGCGTCGGCGACAACGGTGTAGGTGCCCGGTTGGGTGCGCCAGGTGGAGCCCTGCAGCGTCACGCTCGTCGTCGGGTCGCTCCACGTCGCCGTACCAGCGAACATGTCCGCGGTGCCGGTCGGGTCGGCCGCGTAAGCGGCCTTGAACTTGTCGGCGTCGAAGGTGACCTTGCCGCTCTTGTCGACCTGGATGCCGACCGAGGCCAGCGACTTCCCGTTCACTCCGTCGGTGACCGCGGAGAGCAACTGGTCGCGGATCGTGCGCAGCGTCGAGTCGCCGGTGAGCAGCCCGCCGGTCTGGGTGTCCGCGTTGTACGCCGTGAGCGACGAGATGCCGTCCAGCGCGGAGTTGGCCGCGTCGACCAGGTCCTGCACCTTGTTGGCCAGGCCGTCCGCATCGCGGGCGACGGTGATGGTCGCCGATTCACCGGCCTGCACTTGCGGGTCCAGCGTGACGTCCACCCCTGGCATCAGGTCGGTGAACGTGTTCGAGTCACTGACGATCGTGTCAACGCCGACTGTGATCTTCGCCTGCTGTCCCTGGGTGAGCGTGCCGGTG
>DASSKA010000043.1:0-15453 GCA_035690905.1 Nocardioidaceae bacterium | reverse complement strand
CGAGCTGGCCAAGCAGGCCGCCAAGCCGGTGCAGGAGTTCCCGGTCTTCCTCGACTACGAGGACGACGCGTTCGCCGCGGTCGAGGCCGCTGCGGCCACCGACCTGGCGCAGGCCCTGACCATCGCCGGCAAGCTCGAGCGCGAGTCCAAGATGGACGAGGTCAAGGCCGCCGTGCTGGACAAGCTGGGCCAGGACTTCGAGGGCCGCGAGAAGGAGATCGGCGCCGCGTTCCGGGCGCTGACCAAGAAGCTGGTCCGCGAGCGGGTGCTGCGCGACAAGGTCCGCATGGACGGTCGCGGACTCACCGACATCCGGACGCTGTCTGCCGAGGTCGGTGTGGTGCCGCGGGTGCACGGCTCCGCGCTGTTCGAGCGTGGCGAGACCCAGATCCTGGGCGTCACCACCCTGAACATGCTCACCATGGAGCAGAAGCTGGACACCCTCTCCCCGGAGACGACCCGGCGCTACATGCACAACTACAACTTCCCGCCGTACTCCACCGGCGAGACCGGCCGCGTCGGCTCCCCGAAGCGCCGCGAGATCGGGCACGGCGCGCTGGCCGGCCGGGCGCTGCTGCCGGTGCTGCCGACCCGCGAGGAGTTCCCCTACGCCATCCGGCAGGTCTCGGAGGCGATGGGTTCCAACGGCTCGACGTCGATGGGCTCGGTGTGCGCCTCCACGCTGGCTCTGCTGCACGCCGGTGTGCCGCTGCGCGCGCCGGTGGCCGGCATCGCGATGGGCCTGATCTCCGGCGAGATCGACGGTGAGACCAAGTACGTCGCGATCACCGACATCCTGGGCGCCGAGGACGCGTTCGGCGACATGGACTTCAAGGTCGCCGGCACCAAGGAGTTCGTGACCGCGCTGCAGCTGGACACCAAGCTCGACGGCATCCCGGCTGACGTGCTCGCCGGCGCGCTGACCCAGGCCCGGGACGCCCGGCTGGCGATCCTGGACGTGATGGCCGAGGCCATCGAGGCCCCGGGCGAGATGTCGCTGAACGCGCCGCGGATCCTGACCATGACCGTCCCGGTGGACAAGATCGGCGAGGTGATCGGCCCCAAGGGCAAGGTCATCAACCAGATCCAGGACGACACCGGCGCGCAGATCAGCATCGAGGACGACGGCACGATCTACGTCGGCGCCACCAACGGCGAGGCCGCGGAGGCCGCCCGGGCGATCATCAACGGCATCGCGAACCCGACCATGCCGGAGGTCGGCGAGCGCTACCTCGGCACCGTGGTGAAGACCACCAACTTCGGGGCGTTCGTCTCGCTGCTGCCCGGCAAGGACGGCCTGCTGCACATCAGCAAGCTGCGGGCCCTGGCCGGCGGCAAGCGGGTGGAGGCCGTCGAGGACGTGGTCGCGGTGGGTCAGAAGATCCAGGTCCAGATCGCCGAGATCGACGATCGCGGCAAGCTGTCGCTGGTCCCGGTGGTCGAGGAGTCCGCGGACTCCGCGAAGGAGTCGGAGGACGCAGGCTCCCAGTGAGCAAGGCCCCGTCCGCCGCTGCGCAGAAGCCCGGGACGACCCGCACCCTGCTGGAGGAGAAGGACGACGGCGGCTCGGTGATCAGCCGGGTCCGCCGCACCGTCCTCTCCGGCGGGCTGCGGGTCGTCACCGAGGCGATGCCCGGCGTCCGCTCCGCCTCCATCGGGGTGTGGGTCGGTGTCGGGTCCCGGGACGAGCCGCCGACCCTGTCGGGTGCGTCGCACTTCCTGGAGCACCTGCTGTTCAAGGGCACTCCGACCCGGTCCGCGATGGACATCTCGGTGGCCTTCGACAGTGTCGGCGGTGAGCTCAACGCGTTCACCGCCAAGGAGTACACCTGCTACCACGGCCGGGTGCTCGACCAGGACCTGCCGCTGGCCGTCGACGTCCTCGGCGACATGGTCACCTCGTCGCGGATCGCCGCTGCCGACGTGGAGGCCGAGCGTGAGGTGATCCTCGACGAGATCGCCATGCACGACGACGACCCCGACGACGTGGTGAACAACCTGTTCGCCGAGAAGGCATGGGGATCCTCGCCGCTCGGTCGGCCGGTGGCCGGCACGGTGGAGTCGATCCGGGCGCTGACCCGTGCGCAGATCGCGCGCTACTACAAGTCCCGCTACCGCCCGGAGAACATCGTGGTGGCCGTCGCGGGCAACGTCGACCACGCCTCCGTCGTACGCCTGGTGCGCAAGGCGTTCTCCCGGGGCAGCTTCCTGGCTTCCACGTCGGCCCGGCCCGCGCCGGTCCGCCGCGGGGACCGGGGACGCCGTACCTCTGCCGGCGAGATCGCCGCGACCCGGCCGTTCGAGCAGGTCAACCTGGTGCTGGGCGTGAACGGGCTGATCCGCACCGACGAGCGCCGGTTCGCGCTCGGGGTGCTGAACGCCGCGCTGGGCGGCAGCACGTCCTCGCGGCTGTTCCAGGAGGTGCGCGAGCACCGCGGGCTGGCCTACTCGGTGTACTCGTTCGCCGCGCACTACGCCGACTCCGGGATGTTCGGAGTGGCCGTCGGCTGCCTGCCGAACCGCACCGACGAGGTGCTGTCGGTGGTGCGCGCGGAGCTGCGCAAGGTCGCCGAGGACGGCATCTCCGCCGAGGAGCTGGAGCGCGGGAAGGGCCAGCTGCGCAGCGGGCTGGTGCTCGGCCTCGAAGACTCCGGGTCGCGAATGACCCGGCTGGCGAAGGCGGAGCTGCTGTACGACGAGCTGCTGGGCATCGACGAGGTGATCCGGCGCGTGGACGCGGTGACCCGCGACGACGTGCACGTGCTGGCCAAGGAGCTGTTCGGCCAGCCGGAGACGCTGGCCGCTGTCGGCCCCTTCGACGAGCTGATGCCGTACCCCCGAGCTCAGGGAGGCCAGCGATGAAGGTCGCCGTGCTCGGCGCCGGAGGCCGGGTCGGCTCGGAGGTCTGCCGGGCCGTGGAGGCCGCCGAGGACCTCGAGCTGGTCGCCCGTATCGGCTCCACCGATCCCATCGAGCGGCTCGCGGAGTCCGGCGCGGAGGCGGTCGTCGACTTCACCCGCCCCGACGTGGTGATGGACAACCTGGCGTTCTGCATCGGCCGCGGTATCCACGCCGTGGTCGGCACCAGCGGCTTCGACGACGCCCGGCTCGCGGCGCTGCGTGGCTGGCTGGAGCGCTCCCCGGGCACCGGCGTGCTGGTTGCGCCGAACTTCGCGATCGGCGCGGTGCTGATGACCCGGTTCGCCGCCCAGGCGGCCCGGTTCTACGAGTCGGTGGAGATCGTGGAGATGCACCACCCGGACAAGGTGGACGCGCCGTCCGGCACCGCCCGTCGTACGGCGGAGGTGATCGCGGCAGCGCGGGAGCGGTCCGGCTGCGGGCCGATGCCGGACGCCACCTCGACCGGCCTGGAGGGCGCCCGCGGCGCGGACGTCGCGGGCATCCGGGTTCACGGCCTGCGCGTGCGCGGCATGGTCGCGCACCAGGAGGTCGTCCTCGGGATGCCAGGGGAGCTGCTGACCATCCGGCACGACTCGATGGACCGCGCCTCGTTCCTGCCCGGGGTGCTGCTCGGCCTGCGCCGCATCGCGAACCTGCCCGGGCTGACCGTCGGACTGGACGAGCTGCTGGACCTGGACTGATGCGCACCAAGGCCACCATCGCCGTGCTGGTGGTGGTGCTGGCCTTCTACGCCGCGCTGATCGGCTGGAAGGGCGTGCAGCTGTTCGGCAGCGGCTCGACGGTCGGCGTGCTGCTCGGTGTCGCGCTGGTGATCCTGCCGGTGGTCGGGCTGTACCTGGTCTGGCGCGAGATCGATTTCGGCCGCCGCTCGGCGCGGCTGGCCGCGGTGCTCGACGGGGAGGGCGGCCTGCCCGAGGACAACCTGCCGCGCCGGCCCTCCGGGCGGGTGGACCGCTCCGCCGCCGAGCGGCTGTTCGAGCAGATGCGGGCCGAGGCCGAGGCGGACCCGGACAACTGGCGGGTGTGGTACCGGCTGGCGCTGGCGTACGACGCGGCGGGGGACCGGACCCGCGCGCGGGCGGCGGTCCGCCACGCGCTGGCCCTGTTCTGAGTGTCGGTCCGGTCTTCTAGAGTCACGTCCCGTGACCGTCCACCAGCTGTCCCGTGCCGAGGCGCGCCGGATCGCCGTGCAGGCCCAGCTCCTGGACGCGTCGAGGCCCACCGACCTGTTCGACGTCGTACGCCACCTGACGCTGCTGCAGCTCGAGCCGACCGCGGCCATCGCCCCGTCCGCCGACCTGGTGCTGTGGAGCCGGCTGGGGTCGTCGTACTCCCCGCAGGAGCTGCGCGACGCCATCGACGAGCAGCGCCTGATCGAGCTGCGCGGGATGGTGCGGCCGGCCGAGGACCTGGCGCTGTATCGCGCGGAGATGGCCGAGTGGCCGGGCACCGGTGAGCTGAAGGACTGGCAGGAGCACCGGCGGGACTGGGTCGAGATCAACGGCGGCTGCCGGCACGACATCCTCGAGCGGCTCCGCGCCGACGGGCCGCTGCCCGCACGGGAGCTGCCCGACACCTGTGTCCAGCCGTGGGCGTCCAGTGGCTGGAACAACAACCGGAACGTCACCATGATGCTGGACTTCCTGGTGCAGCGCGGCGAGGTCGCGGCCGCCGGCGGGACCGGCCGGGGCCGGCTGTGGGACCTCGCCTCCCGTGTCTACCCGGACGACCCGCCGATCCCCACCGAGGAGGCGCGCCGGCGGCGCAACCAGCGCCGGCTGCATGCCCTCGGCATCGCGCGGGCCCGCGCGGCGAAGTGCCCCGGCGAGCCGGTCGACGTCGGAGAGGCCGGCGAGCCCGCGGTGGTCGAGGGGGTCAAGGGGCAGTGGCGGGTGGACCCGGCGTGGCTGGACCGGCGGTTCTCGGGGCGCGCCGCGCTGCTGTCGCCCTTCGACCGGCTGGTCCAGGACCGCAAGCGGATGGCGGAGCTGTTCGAGTTCGACTACCAGCTGGAGATGTACAAGCCCGCGGCCGAGCGCCGTTGGGGCTATTACGCGTTGCCGATCCTGCACGGCGACCGGCTCGTCGGGAAGCTCGACGCCACCGCGGACCGCGACGCCGGAGTCCTCC
Organism: Nocardioidaceae bacterium; assembly: GCA_035690905.1. Lineage (GTDB taxonomy): Bacteria > Actinomycetota > Actinomycetes > Propionibacteriales > Nocardioidaceae > DASSKA01. The sequence continues at coordinate 10,401 of DASSKA010000043.1, read as the reverse complement.
TGGTCGGCGCGATCCACCGCGACGTCGAGCTCACGACCGACATGGACGACGCCGTGCACGCCGAGATCGAGGACCTGGCCGGCTGGCTCGACCTGGAGCTGATTCTTCCCGGGTGAGCTGCCGGGTCAGTGGCGGCGGTGAGCCCGGATCCGCACCGGGGTGCCGGAGTGCGGGTGCCGGAAGTCGTGCACCAGCAGCATCGCGAGCAGCGTGCCGAACCCGGCACCCACGGCCGCGCCGGTGCCGGCGAGCATCGGGCCAGGGAAGCTGGCGGCCAGCCAGGCGCCGACCCCTACGCAGACGACCAGGGCACAGGCGATCACGACGATCCGATAGATCGTGGGCAGCGGACCCAACACGTCGACTCCTTACCGTCGGCTCGTCGGGGGCCGACGCCGTGTCGGGCCCTCGTACTCTCAGACGAGCGAGACCGATCTGAGGTTGCCCCGGTCCAGACCGTTCCAAACGGGTCAGGACTGGGTGAGGTCGGTGTGCAGCCGGACCTGCTTGACCCGCACCGAGCCGTCCCCGTGCAGGTCGAGCTCCCGGTGTGCTCCGTCCGGTGCCCAGCCGGAGTCGGTCAGGAACGCCCGCCGTACGTCGTCGGTGCTGGTCAGCCAGGTCACCGCGCGGGTGAACTTGTCCGCGCGCAGGGTGTCGACCGCGGCGTGCACCAGCCGGGAGCCGTGCCCGTGCCGGGTCTGCTCGGGGTCCACAGTCAGCTCGCGGACCTCGCCGTCGGAGACCGGGTCGGTGTCGGGGTCGGAGGCCGGGGCGGTCACCGCGAAGCCCCGGATGGTGTTGCGCTCCAGCGCGACCAGCACCCGGTTCCGGGCATCCTTCGGGGTGCTCAGCGACGCGTGCCAGGCGCCGGCGAACTCCTCGGCGTCGAGCTGGTCGAGCACGGCTGCGGGCAGCACCCCGTCGTACTCCGCCCGCCAGGCGCGAACCTGCACCTCGGCGATGCCGGTGGCGTCGTCGGCCCAGCCGATCCGGACCGAGACGTCTGCGGTGGGGCCTGGGGGCTCGCTCATGGGCCCATTCTCGCGCGCGGCCTGGTGTTACACCGACCCGGCCGCGGCGCGGACAGATGTAACAATCCTGGTAGCCTGGGGGCATGTACGGCAACGACTTCTCCGCGCCCGACGAGGCTGCCCGGCCGGCCCCCGCGAAGGCGGCCCAGGGCGACGAGGACGGCTTCGAGGACTTCTGGGCGGTGGTCGACGCCGACGGGAGGATCGAGCCGCGTGATGCGATGCCGGATGCCTACCGCAAGAGCCTGGTGCGGCAGATCGCCCAGCACGCCCACTCCGAGATCATCGGCATGCAGCCGGAGGGCAACTGGATCACCCGCGCACCCAGTCTGCGCCGCAAGGCGATCCTGATGGCCAAGGTGCAGGACGAGGCCGGGCACGGGCTGTACCTCTACTCGGCGGCGGAGACCCTGGGCGTGGACCGCGCCGACCTGCTGGACATGCTGCACAGCGGCAAGCAGAAGTACTCCTCGATCTTCAACTACCCGACCCTGACCTGGGCTGACATGGGCGCGATCGGCTGGCTGGTCGACGGCGCCGCGATCGTCAACCAGGTGCCGCTGTGCCGCTGCTCCTACGGGCCGTACGCACGCGCCATGGTGCGGATCTGCAAGGAGGAGTCGTTCCACCAGCGGCAGGGCTTCGAGATCCTGTACGCGCTCTCGAAGGGCACCGAGGCGCAGCACGCGATGGCCCAGGACGCGGTGGACCGCTGGTGGTGGCCGAGCCTGATGATGTTCGGCCCGCCGGACGACGACTCGCCGAACTCCGAGCGGTCGATGCGCTGGGGGATCAAGCGGTTCTCCAACGACGAGCTGCGGCAGCGGTTCGTGGACATGACCGTCCCGCAGGCCGAGGCGCTCGGCCTGAGCCTGCCCGACCCGGACCTGCGCTGGAACGCCGAGCGCGGCTGCTACGACTTCGGCGAGATCGACTTCACCGAGCTGTTCGAGGTGATCAAGGGCAACGGGGCCTGCAACAAGCAGCGCCTCGGCCATCGCCGGAAGGCGCACGAGGACGGGGCCTGGGTGCGGGAGGCCGCGGACGCCTACGCCGCGAAGCGGGCTCGTCGTACGACGGAGGTGGCCTGATGCCGGAGCAGTCCAGGCGCGACTGGCCGTTGTGGGAGGTGTTCGTGCGCGCCCGGCGCGGGCTGTCGCACGTGCACGCCGGCTCGCTGCACGCGCCGGACGCGGAGATGGCGCTGCGCAACGCCCGGGACCTGTACACCCGCCGCCAGGAGGGCGTCTCGCTGTGGGTGGTGCCGGCCAGCGCGATCACCGCGTCCAGCCCGGACGAGAAGGACTCGTTCTTCGACCCGGCCGGCGACAAGATCTACCGGCACCCCACCTTCTACGACGTCCCCGAGGGGGTCGAGCACCTGTGAGCCCCGAGCTGTCAGGAGGTCACCCGACGATAGCCGGGTCAGGCACTGGCAAGCCGGCGACGTATGCGCTGTGCCTGGGCGACGACGCGCTGGTGCTGGCGCAGCGGCTGGGGGAGTGGATCGCCGCGTCGCCGCAGCTCGAGGAAGACGTCGCGCTGGCCAACATCGCCTTGGACCAGCTCGGCCAGGCGCGGTCGCTGCTCGGCTACGCCGGCTCGCTGATGGAGCCGTCGCGCAGCGAGGACGATCTGGCGTACTTCCGCGACGAGCGGGACTTCCGCAACGTGCACCTGGTCGAGCGCAGCTGGGCGCTGCCCGGCGGCACCGGCAGCGACTTCGGGGTGACCATGGCCCGGATGCTGATCTGGTCGACGTACCAGGTCGAGCTCTACAGCCGGCTCACCTCGAGCGCCGACGAGACGCTTGCCGCGGTCGCCGCGAAGGCGGTCAAGGAGGTCGACTACCACCGCGACCACGCCACCATGTGGGTGCTGCGGCTCGGCGACGGGACCGAGGAGTCGCGGGTGAGGATGCAGGCCGGGCTCGAGGCGGAGTGGCCGTACGTCGAGGAGCTGTTCGACGCGTCGTACGTCGACCAGGGACTCGTCGCGAGCGGCGTCGCCGTCGACCCGAGCATCCTCCGGGAGCCGTGGACCGGCCGCATCGAGCAGGTGCTCGCCGAGGCGACCCTGACTAGTCCGGAGGTGCCGCCGGCCCGAGGCGGCGGCCGGCGGGGCATCCACACCGAGCAGATGGGCTACCTGCTCGCCGAGATGCAGCACCTGGCTCGGTCGCACCCGGGGGCGACGTGGTGATGGCCGTTCTGACGCGGGACCGGGCCTGGGAGGCTGCGGCCGCCGTGCTCGACCCGGAGGTGCCGGTGCTCACCATCGAGGACCTCGGCGTGCTGCGTTCGGTGGACGTGTCCGAGGACGAGACGGTGCTGGTGCGGATCACGCCGACGTACTCCGGCTGCCCGGCGATGGACACCATCCGCGCTGACGTCGAGCAGGCGCTCACCGAGGCCGGCTTCGAGCGGGTGCGGGTGGAGCTGGTGCTCTCCCCGGCGTGGACGACGGACTGGATGAGCGAGGCGGGGAAGCGGAAGCTGGCCGACTACGGGATCGTTCCGCCTCAGCCGCACGGCCGCGAGGGGGTGGTCAGCCTGGCGCTGACCCTGCGCTGCCCGCAGTGCGGCTCGCCGGACACCCGGGAGCTGAGCCGGTTCGGCTCGACTGCGTGCAAGTCGCTGTGGGTGTGCAACGCCTGCCGGGAACCCTTCGACCACTTCAAGGCGCACTGAATGACCGCCACCGAGGCCACCGAGGCCGAGCAGGCCGCTTCGCACCACTCCGTCTTCCACCCGTTGAAGGTGGCCGCCATCGAGCCACTGACCGACGACTCGGTCGCGGTCACGTTCGAGGTGCCCGACGAGCTGCGAGAGGCGTACCGGTTCACCCAGGGCCAGCACCTGACTATCCGCACCGAGCTGGCCGGCGACGACGTGCGCCGCAACTACTCGATCTGCGCAGCCGTCTCGTCGGGGGAGCTGCGGATCGCGGTGAAGCGGCTGCCCGGCGGGGCGTTCTCCGAGCACGCCCTGGAGACGCTGAAGGTCGGCGACGAGCTGGACGTGATGACGCCCAGCGGCCGGTTCTTCACCCAGCTCGACCCGACGAACCAGAACCACTACGTGTGCATCGCCGCGGGGTCGGGGATCACCCCGGTCCTGTCGATCATCGCGACCACGCTGGAGACCGAGCCGCGCTCGCAGCTGACGCTGATCTACTCCAACCGCACCCACAAGAGCGTGATGTTCCTCGAGGAGATCGAGGACCTCAAGGACCGGTACCCGGACCGGTTCTGCCTGATCCACGTGCTCACCCGGGAGCCGCAGCCGGTGGAGCTGTTCTCGGGCCGGCTGGACACCGACCGGATGAAGCGGTTCCTGGAGGCGGTGGTGCCGCCGGAGACCGTGGACCACTGGTTCCTGTGCGGCCCGTTCCAGATGGTGGCAGACCTGCGGAAGCTGCTCATCGCGGAGGGTGTGTCGAAACGTGCCCTGCACGCCGAGGTGTTCCACGTGGACAGCGGCACCGGCCCCGTCCGTCGTACTCCCAAGGCGGCGGGGGAGGAGAGCGGCGCGGAGGTGACCATCACCCTGGACGGCCGGCGCTCGACGTTCCGGCTGCCGAACGACGGACCGGTGGTGCTGGACGCGGCGCTGGCGGTGCGCGCGGACGCGCCGTACGCCTGCAAGGGCGGGGTGTGCGGCACCTGCCGGGCCAAGCTCGTCGAGGGCACCGTGGAGATGGAGCAGAACTGGGCGCTGGAGCCGGAGGAGATCGACAACGGCTACGTACTCACCTGCCAGTCGCACCCCACCTCCGACACGGTCGTCCTCGACTACGACGCCTGAGCCAGACGTTAGGCTGAGCCGGTGCAGGCCTACCTCGATCTCCTGAAGCGCATCCTCGACGACGGCGTCGAGAAGGGCGACCGGACCGGCACCGGCACGCTGAGCGTGTTCGGGCACCAGCTGCGCTTCGACCTGGCGCAGGGCTTCCCACTGGTGACCACCAAGAAGGTGCACACCAGGTCGGTGTTCGCCGAGCTGCTCTGGTTCCTGCGCGGGGACACCAACGTCCGCTGGCTGCAGGAGCGGGGGGTCACCATCTGGGACGAGTGGGCCGACGAGAACGGCGACCTCGGCCCGGTGTACGGCGCGCAGTGGCGGTCCTGGCCGGCCCCGGACGGGCGGCACATCGACCAGCTGCGCAACGTCGTGGAGGCGATCGGCAAGGACCCGGACTCCCGCCGGCACGTGGTCAGCGCCTGGAACGTCGCCGACCTGCCGCGGATGGCGCTCGCGCCGTGCCACGCGCTGTTCCAGTTCTACGTCGCGGGTGGCCGGCTGTCCTGCCAGCTCTACCAGCGCTCCGCCGACGTGTTCCTCGGGGTGCCGTTCAACATCGCCTCCTACGCGCTGCTCACCCACATGGTCGCCCAGGTCACCGGGCTCGAGGCGGGCGACTTCGTGCACACGCTCGGCGACGCGCACCTCTACCTCAACCACCTCGACCAGGCCCGGCTGCAGCTGACTCGCGATCCCAAGCCGCTGCCGCGGCTGCACCTGGATCCGTCGGTGACCGGGCTGGATGCCTTCGAGCTCGAGCACATCAGGCTCGAGGGCTACGACCCGCACCCGGCGATCAAGGCACCGATCGCCGTATGAGAAAGCGGGTCGTGATGGTGGCGGCCGTCGCCGACAACGGCGTCATCGGCCGCGACGGCGACATCCCCTGGCACCTCCCCGCCGACCTCAAGCACTTCCGGGCGGTCACGACCGGGAACACGGTCGTGATGGGCCGGCGCACCTACGAGTCGATCGGGCATCCGCTGCCCCACCGCACCAACGTGGTCGTCACCCGGCGCCCGGACTGGACGGCCCAGGGCGTGGTCGTGGTGCACAGCGTCGGGGAGGCCGTCGCCCGGGCCCAGGACTTCACCGGCGACGTGATGGTCATCGGCGGCGGCGAGATCTACGCGGCGGCGCTGCCGCTCGCCGATGGACAGATCCTCACCCACGTGCACGCATCGCCGGAGGGCGACACCCGCTACCCGGACTTCGACCGGTCGGAGTGGACCGAGGTGAAGCAGCAGCCGGGTGAGGGGTACGACGTGGTCTGGCTGGAGCGCGTGAAGGCCGGTGAGTCCCGGGTCCGGTAACCTGGGGCCATGACCTCCGGACTACTTCCCGAGGCCCCGTTCGGGCGGGTCCTGACCGCGATGGTCACGCCGTTCCGTGACGACGGGTCCCTCGACCTCGAGGCCGCTGCTCGGGTCGCCGAGCACCTGGCCGACCACGGTCATGACGGCGTGGTCGTGCTCGGCACCACCGGGGAGTCCCCGACCGTCACCCAGGACGAGGCCGGCCGGCTGGTCCGAGCGGTCGTCGACGCGGTCGGGGACCGGCTGCACGTGGTCGCCGGCGTCGGCTCCAACGACACCGCCCACTCCGTCGTACTCGCCGAGCAGGCCGAGAAGAGCGGCGCGCACGGGCTGCTGCTGGTCACGCCGTACTACAACAAGCCCTCCCAGGAGGGGGTGGCCGCGCACTTCGAGGCGGTCGCCAACGCCACCGGGCTGCCGGTGCTGCTCTACGACATCCCCGGCCGCACCGGCATCGCGATCGCCGAGGACACCTACCAGCGGGTCGCCGAGCACGAGCGGATCGTCGCGGTCAAGGACGCCGTCGGCGACCTGTCCCGCGGCGTACGGATCATGGCGCAGACCGGGCTGACCTTCTACTCCGGCGACGACGACATGAACCTCGGCTGGCTGACGCACGGCGCAGCCGGCATCGTGTCCGTGGTCGGGCACGCCGCCGGCAAGGAGTACGCCGCGATGGTGGCCGCCGTGGACGGCGGTGACCTGGCCACCGCCCTGGCCTGCTACCGGCGGCTGGTCCCGGTGGTGGACGCGGTGATGCGCCGGGCCCCGGGGGCGATGATGGCCAAGGCCGCCCTGCAGCTGCTCGGCGTGCGCGACAACCGCACCGTGCGGCTGCCGCTGGTGCCGGCCTCCGACGACCTCGTCGCGGGCCTGCGCGCGGCACTCGCCGACGCCGGACTCCTGCCGACCCACTGAAAGGCACAGATGAGCCACCCGCACCCGGAACTGTCCGCGCCCGGACCGCTGCCCGCAGGAGGGCTGAGGGTCACCCCTCTCGGGGGGCTCGGCGAGATCGGGCGGAACATGACCGCCTTCGAGTACGACGGACGGCTGCTCCTCGTGGACTGCGGGGTGCTGTTCCCGGAGGAGAACCACCCCGGGGTCGACCTGATCCTGCCCGACTTCGAGCCGATCCGCGACCGGCTCGGCGACGTCGAGGCGCTCGTGCTCACCCACGGCCACGAGGACCACATCGGCGCGGTGCCCTACCTGCTCCGCGAGCGTGGGAACATCCCGGTGGTCGGCTCCAGGCTGACCCTGGCGCTGCTCACCTCGAAGCTGCGTGAGCACCGGCTCAAGGAGACCGCCCAGCACGTCGTGCGCGAGGGCGACCGGATCAGCTTCGGACCCTTCGACCTGGAGTTCGTCGCCGTCAACCACTCCATCCCCGACGCGCTGGCGGTGGCGATCCGCACCGGCGCCGGCATGGTGCTGCACACCGGCGACTTCAAGATGGACCAGCTGCCGCTCGACGGCCGGATCACCGATCTGCGGGCGTTCGCGCGGCTCGGCGAGGAGGGCGTCGACCTGTTCATGGTCGACTCCACCAACGCCGAGGTGCCCGGCTTCACCACCTCCGAGGCGGACATCGCCCCGGTGCTGGACCGGGTGTTCCACCGCAGCAGCCAGCGCATCATCGTGGCCTGCTTCGCCTCGCACGTGCACCGCGTGCAGCAGGTGATGGACGCCGCGGTCAACCACGGCCGGAAGGTGGCGTACGTCGGACGGTCGATGGTGCGCAACATGGGAGTGGCCCGCGACCTCGGCTACCTGACCGTGCCGCCGGACACCCTGGTGGACTCCCGCGACCTCGGCGACTACCCGCCGGAGAAGGTGGTGCTGATCTCCACCGGCTCCCAGGGCGAGCCGCTTTCCGCGCTGAGCCGGATCGCCCAGCGCAACCACAACTTCGTGCACATCGAGCCCGGGGACACGGTGGTGCTCGCCTCCTCGCTGATCCCGGGCAACGAGAACGCGGTGTACCGAGTCATCAACGGGCTCACCCGCTGCGGCGCCAACGTGGTGCACAAGGGCAACGCGCTGGTGCACGTGTCCGGCCATGCGTCGGCCGGGGAGTTGCTCTACTGCTACAACATCGTGCAACCCCGCAACGTGCTTCCCGTGCACGGCGAGTTCCGGCACATGCGCGCCAACGCCGACCTGGCCCGGGACACCGGGATCCCCTCGGAGAACGTGGTGGTCGCCGAGGACGGCGTGGTCGTGGACCTGGTCGACGGGGTGGCCCGGGTCGCCGGCAAGGTGGACTGCGGCTACGTGTTCGTCGACGGCTCCTCGGTCGGCGACGTCACCGAGTCCTCGCTCAAGGACCGCCGGATCCTCGGCGAGGAGGGCTTCATCTCGGTGATCGTGGTGATCGACTCGGTGACCGGCAAGGTGTCCGGCGGCCCGGAGATCCACGCCCGGGGATTCCTGGAGGCCGACTCCATCTTCGACGACGTCAAGCCGGCCATCGTGGAGGCGCTCGACAAGGTGACCGCCGAGGGCGTCGACGACAACTACCAGCTGCAGCAGACCATCCGCCGGGTCGTGGGGCGGTGGGTCAGCAACACCCACCGTCGCCGGCCGATGATCGTGCCCGTCGTACTCGAGGCCTGATCCGTTCGCCCTCCGGCCGCCGACAACACGTCGGAAGTTTTCGGTAGAACATCGTTGTACTGAAGTCGGATCTGCGGCATAGTGCTCGCCATGGGGAGGGAGAGCGGGGACGTTGCGGCCCGGCCGCGCAGGTACGACGCGCCCCGTCGCCGTGAGCAGGCCCTGAGGACCAGGGCCGAGGTGCTCGCGGCGGCGCGGCGGCTGTTCGTGCAGCGCGGCTGGGCCGCGACCGGTGTCCGCGACATCGCCAAGGAGGCCGGGGTCTCGGTCAAGACGGTCTACGACACGTTCGGCTCCAAGGCCGACCTGTTCAAGACCGTGGTCGACGTCGCCGTGGTCGGCGACGACGAGCCGGTGCCCATGATGGAGCGCGAGGAGTTTGCCGCGGTCGCTGTCGGCGGTCTGGAGGAACGCGCTGCGGCGGGGGCACGGCTGGCCGCCGACGTGAACCGGCGCACTGTCGACCTCAAGCACGTGTGGCGGGTCGCTGCCGACGCCGACGCCGGCCTCGCCGAGCGGCTCGACCAGGGCACGGCCCAGCAGCGGCACACCGCCCGCTCGGCGCTGGCGCTGATGGCCGGCGGTGACCTGGATCCCGACGATGCCGACGGGCTGTGGGCGGTGAGCAGCGACGAGGTCTACCGGTTGCTCGTGGGGCACGCGGGCTGGACCCACGAGAGATATGAGTCCTGGCTGGCGCGCGTGTGCACGCGCCTGCTCGACAGGGGAGACGACCACAGGGAGGGACCCAGATGAAGATCGACCCCGACGCCCCCGCGGACACCCGCACCATGGGCATCGTGCACTCCGCGCTACGGCGTGACCTCAGGCGCGCCACCATCGTGCTGACCAGCGGTGCGCCGCCCTCGGAGGACCGCCGCCGGGCTCTTGGCGAGCACCTGGTCTGGATGATGTCGTTCCTGGAGCGCCATCACACCGGCGAGGACACCGGCCTGTATCCGCTGGTGCAGCGGCGCAACCCCGGCGCACAGCGGCTGCTGGACGCGATGGACGCCGAGCACCAGCAGATCCACCCGGCGATGGAGCGGGTCGAGGAGGTGGCGCGGGCCTACGCCGCGGGCACCGCCGCCGCCGCCGAGCTGGTCGGTGCGATCGCCGACCTGGAGGAGGTCCTCTACCCGCACCTGAAGCGCGAGGAGGAGGAGATGATGCCGGTCGTGTCTGCGACCATCACCAGGGCCGACTGGCACCGCTGGGACCAGGAGCACAACATCAAGCCGTTCGGCGTCTCGGAGCTGGCCGCCACCGGGCTGTGGATCCTCGACGGCCAGGACCCCGAGAGCGACGCGGTGATGAGCGGGCTGGTGCCACCCCTGGCCAGGTTCGTGATCAAGAGGGGCTTCGGCCCCCGCTACCGCCGACGGGCCGCGCGGCTCTGGGGCGGCACAGAGGCCGCCCGCGTGCCCGCGCTCCCGGCGGACGCTGTCGGTGGCACGGACACGACCGAGGCCGCCCGATGAGCGCCCGGATGCCGCGCACCGGGAGGGTGGAGGCCGAGGTCTCCGCGACCCCGGAGCAGGTGTGGGCGGTGCTGTCGGACGTGACCAGGATCGGTGAGTGGTCGCACGAGTGCCGTACGGCGCAGTGGCTGGACGGTGCGCGTGAAGC
>DASSKA010000042.1:0-16442 GCA_035690905.1 Nocardioidaceae bacterium | reverse complement strand
CAACAACTCCGTGCGGGTCTCCGACGAGTTCATGCGCGCGGTCGAGGACGGCACCACGTTCGGGCTGCGGGCCCGCAAGACCGGCGAGGTGATCGAGGAGATCGACGCCCGCGAGCTGTGGAAGAAGATCGCCCAGGCCGCCTGGGAGTGCGCCGACCCGGGCCTGCAGTACGACGACACGATCAACGACTGGCACACCAACCCGGAGACCGGCCGGATCACCGCGTCCAACCCGTGCTCGGAGTACATGTCGCTGGACAACTCCTCGTGCAACCTGGCGTCGCTGAACCTGATGAAGTTCCTCAAGGACGACGACACCTTCGACGGCGAGCTGTTCGTCAAGGCGACCGAGCTGATCATCACCGCGATGGACATCTCGATCTGCTTCGCCGACTTCCCGACCGAGTCGATCGGGCGTACGACGCGCGACTACCGCCAGCTGGGCATCGGCTACGCCAACCTCGGCGCGCTGCTGATGGCGATGGGCCTGGGCTACGACTCCGACGGCGGTCGGGCGATGGCGGCCACCATCACGTCGCTGATGACCGGTACGTCGTACAAGCGCTCGGCCGAGCTCGCCGCGATCGTCGGCCCGTACGCCGGCTACGCCCGCAACGCCGAGGCGCACAAGCGGGTGATGCGCAAGCACCAGGCCGCCAACGACGCGGTGCGCCCGCTGCACGTCGCCGACGCGCAGGTGCACAAGCTGGCCACCAAGGCCTGGGACCAGGTCGTCAAGCTGGGCGAGAAGAACGGCTACCGCAACGCGCAGGCCTCCGTGCTCGCCCCGACCGGCACGATCAGCTTCATGATGGACAGCGACACCACCGGCATCGAGCCGGACTTCTCGCTGGTGAAGTTCAAGAAGCTGGTCGGCGGCGGCTCGATGCAGATCGTCAACCAGACGGTGCCGCGGGCGCTGAAGAAGCTCGGCTACCAGGACGAGCAGATCGAGGCGATCGTGGAGTACATCGCCGAGCACGGGCACGTCATCGACGCGCCGGGGCTGAAGACCGAGCACTACGAGGTCTTCGACTGCGCGATGGGGGAGCGGGCCATCGCTCCGATGGGGCACATTCGGATGATGGCGGCCACTCAGCCGTTCATCTCCGGGGCGATCTCGAAGACCTGCAACCTGCCGGAGACGGCCACGGTCGAGGAGATCGAGGACATCCACTTCCAGGCCTGGAAGCTCGGAATCAAGGCTCTGGCCGTGTACCGCGAGAACTCGAAGGTCGGTCAGCCGCTGAGCGACGGCAAGAAGACGGACAAGGGCGCCGAGCCGGAGACGGTGGTCGAGTACCGCCCGGTCCGCAAGCGGCTGCCGAAGTCGCGGCCGTCTAGGACGACGTCGTTCACCGTGGGCGGCGCCGAGGGCTACATGACCGCCGGCTCCTACCCCGACGACGGCCTGGGCGAGGTCTTCCTCAAGCTCGGCAAGCAGGGCTCCACGCTGGCCGGCGTGATGGACGCCTTCTCGATCGCGGTCTCGATCGGCCTGCAGTACGGCGTGCCGCTGGAGACCTACGTCTCGAAGTTCACCAACCTGAAGTTCGAGCCGGCCGGCCTCACCGACGACCCGGACGTGCGGATGTCGCAGTCGATCATGGACTACATCTTCCGCCGCCTGGCGCTGGACCACCTGCCGTTCAAGACCCGCTCGGCGATGGGCATCTACAGCGCCGAAGAGCGCCAGCGCCAGCTGGAGACCGGCTCCTACACGGCTCCCGAGGAGGAGCCGGTCGACCAGGGCTCCGTCGAGGTCGTCGAGAACAACCCGGCCGCTTCGGCTGTCCAGGCGCCGGCCGAGCCCGCGAAGAAGGCGCCGGAAGGCGCGCACACCTCCGCCGAGCTGCTGGAAGCCATCACCGGCACTGCGGTCGACAGCCCGCTCTGCTTCACCTGCGGCACGAAGATGCGGCCGGCCGGTAGCTGCTTCGTCTGCGAGGGTTGCGGCAGCACCAGCGGCTGCAGCTGAGGAGTTCCAGTCGGTTTAACAGAAGTGGCGGGGCCAACGGGCCCCGCCACTTCGCTTCGTTGAACTGTCCCGCGGCATTGGCGCTGCCCACGATGGCCGCGCGAACGGGGCCGGGTGCGGGACACGTGTTGTTGAACCGATGGCGGTCCTGACGCGGCGGAAGGATGCACGGCGCTGCTTGCGCGCCGACAGCGCGGTCGGACACCGTGCGGGATCCTCACGTCTGCACGGGTGCGGCTGTCGTCGACAGGAGTTCAGAATCTGCTCGCGCAGGATGTACGGCGTGACCGCAGTGCTGGGCTAGCTCGCGCAGTGCATGCATGTAGATCCAACGAACTGGTCGGGCGTCTCGGCGATTCCGGTCTCTGGTCAAGGGCCGCACGATGCTGGTCGATGAAGGTCTCGAGCTGGAGCTGGAGCGGGCTGTCGATGACGCTCTCAGCAGTCGCGGACGTGTCCTTGCTCATGTCCCCCTATGTCAGTGTCACCGCTGCTCGGCCCCGGTCGCGACATCGGATGACCTGCTCGGCCGCTGGACGGAGCGGTTGAAGTCCCCGTGCGGCGTCCTTGTGTAGGAGTGGGCGGCGGCCCGAGTTCAGCTCTCGGAGAGCTCCTGTGGTGTCAGTGGTCGCAGAACGCAGAACTCGTTGCCGTCCGGGTCAGCCATCACGACCCAACTGACGTCCGAGCCCTGCCCCACATCCACTCTTCGCGCACCGAGCCTCTCCAAGCGGCTAACCTCGGCACGCTGGTCTCGCGGGCGCAGATCCAGGTGCAACCGGTTCTTGCCCACCTTCCCCTCAGGAACGCCTATGAAGAGCAAGTCCGGCACGACGCCGTCCTCCCGACTCCCGGCCGGAGGTTCGAGCACCACTTCGCCGGGCTCGTCATGCGTGCGACGCCACCCGAGGGCCGACTCCCAAAAGTTGGCCAGGCGCACCGGATCGGTCGTGTCGACACACACGCACTGGATACGCAGGTCCATCACGCCATCCTTTCCGCCGACCCCTTGCTCGTCCACCCATTTCCGCGCGCACAGAACGCTGCCGTGATCTTCCGAGTGGGCGAGCGCGGCAAGCGTCGGTGAGACACGGCTGCTGTCGCGGCGAAACGGGCTTCGGCCCGCGACCAGGGGCTGGCCACGCAGGAAGCGTCTTGTCCTTCTCAGTGATCTCCGCTGGGCTCATCCACCTTGGTCGCCGTGCACAGAAAGACGCCGAACTCGCGGTCGCCCTTGAGGATGGTCGTGGCGTCGAGGAAGCTGAGGGGAGCCGATGTGACGCGTAGGCGTTGCGCAGGTCCCGGAGATCTTGACCCACTGCTCCATCCCCCGGGATTGCCGACACGCCGGTTCGGGAGCGGCTACCTGAGCTGAGTCGGGCCGTAGGCAGTGGCAATGAGGTCTGAAGTGCTGTCGGGCTAGCCCGCCACCACAGAGGCAGCTGCGTACACGTCGGTTGGCATCGGGTGCTGGAGGCGCCAGGTGATCGCGATCGGCCTGTCGCCGGTGTGACTGACGTAGGTCACGGGACCGAGGAACAGGTAGGGCGCGGTGCCAAACTCGTCCTGCTTCTGCTCCCTGACAAACAGGAGCACCGTGCTGGTTCCTGTCAAATAGCGCTGGCCGGTCTTGGACGTCACCGAGGTGGTGGACTGCGACTCCCAGTGGAACAGCGTCGGGCTGATCGGATAGTCCTGGTACATGGTGGTGGGGGAGTAATCCGCATCGGACTTCTTCAGTGTCACGAAGAACGCGTCGATGTTCTGTTCCGGCTCGTAGAGCACCCCCTCGCGGAAGCTGTTCGGTCGCCGGTCGTGGCTCGCGTAGCCGAGAGCGGCTAGCACCTCCTCGCGCTGGTAGCGCGCATGCACCCTCAGCGGAAGGTTGTTGAGCTCACCGGTCAACTCGAGAGCTCGGTGCCGGGTTCCATCGAAGGCAAGGTCGACGACGGCGGACAGCTCATCGCGTGCGGCAGCCTCCCGACGCAGTGCAGCCAGTCCGGCGCCGTACGTGTCGAAGCCGCCGCCATCGGGCCAGAGCGAGAAGTAGAGCATCCGGGCGAAGCTCTGCTCAACGGGGGAGAGGTCGCCGTACGACGGCGCATCGTCAGACAGCAGGCGGGCATAGGTTGCTGTTCGTGCGCGGTCGTCGACGTGGGCGAAGGCACGAACACGTTTGAGCAGTCGGGTCTCCAACGCCGATCCCTCACGGGTCGGAAGGCCGGCAGCACGCCGCAGCTCGGTCCAAGAGCGCTGCCCTCGCCGAAGTACGTCGGACAGCTCGATGCCGGATTCGCTGAGGAAGGAGGCCAGGCTGTGGTCGCCGTACGACCTCAGCTCGGCGACCATCTGAGGCCAGCGGCCGGTGACCTGGGCGCGGATGTTCTCGAGCACCGCTTGCTGGGCCTGCTTGTCGAGCACGATCTGGCAACCTGAGGGCAGGAACGGGAAACCATGCTGAATCTGACGCTCAAGGCCGCGGCGCGTTGCGCCGGTCAATGCGCGATACCGTAGATCGAACCGGAACTCCTTGCGGTGGTGACCGACGAAGTCGAGCGCGGTGAGCACCGCCTTGTCGCGGGCCCGTCGAAGACCCCGCCCGAGCTGCTGCAGGAAGATCGTCGCGCTCTCGGTGGGCCGGAGGAACATCACCGTGTCTACGTCGGGCAGGTCGAGACCCTCGTTGAATAGGTCGGCGGCAAACAACACATTGACGCGGCGATGCCGAAGGTCGTCCAGGGCGCGCTCTCGGTCCGCCGAAGAGGTAGTGCCGCTCACGGCCCGTGCAGGGATTCCCGCTTGCTGGAAGACAGTGGCCATGTACTCCGCGTGGGCAACGCTCACACAGAAGCCCAGGGCGCGCATCCCGCCCAGGTCGGCCACCTTGTCCCGGAGCTGGGAGAGCACGATGGCGGCCCGCGCGTCGTTGCCCGTGTAAACGTTCGACAGCGCCGTCTCGTCGTACCTGCCCTGGCGCCATGCGACGGAGCGCAGGTCGGTGTTGTCGGCGATGCCGAAGTAGTGAAACGGGCACAGCAGATCGGCCCCAAGCGCTTCCCACAGTCGCAGTTCGGCGGCTGTCCGACCGTCGAAGAAGGACCGTACGTCCACTCCGTCGGCGCGCTCAGGGGTTGCGGTGAGGCCCAGGAGCTCCTTCGGCGTGAGGTGGTTGATGATTCGCCGGTAGGTAACGGCTTGAGCGTGGTGGAACTCGTCGATGACAACGATCTCGTACGCATCAGGCGGGATGTCCCCGACGCCGTACGACGTGAGTGACTGCACACTGGCAAAGACGTGCTTCCAACGCTCGGGCCGCGCGCCACCGACGTACAGCTCTCCGAACGCTGCGTCGGCGAGGACCTCCCGATAGGTGCGCAGCGACTGTTCGAGGATCTCCTTGCGGTGTGCGACGAACAGTAGAGAGGGCCGCTCGCCACTCTCGACGTTGCAAAGCCCGCGGTAGTCCAGCGCGGCGATGACCGTCTTCCCCGTGCCTGTGGCTGCTACAACGAGGTTGCGGTGCCGGTCGTGCACGGTCCGTTCGACGTCGAGCGATTCCAGCATCTCTTGCTGGTAGGGATAGGGACGGACCTCCAGACCGGAGAGGGTCAGCGTGACCCGGGTATGGTCGCGGCGGCCGGAGGCCTCCGCCAGTGCGTCGTCCAGACGGTCACGGTCTTTGTCTGGCTCATAGCGCTCGAAAGTGGAGTCGTACCAGTAGGTGTCAAAGGTTGCCTCGAACTTCTGAAGCAGGTTGGCCGTGGCGATTCTCGAGAGGCGTACGTTCCACTCGACCCCATCGAGCAGCGCGCTGCGGGACAGGTTCGACGACCCGACGTACGCCGTGTCGAAGCCGGTGTTGCGACGGAACAGCCAGGCCTTGGCGTGCAGTCGGGTGCGCAGCGCGTCGTACTGGATCTTTACCTCGGCGCCGAACTCGCGCACCAACCGGTCGAGGGCCGCGCGCTCGGTGGCTCCGACGTACGTCGTAGTAATCACCCGCAGTCTGACACCGCGATCCTTCAATCGGCGAAGCTCGGGCTCGAGCACGCGAAGGCCGTACCACTTCACGAACGCACAGAGCAGGTCCACCTCGTCGGCGGTGTCCAGCTCGGCTCGCAGCTCGGCGCCAAGCGACGGCTCGTCGGGGGCGTTGGTCAGTAGGGCGGCGTCCGACAAGGGCGTGCTAGGTCGGACAGCGGCCAAGGGGACGACACCCGGCTGCGACCGCCGAGTCAGGCTGGTCAGCTGTTGGATGCTGTCCGTGAGTCCTTGGCTTTGCTCCTCGAGTCGGGCCAGGAGGTCGTTGACCAGGCGGAGACGCGCGTCGGCGTCCTTGCTGTCGGTGAGCGCTCGTTCAACCGCCTGCCCAATGTGTCGAGCAAGGACGTGGGGCTGGTCCGCCTCGTCGACGTGCTGCAGCGTCTGCACGAGTTCTCGGTGCTGTTCGAGCCGAGCGGCAAGCTCGTGGGTGACCAGCGACTCGTAGATGCCCTCGTGCACGGCCCTCCTCAATCAGTTGCAGGCTGCCAGCTTTGCATAACCGAGACCTGACTGAGACGACGTCACCTGCGTTTCGTTAGCAGAGCTTGAGAACCGGCGGCCTGCGCCTCGCGATGACCGGTGAACCCGAGTCGATCAAGGGGTTCGCTCGTAGAGCCGAGGGAGAGGAAGACCGGCCGCGCGTTTGGAGCAGGTCTGTGGTGACGGGTGCTGTTCCTCCACAACAGGCGCCGCGGACAGTCGGCGCGCAGCGGGGACACCGACGACCTACCTGTCTTCGGGACGTTGACGGTGGGAGGCGTCCCCGTCCTGAGCCCGCGCAAGACCGCCAAGCTGCTGCAACGACCAGGCCCGTACGACGAGGACGCGCGGCGCTCGATCTGGGAAAGCCTCGCCAGGCGACTCCCGCCGTCCTGAGCACTCAGGCCCCGCTGCCGTAGGGCCGGGTGATGATCTCCAGGAAATGTCCGCCGGGCTCCTCCCAGTAGACGCCCTGACCGCCGTCGTTGGTGTTGAACTCGCCCGGTCGCTGACGTGCGGGGTCGGCCCAATAGGTGAGCCCACGCTCCTTGATCCGCGCGAAGATCTTGTCGAACTCCGCCTCGCTCACCAGGAACGCGTAGTGCTGGGGACGCGCGGGCCCGTGGTCATCGGCGAAGTCGAGGGACACGCCGTTGTCGAGCTCGACGACGAGGAACGGGCCGTAGGGGACGGGTGCCGGGCGGTCGAGGATCTCGGCCAGGAAGGTCGCGGACTCACGTTTGTCCGGGACGTTGACGATCGTGTGGTTCACCTGGATCACCATGAGGCTGCCTCCCGTCGTCACGGTAACTCCGCCGTTCCGCGGTCGGGTAGATGCCGGCGGTGCCTCAGGCCGCGATCGCCGGCGTGTGACCGGCCGCGTCGGCCATGAAGTCGTACCAGCCGTGCTCGGTCACCAGCACCACGCTCCCGTCGTATGCGTTGGTGAGGTGGTTGCTGTACCGCCAGGCCGACATCCACCTGCCCTCGTTGGGTCCGAGCACGCACAGCCCCCGTCGTACGACGAACGTCACCGCACTGTGCCGCGGCGGCCGCGGCTGGTCTGGGATCGCGAAGGTGTGCATCACGTCGTACAGCTCATCGCGCGCGTCGTACCAGTCGTCGATGAGCGCCGGAGTGCGCAGGCATCGGACCGCCACCAACTGCTGCGAGGTCGAGGGATGGGCGACCAGCGCGACGTACACGTTGCCCGCGACGAACGACACCTCGTCGGCGACGTCGCGGACCAGCTTCTCGACGGACCGGAACTCGTAGGAGTGCAGAGTCATGCCCCAGACTCTGCCGCGGATCGGCTGCCGGCGTCGGCCGTTGTCCACAGCGCCGCGACTCGCACTTCCTGGCGAGGCGCTGAGGGCGCATGCTCGGGAAGCAGCCGAGAGGAGACCCATGGGCTACACCACCGACTTCATCGGACACATCGACATCGCACCGTCGCTCAACGCCGACGAGATCGCCTACCTCAGTGCGTTCAGCGCCTCCCGCCGGTTCGACCGGCCCGGAGGTCCGTACGCCGTGCCGGGCAACCCGGCCGCCGAGGATCAGGATGACTTCCCGGTCGACGTGCGCAACCGGGTCCCGGACGGCCAACCAGGGCTGTGGTGCGACTGGGTGCCGTGCTGGGACGGCTGCTGCCTGGCCTACGACGGCACCGAGAAGTTCTACCAACCGGTCCGCTGGCTGGAGTACCTCATCGACCACTTCCTGCGCCCGGGGGCTCACGCGGCAGACAGCGAGGAACCACTGCTCGCCGGGTTCACCTTCGACCACGTACTCAACGGCGTGGTCGTCGGGTGCCGGCGCGACAACAAGCAGCTGTTCGCCATCAAGGTCGTCGACAACGTCGTCATCGAAGAGGTGATCCGCCCGGCGGACCCGCGCTACCTCGACTATCCGCCGTTGCCCTACGAGGAGGCCATCGACCGCGACCTGTCACCGCGGCAGAAGCGCCGGCGGCTGCGTGTCGTCCCGGAGTCGTCGGCCTGACGGCCACCCGCCTGGTCGGCGCTCGTAAGGCCAGTATCGGTCCACAGGGAGCGGACACCGGCGTGTCCTCCGCCGTCTGAAAATCGCTGCTGGGCGGCTGCTGTGCTGCGCCTTAACGTCTCGGTATGACCTTGCTTCAGGACCGTCCGGAGCCCGCAGTTGACGCTGCTGCGGGGAACGGGTCGCGCCCTGCCGAAGCGCCGGCTCCCGGCGGTTCTGGTCCGCAGGGACCTGGCCGCGACGCACATGCGGTGGTGCGGTTCGTGGGCTCGCTCGCGGGAGCGTTGGACCGCTTGCGAGGCACCCCGGCCTGGTCGATGACCCCCGACGAGCAGCGCCACGCGTTGCTGGAGCTGCGCAAGCAGCAGGCGCGGCTGCGCGAGCTGGAGCTGCGGGTGCTGGAGGCGGCCGACCGCAACGACATCGGCGCCCCGTCCGGGGCCACGTCGACGCCGGCGTGGTTGGCGCACGAGACCAAGACCACCCGGGCGGCCCGCTTCGCGGACCTGCACCTTGCCCACGCGCTCGACGAGGAGTTCGACGCCACCCGCCGGGCGTTGGCGGCCGGGGACATCGACGTCGAGAAGGCCGCGATCATCGTCAAGGCGGTGCGCGAGCTCACCGACGAGTACGACGACCTGCCGCCCGGGACGCAGACGGCGGCCGAGGCGCACATGGTCGACCTGGCCAAGGAGTTCGACGCCGCGATGCTGCGGAAGCTGGGGAAGCGGTTGTTCGAGGTGGTCTGCCCCAACGCCGCCGACGAGGCCGAGGGTCGCAAGCTGGCCGCGGAGGAGGAGCGTGCCCGCCGGTTGACGTACCTGACTACGCACGACAACGGGGACGGCACCGTCGATGGGCGGTTCCGGCTGCCGTCGCTGCACGCGGCCCTGTTGAAGAAGGCGCTCCAGGCGCTCACCGCCCCCAGGCGGATCGGGGAGGGTCGGTTCGACCCCGAGACGGGGAAGAAGCTGCCCGCCTCGACGCTGCTCGGGCAGGGGTTCATGGACCTGCTGGAGAACCATCTGAACCTGGACACGCTGCCGTCCCGCAACGGCTCGCCGTTCCGGCTGGTGGTCACCATCCCGTTGGAGTACCTGTGCAGCGGGCTCGGGATCGCCACGACCGACGTCGGCGTGCGGATCTCCGCGGGCGAGGTGCGGCGGCTGACCTGCAAGGCAGGCATCCTGCCGCTGGTGCTGGACGGGGAGTCGGTGCCGCTGGACCTGGGCCGGGAGAAGCGGCTCTTCGACAAGAACCAGACCATCGCCATGGACCACCTGTTCGGCGGCTGCGCTGCCACCAACTGTGACCGGCCGCCGGCCTGGGTGGAGTACCACCACAAGAAACCCTGGGCCAAGGGCGGTGACACCGACGTCGGGAACGGCATACCGCTGTGTCCGCCCCACCATCACATGGCCGACCGCCCGGAGCGCTGGGACATGCACACCCTTCCCGACGGGAGAGTGCGCTTCCACCGACGCACGTGACACGCCGCGCCCAGTGTGTGACCTGATTCCTGCTCACGGCCAGCCGGTCGCCAGAGGGATGTCGCGACGCTCACGCCGTCGCTGAGTTGGCGCGTGTCGATCTCGCCATGAGGTGCCTGGATCGCGGTCTGGGCGTCCTGCAAGCTGCGCCTCCGCGGTGAGGTGTCAAGAGGCAGGATGCCGGCCAGCGCCGTGACCGCTCCGATGAGGAGAGCAGTCAGGTGAATCGCGCTGGTGTTCAGGGACTCGCCGAGCACCGTCGGACTCACTCGACGGGTTTCCCGCACCGGTCCGGGGGTACCGGCCCGACCTCACACGTCAATTTGGGGGGCTGTGATGGCTCGGAACACGACGTATCGCGTGATGCATGACCTGGGGCTGGCCGCATGGTTCGGGGGCACGTTGGCCAACGCAGTGAGCTTGAACCCGGCCGCGGCACAAGCCGGCGACACCAGGGCGACCGGGGCAGTGGCCAATACCGGCTGGGACCGTTGGGAGCCGGTGAACGCGGCGGCCATCGGTGTCCACCTCGTGGGCAGCGTGGGCCTGCTCGTGGTGAACCTCCAGCGCGTCACCGCTCAGCGGGGTGTCGGGTCGATGTCCCTGGCCAAGGCCGGACTGACCGCGACCGCGCTGGGGCTGACCGCCTACAGCCGCGTGCTCGGCCGCAAGGTCTCGCGGGAGACGCGGGTGCCCGCCGAGTCCGGCACCGAACCGGCGGAGACCACTCCATCGGGCATCGCCAGCGCCCAACGCCAGCTCGCGGTGCTCCAGTGGGTGGTTCCGGCGCTCACCGGCGCGCTGGTCGGGGTGAGCGCGTTCGCGGGGGAGCAGCAGCGGCCGCGGGAGACGCTCAAGGGTGTCCTTGCGCGCGTCTTCCCGTGGGACATCTGAGCCGGGCCCAGGACCAGGGGTGGAACGACCCCAGGCCAACGCTAAGCTCAGACGGTCCGCGGGTAGATGAACTTGGCCTTGCTGACCGAGGCCGGCTCGACCGCGACCACCGCGCCCTGCTGGATCTGCACCAGCAGTGGCTTCGGGGCGGTGTTGTCGTGGAAGTGAGGCCCGGAGCTGTCGAACTTGATGTGCCCGTAGAAGGTGTTGACGTCCGTCTTTGCGATGATCTGGTTCAGCTTGACCCGGTCCTGCTGGGACAGGCCGGGGCCCTTGCCGAGCTTCGCCAGCGCCAGCTGGAGCACCTCCCCGGACACGGCGCACCCGGCGCCGGTGTAGTCGACGGCCGTGCCGTACTTCGCCTGGTAGTTCTTCGCGAACTGCTGGGCTGTCCCGAAGACGTTGTCCTTGTACGGGAAGTCCGGCGTCCAGTCCACGAGGCCGAGGACCCCTTCCCCTGTCGGCCCGAGCGCCTTGGCGAACGACGGCTCGGTGACCCCGTAGTGCTCTATCAGCGCCTTCGGCTGGAAGTTGATCGCCTTGCAGGCCTTGGCGAAGTTGATCAGGATCGTGTCGTGCCCGCCGACGGCCACGATGTCCGGCTTCTGGTTCGCGATGGCGCTGACGATCGGACCGAGGTCGGCCGTGGGCGGGAACAGCGAGTTCTCGGTGATGCTCAGCCCGGCCTCCTTGGCGCCCTTGGCGAACCCGGCTGCCGCGTCCTTCGAGAACGGCTCGTTGGCGCCGACGATCGCGGCCGAGGTCGGCTTCGGGCTGGCGCTGTCGACGATCAGCCTGATCGCCTCGCCGGAGGTGAGGTCGACCGAGGGGATGATCCCGTAGGTGAACGCCGGGTGGGGCGTCCAGTTCTCCGGCGACTCCGCCGATCCGGCGATGCAGGGCACCTGGTACTTCGTGGCGATCGGGTTCATCGCCAGCTGCACGCCGCTGGTGTAGGAGCCGAACAGGGCGTCCA
Organism: Nocardioidaceae bacterium; assembly: GCA_035690905.1. Classification (GTDB taxonomy): domain Bacteria; phylum Actinomycetota; class Actinomycetes; order Propionibacteriales; family Nocardioidaceae; genus DASSKA01. The sequence continues at coordinate 4,576 of DASSKA010000042.1, read as the reverse complement.
CCGACTGCTCGGTGACCAGCCGGGAGGTGACGTCCGCGGCGGTGGCCGGGTCGCTCTGGCAGTCCTGGGCGATCATCTCGACCTTGTACTTCGTCCCGCCGACGACGATGCCGCCCTTCTTGTTCACGGTGTCCACCCAGAACTGGTAGCCGCGCTTGGCGAGCTGTCCGCCCGCGGAGTCGGGGCCGGACAGCTCCAGCACCGCGCCGACCTTGTACGTGCCTGAGCTGCTGCCGCTGCCACCGCCGCCGCATGCGGCGAGCAGCCCGGGGCTGCTGACCGCGCCGCCGGCGAGCAGGGAGTACCGGATGAAGTCGCGGCGGCTGATTCCGTCACTCATGATGCTGGCTCCGATCGTTTGAGTCGGTTGACGGATGCAGGGCGTCAAGCAGAGGCACCCAGGTAGAGGTCCATGAGCTGCTTGTCGCTCTTGATGTCGCGAGGCGTGCCCTCGAAGCGGTTGGCTCCCGCCGCGAGGATGTAGATGCGGTTGGCGACCTTGATCGCCTCCCGGATGTTCTGCTCGACCATGAGCACGCCGATGCCCCGCTCGGCCAACGCGGCGGCCCGCTGCAGCGCCTCCGCGGCCAGCTTGGGCGCCAGCCCCGCGGACGGCTCGTCGAAGAGCATGAACCGCGGTTCGACGAGCATTGCCCGGGCGATGGCCAGCATCATCTGCTCGCCGCCGCTGAGGCTGCCCGCGGCCACCGTCCGGCGCTCGCGGAGCCGAGGGTTCGCAGCGAAAGCCTGCTCGATCCGGGAGTCGCGCTCCTGCCGGGATCGGACGGTGTAGGCGCCGATGCGCAGGTTCTCGAGCACCGTGAGGGCCGGGAAGACGCCACCTCCCTGGGGCATCAGGGCCAGCCCGCTCTGAAGCACGTCGTGCGAGGGCCGGCCGGTGAGCGTCTCGTCCCCCATGACCACCTCGCCGCTCCAGATCGGGATCGCCCCGGCGATCACCTTCAGCAGGGTGCTCTTCCCGCAGCCGTTCGGACCGAAGACGCAGGTCACCTCACCGGCCCTCGCCTCCACGGTGACGCCGTGCAGGATCTCCACCTTGTCGTAGCCCGAGACCACCTCGCGCGCCGCCAGGACCGGGGCCGACCGGCTCCGGCTCGACGTGTCGGGGGCTGCTGGCCGCGTCACTTGGCCGGCACCCCCAAGTACGCCTCGACGACACTCTTGTCGGCGGCGATCTCGTCGAAGGAGCCCTGCGCCACCACCTGCCCGGCGTCCATCACGATGACCCGCTCGCAGACCGCCCGGACCAGCTCCATGTCGTGCTCGATGACCAGGAACGAGCGGCCCTCGGACCGCAGGCGGGTGATCGCGTCCAGGATGACCTGTCGCAGGGTCGGGTGCACGCCGGCGGTGACCTCGTCGAGCAGGATCACCTGCGGGTCGCGCATCAGCACCCGCGCGAACTCGAGCAACCGCTGCTGGCCGCCCGAGAGGGTGCTGGCCAGCTCGTTGCGGAGGTCGCCGAGGGTCATCAGATCCAGGACCTGACCCGTGCGCTGCCGGGCGCTCTTCCAGTCGCCCTCCACCACCGCGGCGAAGAGGTTCTCCTGGACGGTCATGTTCACGAACAGCGCCGGGATCTGGAAGGTCCGGCCCATCCCCGCCCGGGCGATGCGGTGCGGCTTCCAGCCGGTGATGTCCCTGCCGTGCAGCCGCACCTCTCCGGAGCCCGGTCTCACCAGCCCGGTGAGCAGGTTGAACAGCGTGCTCTTCCCGCTGCCGTTCGGGCCGATGATCCCCAGGATCTCCTGCTCGTCAAGGGAGAAGGAGACGCCCTGGACGGCGTGGATCCCGCCGAAGGACCGTCGTAGGTCGCTGACCTCAAGGACCGTCACAGCCGGCCTCCCCTGCCCGTCGTACCGTTCCGGCCGGGCAGCAGCCGCACGAGCAGCTGCCGGGACAGGGCCATCCTCCTGCCACGCGAGAACAGGCTGACCAGCCCGTCGGGCAGGAACAGCACGATCAGCGCCACGATCGCGCCGACGGCGGCGATGTAGGCGGTGGTGTCGCCGAAGGAGGCGATGAACTGCCGGTTGACCAGGTAGAGCAGCGTGGCGCCGAGGACCGGGCCCCAGATCCGGCCCAGGCCGCCGACCAGGGCCATCACCACCATCTGGTCGGTGATGTCGTCGGCCAGCACGCTGGTCGGGTTGATGAAGGTGATCCAGTAGGCGTAGATACCCCCGAACACGCCCGGGATGACCGCGCTGAAGGCGAATGCCTGGATCTTCACCCTGGTGGTGTCGATGCCGATGCTCTCCGCGGCCGGCTCGTGGTCGCGCACCGCCTTGACCCGGTAGCCGAAGCGCGACCGCTCCAGCAGCAGCCAGCAGACCGCGAAGGTGACGATCGCCGGGATCAGCATCGCGTAGTAGAAGAACGAGGTGCTGGCGTTGATCGGCAGGGTCAGCCCGGAGGAGCCGCCGGTGAACCCGGCCGCGGTGGCGATCTGCAGGAACGCCTCGGCCATCGCCCAGGTGGCGATCGCGAAGTAGGCGCCGCGCAGCTTGAGCACCGGCCAGCCGACGATCACGGCAAGGATGCCGGCGAGCACGGCGCCCACCGGCAGGGTTGCGAAGAAGTTCCAGTCCTGGCCCTTCTGCATCAGCAGGGCGGTGGTGTACGCGCCGATACCGAAGAAGGCCGCCTGCCCGAAGCTGATGTAGCCGGCGTAGCCGCCCATCACGTTCCACGACATCGCCAGCGCCGACCACATCGCCACGCCCGTGAAGATCCTGGTCCAGTAGTCGTCGGTCCAGAACGGCACCGCGAGGACAACCAGGACGAAGACCAGCAGAGACGCCCATTGCCACCGGTTGCCGGGGACCAGCCCCCCGACCCGGCTCACGCGAGCCCCCGGCGCAGCAGCCCGCGCGGCGAGATGACCAGTACCAGGAACAGCACGCCGAACACCACGGCGAGCGTGTAGTCGGCGCTGACGTAGACCGTGACCAGCGCCTGCAGGATGCCGAGCAGCAGCCCGGCCACCAGGGCGCCTCCGATGGAGCCGAGCCCGCCGAGGACGACGACGAAGAACGCCAGCAGCGTGTACAGCGGGCCGTCCTGCGCCGTGATCGAGTAGATGGCTCCGATGAGCACGCCGGCCATGGCGGTCAGGCCGGCGTAGAGCGCGTAGACCAGGCTGCTGACCCGCTTCACGTTGACGCCCATCAGCCCGGCGTACTCCTTGTCCTGCGCGACCGCGCGGGCGGCCAGCCCGGTGCGGGTGCGGTACAGGAACAGCATGAACAGCGCCGTCGCCACGGCCGCGAACACGAACCCCAGCAGCCGGAGCGCGGGGATGTGCAGGCTGCCGATCGTCACGGTGCCGTTCATGACGCCGATGTCCACCGTGCGCGGGTCGAAGCCGACCGCGGTGAGCATCGAGCCGCGGGCCAGCGTGGCGATGCCGAAGGTGAACGCCAGCGCCATCAGCGCCGGCCGCGCGTAGTGGCTGGTCCGGACCCGGTAGATCAGCGGCGAGAGCAGCCAGCCCAGCAGGGCGAAGAAGACGAACACCACGGGCAGGAAAGCGATGGGGTCGATGCCGAACCAGGCCGTGCTGGCGACGCCGGCGAAGGCGCCCAGCATCACCCACTCGCCGACGGCGAAGTCGACGACGTCGAGCACGCCGAAGGCCAGCGAGAAGCCGATGCTGATGGTGACGAAGAGACCACCCACGAGCAGGCCGTTCACCATCGTCTGGATGAACAAGGTCATCGGTGGCCTCCCTCACCAATCCGGCGAGCGCGTAACTGACTCTAGAACCGACTGGTGCCGGTTGACGAGGGTCCGCAGCGGCTCACCATCCGGGAACACCTGGCGCGGCGGCTCCCACCGGCCTGACGAGTCAGGCCCCGGACGGGTTCGGGCTGGCCGCCGCCGGCAACGCGCAGCGTGTCTACCGGCTGGACGGGAGCTGATCCGCTCGTAACCTCCCAGGAGGCGCGCTCGTTAGGGATGCGTGCGGACGCGCCCCCTCAACACTGCCAGGGTTCGGAAACGGTTGGCGGTCGGTCGAACGAAGCGTGGTGCGCGCCGGGTCACGACGGTGGCCGCGGTGCTTGCCTCAGGCATGCTGTGCTCGCTGGGTGCAGCCGGGGCGGCCACCCGGCCCGCGGGCTCGGCCGTCGACGGCGCCGTCGCCGTACGGCCCACGCGCTCGGAGTCCGTGCGGTTCCACCGGGCGGTCGGGCGGATCAAGGCGCTTCGCTACCAGCCGGCGTACCTTGCCACCGGCTACGACCGAAGCTTCCCCGGCACGTCGGTGCCGAACACCGCCCCAGCGCAGGACTACACCACCGGCTCGGTGCCGGGCAGCCCGGACTCGCCGGCGTTCCCGCCGCCCTTCCACCGGGTGCTGCTGCGCTCGCCGGACGGAGCGCGTTTCTTCGGCGAGGTGGCGCTGCACCCAGGCCGACGCCCGGCCGTGCTGGTGGTCCCGGGGTTCAACACGAACAGCAAACGGTCGGTCGTCCGGTGGGCGGCGATGCTGTCGGCCAACGGGTACGACGTGCTCGCCGCCGACCAGCGCGACTTCGCCGCCGAGTACCAG
>DASSKA010000041.1:0-35474 GCA_035690905.1 Nocardioidaceae bacterium | reverse complement strand
AGCGGGTCGACGTACTCCCTGCTCGGCGGGCTGCGCAGCTCGGCGCAGATGATCTCCTACGAGGTCGCGATGGGCCTCGCGCTGGTCGCGGTGTTCCTCTACAGCGGCTCGCTGTCGACCTCCCAGATCGTCTCCGCGCAGCAGCGGCTGTGGTACGCCATCATCCTGCTGCCCTCGTTCGTGATCTACGTGATCTCGATGGTCGGGGAGACCAACCGGGCGCCGTTCGACCTCCCCGAGGCCGAGGGTGAGCTGGTCGGCGGGTTCCACACGGAGTACAGCTCGCTGAAGTTCGCGCTGTTCTTCCTCGCGGAGTACATCAACATGGCCACCGTCTCCGCGCTGGCCACCACCCTGTTCCTGGGCGGCTGGCGAGCACCCTGGCCGCTGTCGCTGTGGGACGGCGCGAACACCGGCTACTGGCCGGTGCTGTGGTTCTTCGCCAAGGTGATCTTGTTCATCTTCTTCTTCATCTGGCTGCGCGGGACGCTGCCGCGGCTGCGCTACGACCAGTTCATGAAGTTCGGCTGGAAGGGCCTGATCCCGGTCTCCCTGCTGTGGATCTGCGCAGTGGCCGCCATCCGCGTCGCGTCGCTGTCCGGGGTGCACAGCCGGGGCTACCTGCTGATCGGCATCGGCGTGGTCGCGGTGCTGTTCCTGGTGCTGTTCTTCGTCGGCGGCGAGGCCGAGGAGCGCGCGGAGCAGGAGGCGGAGGCCGAGCCGGACGGAAGGCCGCGCAGCTTCGACGCCTTCGCCGGCGGCTACCCCGTGCCGCCCATGCCCGGACAGTCGTTGTCCTCGCCGGAGCCGGTCACGGTTCCCGGCCCGTCGAGCACCGCTTCGGAGGAGCGCGAGTAATGCCAACCCTGAAGGAGCAGTTCTGGGACCCGATCGCCGGGTTCGGCGTGACGTTCCGGACCATGTTCAAGAAGGTGGTCACCGAGCAGTACCCCTTCGAGAAGAAGCCGACGGCTCCACGGTTCCACGGACGCCACCAGCTGAACCGGTGGCCCGACGGCCTGGAGAAGTGCATCGGCTGCGAGCTGTGCGCCTGGGCCTGCCCGGCCGACGCGATCTACGTCGAGGGTGCCTCGAACACCGTCGACGAGCGCTTCTCGCCCGGTGAGCGCTACGGCCGCGTCTACCAGATCAACTACCTGCGCTGCATCCTGTGCGGGCTGTGCATCGAGGCCTGCCCCACCAGGGCGCTGACCATGACCAACGAGTACGAGCTGGCCGACAACAACCGAGCCGACCTGATCTACGAGAAGCAGGACCTCCTCGCGCCGCTCCTGCCGGGCATGGAGCAGCCGCCGCACCCGATGCGGCTCGGCGACGACGAGACCGACTACTACCGGGGCACCCTGCGCACGCCGGCCGCGGGCGCGGGGCGGTCCGAGGGAGAGGGGAAGCCATGATCGCCTTCTGGGTGCTGGCCCCCATCATGGTGGCGGCCGCGCTGGGCATGCTGTTCACCCGCAAGGCGGTGCACGCGGCGCTGCTGCTGGCCGTGGTGATGATCGGCCTGGCGGTGCTGTACGCCGACCAGAACGCGCCGTTCCTGTTCGCGGTGCAGATCATCGTCTACACCGGCGCGATCCTGATGCTCTTCCTGTTCGTGCTCATGCTCGTCGGCGTGGACGCCTCGGACTCGGTCGTGGAGACGATCCGCGGACAGCGGCTCTTCGCGACCGTCGGCGGCATCGCACTCGGCGCGCTGCTGATCTTCGGCATCGCGCAGGTGTCGGTGGGCACCATCACCGGCTTGCAGCAGGCCAACTCCGGCGGCAACGTGCAGGCGCTGGCCCAGCTGCTGTTCTCCCGTTACGTGTTCGCCTTCGAGGCCACCAGCGCGCTGCTCATCACCGCCGCGATCGGCGCGATGGTGCTCGCGCACCGTGAGCGGCTGACCCCGAAGCCGACGCAGGCCGACCTCGCGAAGCAGCGGCTGCGCGACTACGCCGAGCACGGCAAGCACGTGGGTGCGCTGCCGCCGCCCGGGGTGTACGCCCGGCACAACGCGGTGGACACCCCGGCGCTGCTCCCGGACGGCTCCCCGGCCGGAGCGTCGGTGTCGCGGGTGCTGGCCGCCCGGGGCACGATCCGCTCCGCGCCGGCGATCGCGGGGGACATCTGGAAGCTGACCGGTTTCGTCGGCGACGGCACCCGCGCCACCAAGGACGGTGCCCCGGACGAGCGCGAGTCCGGCCCGCTCGGCCCGATCGAGGGCGACCCGAGCGAGATCGACCGCCACCAGAGCGAGCGCAGCCACGTCGAGAAGAACGGAGGAGCCCACGAATGAGCGCCACGCCGTTCATCATCTTGTCCGCGATCCTGTTCACGATCGGCGCCGTCGGCGTGCTGACCCGGCGCAACGCGATCGTGGTGTTCATGAACGTGGAGCTGATGCTCAACGCCGCGAACCTCGCGCTGATCACGTTCGCCCGGGTGAACGGGAACCTGGACGGTCAGGTGGCCGCCTTCTTCGTGATGGTGGTGGCCGCAGCTGAGGTGGTCGTCGGGCTGGCGATCATCATGACCATCTTCCGCACTCGCCGCTCCGCGTCCGTCGACGACGCCAGCCTGCTGAAGTACTAAGGAGACCCAGGTCGTGACGTTCCTGACCAGTGCTGCGGGCGTGCCCGTCGTACACCCCGTCGCCGCCGGAGGCGTGTTCTCGCTGCTGTGGCTGATCATCGGCCTGCCGGCGTTCGGCGCACTCGTGCTCCTGCTGCTCGGCGACCGGGTGACCAAGAAGTGGGCGCACCTGCTCGGGGTGGCCACGGTCGCGCTGGCTTTCGTGCTCGGGGTGCTCGCCTTCGTGACCCTCCTCGGCCGGGCCGCGAACGACCGGTCGATCCACCAGCACCTGTTCACCTGGATCCACGCCGGCGGCTTCGACATCGAGGCCGGGCTGCTCTACGACCAGCTGTCGGCGCTGTTCGTACTGCTGATCACCGGCGTGGGCGGGCTGATCCACCTCTACTCGGTCGGCTACATGGCCCACGACGCGCGACGTCCGCGGTTCTTCGCCTACCTGAACCTGTTCGTGGCCGCGATGCTCACCCTGGTGCTGGCCAGCAACTACCTGCTGCTGTTCCTGGGCTGGGAGGGCGTCGGCCTCGCGTCGTACCTGCTGATCGGGTTCTGGCAGCACAAGACCACCGCGGCGGTCGCGGCCAAGAAGGCGTTTGTGGTGAACCGGGTCGGCGACATCGGCATGGCGCTGGCGATCGCGCTGATGTTCGCCACCTTCGGCACCACGGCGTTCGCCGGGATCTCCGCGGTCGCCGGCCAGGCGTCGGCGACTGCGCTCAACGCGCTGGGCCTGCTGCTGCTGCTCGCGGCCTGCGGGAAGTCGGCCCAGGTGCCGCTGCAGTCCTGGCTGCTGGACGCCATGGAGGGTCCGACCCCGGTGTCCGCGCTGATCCACGCCGCGACCATGGTGACCGCCGGCGTCTACCTGGTGACCCGCTCGAACTTCATCTACGAGCACACCCAGGTCGGACAGACCGCGGTCGTGGTCGTCGGCGCGGTCACCCTGATCTGGGGCGCCATCATCGGGTGCGCCAAGGACGACATCAAGAAGGTGCTCGCCGGTTCCACGATGAGCCAGATCGGCTACATGATGCTGGCCGCCGGCATCGGCGTCGGCGCCTACGCGTTCGCGATCTTCCACCTGCTCACGCACGGCTTCTTCAAGGCGAACATGTTCCTCGGCGCCGGCTCGGTGATGCACTCGATGGACGACGACGTGGACATGCGCCACTACGGCGCGCTGCGCAAGGCGCTGCCGGTCACCTTCGCCACCTTCGCGATGGGCTACCTCGCGATCATCGGCTTCCCCGGGTTCTCCGGGTTCTGGTCGAAGGACAAGATCATCGAGGCCGCGTTCGGCGACAACCTGGTTGCCGGCCTGGCCGCGCTGATCGGCGCCGGGATCACCGCGTTCTACATGACCCGGCTGATGCTGATGACGTTCTTCGGCGACAAGCGCTGGGACCCGGAGGTGCACCCGCACGAGTCGCCGAAGGTGATGACCGGCCCGCTGGTGGTGCTCGCCGCCCTGTCCGTGCTGGGCGGGATGCTGCTGATCGGCAACTGGATCGTGGACTGGCTGAGCCCGGTCGTCGGCAGCCCGAGCGTGCCTGAGGAGCTGCCGCTGCCGCTGATCACCCTGCAGGGCATCATCGTGGCCGCGGTGGCGATCGGCATCGCGATCGCCTGGCTGACAGTCGGCCGCCAGGCGGTGCCGCGCACCGCTCCGGAGCGGGTCTCGCTGGTGACCCGGGCCGCGCGCGCGGACCTGTACGGCGACGCCATCAACGAGGGGCTGTTCATGCGGCCGGGCGACCGGTTCGTCAACGGCCTGGTCGGCTTCGACGACGGCGGCGTCGACGGCGTGGTGATGGGCGCCGCCGCCACCGTCGGCGGCCTCTCGGCGCGGATGCGCCGCTGGCAGACCGGGTTCGTCCGCTCCTACGCGCTGTCCCTGATGGGCGGGGCCGTGATCGTGGTGCTGGCCATGCTGGCGGTGAACCTGACATGAGGCTCTCGATCTCCGACGTCCTTCCCGTACCCAACGTGAGGCTGGTGTGGCTGTGATCCCCTGGTTGTCCATCGCGCTCGGGCTGCCGCTGGTCGGCTCCGTGGTGGTGGCGCTGCTGCCCAAGCCCGCCGAGGGTGCTGAGGACCGGGCGCTGCCGCAGAAGGTCGCGTTCGGCTTCTCGCTGGTCACGCTGGCCGTCGTGGCCCTGGTCGGCTTCGGCTTCGACACCAGCGGACCGCGGTTCCAGTTCTCCGAGACCTACACCTGGATCGCGTCCTTCGGCGCGCACTACGCCCTCGGCGTGGACGGCATCGGGCTGACCCTGGTGCTGCTCACCGCCATCCTCACCCCGGTGGTGATCCTCGCGTCCTGGCGGGACGGCGAGCAGGGCCGGTGGAGCGTCAACTCCTTCTTCGCCTGGATGCTGGCGCTGGAGGGTCTGGCGCTCGGGGTCTTCGAGGCCACCGACGTGTTCTTGTTCTACGTGCTGTTCGAGGCCACCCTGATCCCGATCTACTTCCTGATCGGTGGCTTCGGGGGACCGCGGCGCTCGTTCGCGGCGGTGAAGTTCCTGCTGTACTCCCTGCTGGGTGGGCTGCTGATGCTGGCCTCGGTGGTGGGGCTGTACGTCGTGTCCTCGCACAGCGCCGGCGGTCCGTCGTACCTCTTCAGCGACCTGAGCCACCTGCACATCGGCACCGTGGTCGGGCGCTGGCTGTTCGCCGGCTTCTTCATCGCGTTCGCGATCAAGGCGCCGATGTTCCCGGTGCACACCTGGCTGCCCGACGCCACCGCGGAGGGCACCCCCGGCACCTCGGTGCTACTGGTCAGCGTGCTGGACAAGATCGGCACCTTCGGGATGCTGCGCTTGTGCCTCGGGCTCTTCCCGGAGGCGTCGAAGTGGGCGACGCCGGTGGTGCTGGTCCTGGCCGTGATCAGCATCCTGTACGGCGCGCTGGCGGCGATCGGGCAGCGGAACATCCCGCGGCTGATCGCCTTCACCTCGGTGTCCCACTTCGGGTTCATCGTGCTCGGCATCTTCGTGCTCAACACGCAGGGCCAGACCGGGTCGACGCTGTACATGTTCAACCACGGTCTGTCGACAGCGGCACTGTTCCTGGTCACCGGGTTCCTGATCAAGCGGCGCGGGTCGCAGCTGATCGGCGACTTCGGCGGGGTGGAGAAGCGGGCGCCGGTGCTGGCCGGGATCTTCCTGCTCGCCGGGCTGTCCTCGCTGTCCCTGCCCGGGCTGTCGCCGTTCGTGTCGGAGTTCCTGGTGATCGTGGGCACGTTCGTCTACAGCTTCTGGTACGCCATCTTCGCGGTGATCGCGATCGTGCTCGCGGCGATGTACATCCTGTGGATGTACCAGCGCACGATGACCGGTCCGCTCCGCCCGGAGCTGGCCGGGATCAAGGACCTGAACGTGCGTGAGGTGGTCGCGCTGGCGCCGCTGGTGGCGCTGATCGTGCTGCTGGGCTTCTACCCGGCGCCGCTGACCGCGATCATCAACCCGGCCGTCCACGCGACCATGCAGAGCGTCGGTGCCACCGACCAGGCCCCGCCCGTGCCGGCCCAGGCCGCGGGCGCTTCGGAGGAGAACCAGTGACATCACCCATCGCCGCTGGCGCCTTCCAGGTGCCGAGCATCGAGTACTCCCTGATCTCGCCGATGCTCATCGTCTTCGGCGTGGCCGCGGCCGGGGTGCTCGTCGAGGCCTTCGCGCCGCGACGGCTGCGTTACCTGGTGCAGTCCCTGCTGGCCGTCCTCGGTCTGGTCGCCGCCTTGGTGATGACGATCGTGGTCGGCGTGCAGCTGCCCATGTGGGGTGACGGCCAGGCGGTCGGGCAGATCGGCGTCGACGGCGCGATCGCCATCGACGGGCCGTCGATCTTCATCTGGGGCACCCTGCTGGTGCTCTCGCTGATCAGCGTGCTGCTGTTCGCCGAGCGGCGGCTGGAGGGCGGGATCACCGCGTTCGCCGGGCAGGCGGCCGCGCTGCCGGGCACCGAAGCCGAGCGGGAGGCCTCCACCCGCGGGCTGGAGCAGACCGAGGTCTTCCCGCTGCTGATGTTCGCCGTCGGCGGGATGATGCTGTTCCCCTCCGCGAACGACCTGCTCACCATGTTCGTGGGCCTCGAGGTGCTCTCCCTGCCGCTGTACCTGCTGTGCGGTCTGGCCCGCCGGCGTCGGCTGCTCAGCCAGGAGGCAGCGCTGAAGTACTTCATGCTCGGCGCGTTCAGCTCCGGGTTCTTCATCTACGGCATCGCGCTGGTCTACGGCTACGCCGGCTCGATGCACTTCGCCGACATCAGCGAGGCGGTGGCCGGCCGGATCGGGTCGCAGGGGCTGCTGCTCGGCGGCATCGCGCTGCTCGCGGTCGGGCTGCTGTTCAAGATCGGCGCCGCGCCGTTCCACGCCTGGATCCCGGACGTCTACCAAGGCGCGCCCACTGCGGTGACCGCGTTCATGTCCGCGTGCACCAAGATCGCCGCATTCGGAGCGCTGCTGCGGCTGTTCTACGTGGCCTTCGGCGGCGCGCTGTGGGACTGGGCGCCGATGATCTGGATCATCGCGATCATTACCATGCTCGCCGGCTGCGTCATGGCGGTCACCCAGACCGACGTCAAGCGGATGCTGGCCTACTCCTCGATCGCGCACGCCGGCTTCATCCTGGTCGGCTTCGTGGGCGCGCAGCAGGTGGCCAGCGCCGGCGGCAGCCACCTGTCCGCGCTGCAGGCGGTGCTGTTCTACCTGGTGAGCTACGGGTTCATGAGCATCGGCGCGTTCGCAGTGGTGACCGTGGTGCGCGACTCGAGCGGCGAGGCGACGCACATGTCGCGCTGGGCCGGGCTCGGCAAGAGGTCGCCGCTGCTGGCCGGGGTGTTCGCGTTCTTCCTGCTGGGCATGGCGGGCATCCCGCTGACGAGCGGCTTCACCGGGAAGTGGGCGGTGTTCACCTCCGCCGTACAGGGTGGGGCGTGGCCGCTGGTGATCATCGCCGTGGTGCTGAGCGTGGTGGCGGCCTTCTTCTACATCCGCGTCATCGTGGTGATGTACTTCTCCGAGCCTGTCGGTGCAGGGCCGACGGTGGTGACGCCGAGCGTGCTGACCAGTGCGACGATCGCCGTGGGTTTCGCCGCGACCGTGGTGCTGGGTATCGTTCCTGGACCGGTCCTCGACATGGCCGCGGCGGCCGGCTCATTCCTCCGCTGACCTGCCCGGCCCGATTCGAAGGAGCATGACCGCGGTGGACTCGACAGACGCTCCTGCCCTGGCGCTGCCGGTCCTCGACCCGACGCTGGAGGCGCGGCTGCGGGACCGGCTCGCGCTGGTGGAGGCCCGCCTGGAGCGGGAGATCGTCAGCGAGGCGCCGTTCGTGACCCGGGCCGCTCGACACCTGCTGAACGCGGGAGGCAAGCGGTTCCGGCCGCTGCTGGTGCTGCTCGCCGCCGAGGCCGGTGACCCGGCGCCCGAAGAGGTGGTCACCTCCGCGTGCGTGGTCGAGCTCACCCACCTCGGGTCGCTGTACCACGACGACGTGATGGACGACGCGGACATCCGCCGGGGCGCCGAGTCGGCCAACGCCCGGTGGGACAACCACGTGGCAATCCTGACCGGCGACTTCCTGTTCGCGAAGTCCTCGGAGCTGACCGCCACGCTCGGCCCGGACGCGGTGCGGATCCAGGCGCAGACGTTCGCCGAGCTGGTCGAGGGCCAGATCCTGGAGTCGCTGGGTCCCGCCGACGGCGAGGACCCGCTCGCGCACCACCTGCGGGTGATCGCCGGCAAGACCGGGTCGCTGATCGCCACCTCGGCGAGGTACGGCGCGCGGTTCGCCGGCGCGCCCTCCGAGGTCGAGGAGGCGCTGACGGCGTACGGCGCGGTGATCGGCACCGCCTTCCAGCTCTCCGACGACATCCTCGATGTCGCAAGCGACTCCGCCGAGTCGGGCAAGACGCCGGGCACCGACCTGCGCGAGGGGGTGCCGACGCTGCCCGTGCTGATCGCCAAGCAGTCCGCCGACCCGGGCGATGCCCGGCTGCTGGAGCTGCTGGACTCCGACCTGAGCGACGACTCGCTGCACGCCGAGGCGCTGTCCCTGCTGCGCAAGCACCCGGCGATGGACGAGGCGCGCTCCTACGTGCGGGCACGTGCCCGGGAGGCGCAGGAGCTGATCAGCGTGCTCCCCGACGGGCCGGTCCGCCAGGCGCTCGACACGTTCGCCGACCTGGTCGCGACCCGCACCACCTGACCCCGGCCCCTCCCCGGTGAACCGGCGCTCGCGCAGCGCCGGTGCGACGGGTCAGAGGGCGGCGGACTCCGCGGCCCGGTGCAGCTGGCGCAGATCGCGGCGCTGCCGATGGCGGTGCCGCAGCGACTCGCCGGTGAACAGGGCGAGCGCGATCCAGATCAGCACGAACCCGACCCAGCGCATGGCCGGCATCGGCTCGGCGAACACGGTGACGCCGAGGATGAACTGCACCGTCGGGGTGATGTACTGCAGCAGCCCGATCGTGGTCAGCGACACTCGGGTGGCGGCGCCACCGAAGCAGATCAGCGGGATGACCGTCACCACGCCGGTGGTCGCGAGCAGCAGGGCATGGCCCGCGCCGTGGTGGCCGAACGTCGAGGTGCCGGCGACCACCAGCCAGGCGATGTACCCGACCGCGACCGGCGCGAGGACCATGGTCTCGAAGGTGAGGCTCTCGACCGCGCCCACGTTGGCCTTCTTCTTGGCCAGCCCGTAGGTGCCGAAGGAGAACGCCAGGATCAGCGCCACCCACGGCGGGTGCCCGTACTCGACGGTCAGCGCGAGCACCGCCACCGCCGCGAGGCCGAGCGCCGCCCACTGGGCGGTGCGCAGCCGCTCGCGCAGCACGACCACGCCGATGATCACGGTCACCAGCGGGTTGATGAAGTAGCCGAGCGACGCCTCCACCACGTGGTCGTTGTTGACCGCCCAGATGTAAGTGCCCCAGTTGATCGCGATGACCACGGCCGCGACCGTGAGGATCGAGCGGGTGCGCGGGGAGCGGAGCACGGCGCGGAGCCGGCCGGCGCGTCGTACGGCGAACACCAGGCCCACCACGACGGCGAGGGACCAGAACACCCGGTGCGCCAGGATCTCCACGGCACCGGCCGGCTCGAGCAGCGGCCAGTACAGCGGGAAGAGCCCCCAGATGGCGTACGCCGCGACTCCGAGGAGGAAGCCGCGTCGAGTCTCTGCCACCCCGCGAGGCTAATGCACCGGTAAGGGGCAATCAATCGGTTTGCCGCTGACTGAGACGAAGGTGAGCGCTCTCACAGCCACTCTCACAGCCACTCTCACAGCCGCTCTCACAGCCACCCGATCAGCCAGCCCGTCAGTCACCCCGACCGGCCGGTCCGATCAGGGCTCGGCAGGGCCCCTGACCTGCGCCAGCCAGGCGAGCGCCACCTCGGTGTGGCCGTCGAGACGCTGCTCGATTCCCTCCAGGAAGGTGCGGTCGCCGTGGCGGGCCAGCTCGTGCTCCACCGTCGCCCGGTCGCCGGCCTCGACGAGCTCCAGCAGGCGCCGGTGGCGCTCGACATCCTGCTGCAGGTCCTCGTCCACCCGGGCCCGGCGGTTCATCGCCATGCACAGCTGCATCTGCAGCTGCAGGGAGCGGTAGGCCTCCTCCAGCCGGTGGTGGCCGGAGAGCGCCACCAGGGACAGGTGGAACTCGAAGGACTGCCGGCCGTACTCCGGCTCGTCTCCTGCGTCCGCGGCTGCCTGCATCGCCCTCACCGCAGCGTGCACCCGGTCCAGCCGCGGGGAGGGGTCCACCGGCATGCCCAGGCGCAGGGCGAGCAGCTCGTACTCCCAGCGGAGCGTGAAGATCTCGTACACGTCGTGCAGCGTCAGCGGCGTGACGATGGTGCCCCGGCGCGGCAGCTGGCGCACCAGGCCCTCACGCTCGAGGACCCGAAGGGCCTCGCGCAGGGGCGGTCGGCTGATACCGAACTCCTTGGTGAGCTGGTTCTCCACGACCCGGTCGCCGGGCATCAGGTCGCCGCCGATGATCATCCGGCGCAGCGCCTCGGCTGCCATGTCGACGAGGCTCGGGGGCTGCTGGAACCCGTGTGCTGAGGGGGCGCTGACCGCGCTGGATCCCGCCGAGTGCTCCACGCTGGTGCTCGCCCTCCTGGTCGTGTCCGGTGCCGGCACCCGCGGGCACCGTGGGCCATCTTCTCAAAAAGTGGACGGAGATGCTTGTGCTCGGTCTACTGACTGCTGTAGACAATAGCCCGCGTGTTCCAGATCACATCTTACGGAGGAGTCGGTGACCACGGCCAGCCTCGACCACCCCGCAGCGCTCGCCGGCGTCCGGGTGCTCGAGATCGGCGCGTTCATGGCCGCGCCGTTCGCGACGATGCAGCTCGCCGACCTCGGCGCCGACGTGATCAAGATCGAGAACCCCGCCGGAGGAGACCCGGTGCGCGCCACCGGGCCGTTCCAGGACGGGCACTCCTCCCCGTTCGCCCGGCTGAACCGCAACAAGCGGTCCATCGCGCTCGACCTCAAGCAGGAACGGGGCGCGGCTGTGCTGCGCCGGCTACTCGAGGATGCGGACGTGCTGGTCGAGAACCTCCGGCCCGGTGCGCTCGGTCGGCTGGGCTTCGGGTACGACGAGGTCCGGGCGATCAACCCGCGGATCGTCTACGCGTCCGCGTCGGGCTGGGGGCAGCACGGCCCGCTCTCGTCGTTGCCCGGCCTCGACATCATGGCGCAGGCGCGGGCGGGCCTGATGAGCATCACCGGGGAGCCGGGCGGCGACCCGGTCAAGATCGGGGTGCCGATCTGCGACCTCGTCTGCGGCCTGTACGGCGCGCTGGCCATCCTGGCCGCCCTCCGGGCGCGCGAGGTCACCGGCGAGGGGCAGGCCATCGACGTCTCGCTGCTCGAGTCGGGGGTCTCCCTGGCCATCTGGGAAGCCGGGCGCTACTTCGCCACCGGCGAGGTGGGCAGCCCTCTTGGCTCGGCGCACCAGTCGACGGCGCCGTACCAGGCCGTGCGCACCGCGGACGGCTGGATCACCGTCGGCGCCGTCACCCCGAAGACCTGGACCGGGCTGTGCACCGCGCTGGACCTGCCGGACCTTCTCGATGACCCGCACTACCAGGACGCGTTCGAGCGCCACGGGCGGCGCGACACGCTGATCCCCGCGATCGAGGCGGCGACCACGAAGTGGGCGACCGCGGACCTCGTCGAGGCGCTGGACGCGGCCGGTGTGCCCTGTGCTCCGATCGCGGACATGGCGCAGGTCTTCGGCGACGAGCACCTCAACGAGCGGGAGTTCTTCTGGGACGCTCCTCACCCGGCGATGGGCCCGGTGCGGCAGATCGGCTCCCCGCTCAGGCTCTCGGCAACGCCGCCGGTGCGACGCAGCGCCGGCCCGTTGCTCGGTGCGGACTCCGAGACGGTGCTGCTCGAGGCAGGTCTCGACCGTGCCGAGGTCGACGACCTGCTGGCGTGCGGTGTCGTCACCGGTCCCGACCGCGAGGAGAGCAGCAGTGGCTGACCACCCCCAACATCCGCATCCTCACCACTCACCGGATCGAAGGAAGATCGACATGGGTCGCATCACCAGAAGAAAGCACCTGCGCGGGGCCCTGGCCCTGGTCGCCGGCCTGTCCACCGCGCTGCTCGTCAGCTCGTGCAGCAACGCGTCCTCGGCGGGATCCTCGGACGCCGGCTCCTGGACGCCGAGCGGCGACGTCACGATGGTCGTCCCGTTCGCCGCGGGCGGCGGAAGCGACCTGTCCGGTCGCGCCGCGGCAGCCGGCCTCGAGAAGGTGGTGCCCGGACTGACCGTGACGGTGGAGAACCGCGATGGCGGCTCGGGGGCGGTCGGCTACTCCTACTTCCTGTCGAAGAAGGGCAACCCGAACTACCTGCTGGCGACCGAGACCGCGCTGCTCGCGCTCCCGCTGACGCAGGACGTGAACTTCACCTACGAGGACTTCACACCGATCATGAAGCTGGGTGAGGACTACACCCTGCTCGTGGTCAAGAAGGACTCCCCATACTCCACCTGCAGCGACGTCGTCGACGCCGCCAAGTCCGGCCGGGTGGTCGCGGGCATCTCCGGAATCACCGGGCTGGACAACGTGGTGCTCACGCTGACCGAAGGCAAGACCGGGGCGCACTTCGACCGGGTGCCCTTCGAGTCCGGCGGCGAGCTCATGGCGGCGCTGCTCGGTGGACAGGTCGACATCGCGTCCCTGAACCCGGGCGAGGTGATCGGCCAGCTCGACTCGGGCGACATCAAGGCGCTGTGCGCGTTCTCGCAGGAGCGATACGACTACCCCGAGCTCGCCGACATCCCCACGGCGAAGGAGCAGGGCATCGACGTGGCCTTCGCGCAGTACCGCGGTCTGATCGCGCCCGGCGGGATCAGCGAGGCGGAGACGCAGGGCTGGGTCGACGCGGCCAAGAAGTACGCCGCCAGCCCGGCCTACGACAAATACATCAAGGACAACTACCTGCAGCCGACCCAGGCGTTCGGTGACGACTTCGGGGACTACCTGGCCAACAACAGCAAGGTGCTCGCGCAGGTGCTGAAGAAGTGACCGCAGCGGTCAGGACCGCCCGGGCGGGTGAGGTCGCGGTCTTCGCCGGCCTCACCCTGATCGGGGCGGGAGCGTTCTTCGGTGGGCTGCACTACGGGTTGTTCACGGACAACGGCCGGATCGGCCCGGGCATGATGCCCGCCGTCGCGGGTGCGTTGTTGTGCGTGCTGAGCGCCGTGCTCACCCTCCGGTGCCTGAGGGGGTCGGACGGGGGGAACGCGGGGACCTCCCAGGACCGGGGCGACGGTGCGGACATCTTCGGGCGCACCCAGGCCGAACGGGTCCGCCACCTGTGGATCGTCTTCTGCCTCCTCCTGCTGGCGATCCTGGCTGTCGCCGCCCTCGGGTTCCTGGTCGCCTTCGGCGCCTTCGTGCTGGTGGTCTCGGTGTACGTGGAGCAACGCGGGGCGATCACCTCCGTGGCCATCGCCGTCGGTGCGTGCGTGGTGATCTACCTGGTGTTCGAGCTGTTCCTGCGCGTCCCGCTGCCCACCGGCCTGCTCGGCGTCTGACTCGGAGGCATCGATGGTCGACAACATCCTCCTCGGCTTCCAGACGGCCCTGTCCCCGGAGAACCTGCTGCTGTGCTTCATCGGCGTGTTCGTCGGGACGGTGATCGGACTGCTGCCCGGTCTGGGTTCCAGCACCGGAGTGGCGGTGCTGATCCCGCTGACGCTGGCCTTCGAACCGGTCAGCGCGCTGATCATGCTGGCCGGCATCTACTACGGAGCGCAGTACGGCGGCACGATCACCTCGGTGCTGATCTCCACCCCGGGCGAGGCGGCCAGCGTGGTGACCACTCTGGACGGCTACCAGATGGCCAGGCAGGGCAGGGCGGGGCCCGCCCTGGCGATCGCCGCCATCGGGTCCTTCGTGGCCGCCATCATCTCCCTGGTGCTGCTCGGTCTGGTGGCGCCGCCCATGGCCCACTTCGCGCTGCACTTCGGGCCGCCGGAGAACATGGCCGTGATGGTTCTCGGTTTCGCCACCATCATCAGCTTCTCCGGCGAGTCGAAGCTCAAGGGCCTGACCATGGCGGTGCTCGGCGTGCTCATCGCCACCGTCGGTGTCGACCCGGCCGGCGGGACCGCCAGGTTCACCTTCGACAGCGTGAGCATGCTGTCGGGTATCCCGTACGTCCAGGTGATGATCGGCCTCTTCGCGGTCGGCGAGGTGATGTACCAGATCCGCGAGGGCGCCGCCGCTCCGATCCACGCGCGCTTCAAGGACATGGTCATCAGCCGCGCCGACATCTCCCGCAGCAAGGGCGCGATCCTGCGTGGCAGCGGCCTCGGCTTCCTGCTCGGGTGCCTGCCGGGCGCCGGCTCCACGCTCGCGTCGTTCCTGGCGTACGGCGTGGAGAAACGGGTGTCGAAGCGCGGAAACGAGTTCGGCACCGGAGCCATCGAAGGGGTCGCCGCACCGGAGAGCGCGAACAACGCAGCCGCCAACGCGAACTTCATCCCGACGCTGACGCTCGGCATCCCTGGCGGAGCCACCACCGCCGTACTTCTCGGGGCGTTCACGATCTACGGCATCCAGCCCGGACCACTGCTGTTCAACCAGCAGCCCGCCCTGGTCTGGGGCCTGCTCGCCTCGTTCTTCATCGGCAACGTGCTGCTGCTGATCATGAACCTGCCGATGGCACCGGTGTTCGCCCAGATGCTCAGGATCCCCTACGGGTACATGTACCCGCTCATCCTCTTCACCAGCTTCGTGGGCGCCTACGCGATCGACAACAACTTCTTCGGCGTCTGGATCGTCTTCGTGTTCGGCCTCGTCGGCTACGTCATGAAGCGCTTCGACCTGCCGATGGCGCCGCTCGTGCTCGGCCTGGTGATCGGCGCGCTGTTCGAGAAGGCCCTCGTGCAGACCTCGGCCATGGGAGACGGCAACGTGGGGATAGTCTTCACCCGCCCCATCTCGCTGACCGTGCTGCTGCTCGCGGCGCTGTTCGTGTTCGGGCCGACGCTGGTCAGGCGGCTGCGTGGCGGTGGTGGTGGGCCGCCCGACCCTGGCGCGCCGCCCGAGAACCCGGTCGGCGCACCCACCGACCCGGAGGAGACGCGTGTCTGACCAGCTTCTCGTGGACCGTGCCGGCGCCGTGCTGCAGGTGACGTTCAACCGGCCCGAGCAGCACAACGCGATGACCTGGGAGATGTACGACGGGCTGGTCGACGCGTGCGAGGCCGCGGACCGGGACGACTCCATACGGGTCATGGTGCTCCGCGGCGCGGGCGAGGCCGCCTTCGTTGCCGGCACGGACATCAGCCAGTTCCAGGAGTTCGACACCGGCGAGGACGGCATCGCCTACGAGAAGAAGATCGCCGGCATCGTCGGTCGGCTGGAGACCGTTCGGGTGCCGACCGTCGCGGCGGTCTCCGGCTACTGCATCGGCGGCGGCCTCGCGCTCGCGGCCGCCTGTGACCTGAGGGTGGCGACGCACACCGCACGGTTCGGCGTGCCGATCGCGCGCACCGTCGGCAACTGCCTGTCGATGAACACGCACGCCATGCTCGTGCACCACCTCGGTCCCTCCCGCACCCTCGACCTGCTGCTCCGTGCGCGGCTGCTGTCCGCCGACGAGGCGCACGCTGCGGGCTTCGTTGCGGAGCTGTGCGCACCGGAGGAGCTGGCCGCGCGGGTGAGTGGCATCGCGGAGCGGCTGGCCACCCACGCTCCTCTCACCATGTGGGCGGCCAAGGAGTCGGTGCGTAGGCTTCGACTGGCGAACCTTCCCGACGGGGACGACATCGTACGCACGGTGTTCGGAAGCGAGGACTTCAAGAAGGGCGTGGCCAGCTTCGTCGCCAAGCGGCCGCCGGAATGGAGCAACCGATGAGCAACGCGGGGAAACCGCCGTTCAGCGGCGTCGGCGTGGCGCTGGTGACCCTCTTCCGCGACGACGGCACCGTCGACGTCGGCGCGACGGCCGAGCACGCCGCCCGGGTGGTGGGGTGCGGCATCCGCGCCGTGCTCGTGGGCGGTACCACCGGCGAGGCGGCGACCCTCGAGCCGGACGAGCGGGTGAGTCTTGTCGAGGCGGTCCGGGGCGCGGTCCCGGCCGACGTGCCGGTGATCGCCGGGACGGGAGCCGCCAGCGGCCGGCAGGCCGCCGCCCTGACGCGGGCCGCCGTGGAGGCGGGGGCCGACGCCGTCCTGGCTCTCTCGCCGCCGCTGGTGGCCGACCCGCGTGGCTACTACGACACCGTCGCGAAGGCGGTCGGATCGGTGCCGCTGCTGGCCTACCATCTGCCGGGACTGTCCGCGCCGGGCGTGCCGTTCGAGCTGCTCGACGAGCTGCCGGTGGCCGGGCTCAAGGACTCCAGCGGCGACCCGGTGCGGCTGCTTCGCGAGGCGGTCGACTACACCGGCGTCGTCTACGTCGGCTCGCCGATCCTGCTCACCATGGCGGGGTCGGTCGGTGTCGACGGGGCGCTGCTTGCGGTCGCCAACGCTGCCCCCGAGCTGTGCGTGGCAGCCTTCGGCGGTGACGGGGGCGCGCAGCGCGAGCTGCTGCGCTACCACCTCGAGCACAAGGGCTCCTACCCCGACGGGATCAAGCGGCTCACCGCCGAGCGCTTCGGCACCTCCGCCTCGTCTCGGGTGGGCGCGTGAGCACCGCCGCCGACGCCTGGGTGCTGGGCCTCGAGGAGTCCGAGCCGGAGGTAGCACCGGGAGCCTGGGTTGCCCCCGGCGCGACCGTCGTCGGCACCGTACGCCTCGCCGAGGACTCCAGCGTCTGGTACGGCGCGGTGCTGCGCGGTGACGGCGACCGGATCGAGCTGGGTCCGGGCAGCAATGTCCAGGACGGCAGCGTGCTGCACGCCGACCCCGGCCTCCCGACCGTCCTGGGCAGCGGGGTCACTGTCGGCCACCGGGCCGTCGTGCACGGCGCTCGCATCGGGAACAACGTGCTCATCGGCATGGGCGCGATCGTGCTGAACGGCTGCCGGGTGGGAGACGACTGCCTGATCGCCGCCGGCGCCGTCCTCCTCGAGGGAACCGAGGTGCGCGCCGGATCGCTCGTCGTCGGGACGCCCGGCCGGGTGCGGCGCAGCCTCACCGCGGAGGAGATAGGCAGGGTCAGGGTCAACGCCGAGCACTACGTGTCGCTGGCCCGGCGGCACGCGTCGGCAGCAGTGGGACGTTCATGAGTGCTTCGCTGGTGCGCGACCTGCGGGCCGTGCTGTCCGCGGACCGCGTCGTGGACGATCCCGACGTGCTGGAGACCTACCGCACCGACATGACCCGGATGCCGTCCGGCACGCCGGCGGCCTTGGTGCGGCCGCGCAGCACCGACGAGGTGGTCGCCTGCATGCAGGTGGCGCACGCGGCGCAGGTACCGGTGGTCGCGCGGGGTGCGGGCAGCGGGCTCGCCGGCGCCGCGAACGCCGTGGACGGCTGCATCGTGCTCTCCCTCACCGGGATGGACTCGATCCTGGAGATCGATCCGCCCAACCGGCTCGCGGTCGTCCAGCCCGGAGTCGTCACCCAGACCCTGCGCAACGCCGTCGCGGCGCACGGGCTGTTCTACCCGCCCGATCCCGGAAGCGTCGAGCTGTCCACGATCGGCGGGAACGTGTCGACCAACGCCGGCGGGATGTGCTGCGTGAAGTACGGCGTCACCGGCGACTTCGTGCTCGGGCTCGAGGTGGTGCTGGCCGACGGCGAGGTGCTCCGCACCGGGCGTCGCACCGTGAAGGGCGTCGTCGGCTACGACCTGAGCCGGCTGTTCGTCGGCTCCGAGGGCACGCTCGGCGTGGTCACCGAGATCACGCTGGCCCTGCGTCCAGCGCCACCGGGCAGCGCCACCGTGGTGGCCACCTTCCCCCGGCTGGAGAACGCGGGCAGGGCGATCTCCGCAGTGGTCGCCGCCGGCTTCGTGCCCTCGCTGCTGGAGGTGCTGGACCGGGCCAGCCTCAGGGCCCTCGACCAGGCGACGAACATGGGGCTGGGCGATGCCGCTGCCATGCTGCTGGCCCAGAGCGACTCGGCCGACGCGGCCGGCGAGGTCTCGGCGATGGCGCGGATCTTCAAGGAGCACGGCGCCGACGACATCGCCGAGACCGACGACCCGGAAGAGGGCAGCCAGCTGCTCGCGGCCCGCAGGCTCGCCTACTTCGCGCTGGAGCGTCTCGGCGACATGATCATCGACGACGTGGCGGTCCCGCGGTCGCGGCTCGCCGAGCTGATCCGCCGGATCGAGTCGGTCGCCGCGGACACCGGCCTGACGATCGCGACCGTCGGGCACGCCGGTGACGGCAACCTGCACCCGAACATCATCTACGACGCGACCGACCCGGACTCGACGCGTGCGGCGTGGCAGGCCTTCGACGCGATCCTGGAGACCACACTCGAGCTCGGCGGGACGGTCACCGGCGAGCACGGTGTCGGGCTGCTGAAGCGCAGCTGGTCCGGCCGCGAGCTCGGCGACGTGTCGACCCGGGTGCACTCGGCGGTCAAGGACGCCCTGGACCCGCACCACCTGCTCAACCCGGGCAAGCTGCTGCCCTGACGGCCCCGCTCAGGCGACGGTCCAGGTGTCACCCGCGGAAAGCAGCCCCGCGAGTGCCTCGGTCGGGTCCTCGGTGCCCTGGCGGGCGGTCTCCACCTGCTCGCGGGCCTGGTCGTCGTACGTCGGATGCGAGACCGATCGGAAGACCCCGATCGGGGCCCGGTGCAGCACACCGGCGTCGGTGAGCCGGGACAGCGCGAACGCGGTGGCCGGGTCCTCGTCGTGCGCGTCGTGCACCACCAGGTCGTCCTCGGGCACCTCGGCCAGGTCGACGACCTCGAGGCGCCCGGTGACCCGGTCGCGGACCACGCCCTTGGTCGGGTTGCCCTCGCCGTCGTTGCCGAACCGCACCCGCTCGCCGTGCACCAGCGGGATGACCGCCTCGTCGCGGGTGTCCGGGGTCTTGAAGGCGTCGAAGGCGCCGTCGTTGAAGATCGGGCAGTTCTGGTAGATCTCCACCAGCGCGGTACCCCGGTGCGCGGCCGCCGCGGACAGCACCGAGGTCAGGTGCTTGCGGTCGGAGTCGATGGTGCGGGCCACGAACGTGCCCTCGGCGCCCAGTGCGAGCGAGACCGGGTTGAACGGGTTGTCCAGCGAGCCCATCGGGGTGGACTTGGTGACCTTGCCCGGCTCGCTGGTGGGGGAGTACTGGCCCTTGGTGAGCCCGTAGATCCGGTTGTTGAACAGCAGGATCTTCAGGTTCACGTTGCGGCGCAGGGCGTGGATCAGGTGGTTGCCGCCGATCGACAGCGAGTCGCCGTCGCCGGTGATCACCCACACCGACAGGTCCTTGCGGGAGGTTGCCAGGCCGGTGGCGATCGCGGGCGCGCGGCCGTGGATGGAGTGCATCCCGTAGGTGTCGAGGTAGTAGGGGAACCGCGCGGCGCAGCCGATGCCGGAGATCATCACCACGTTCTCGCGGGCGATGTTCAGGTCCGGAAGGAAGCCCTGGAACGCGGCCAGGATGGCGTAGTCCCCACACCCGGGGCACCAGCGGACCTCCTGGTCCGAGGCGAAGTCCTTGCGGGTCAGCGGCTCCTCGGTCGCCGGCACGTCCCGCAGGCCGGGGCTCGGCAGGTCGACCTGGCTCATCGGATGCCCTCCGTCTCCTGGGTTCCTTCGGTCAGCGGCTCGTCGGGGCGCTGTGCCTCCACGAGGTCGGTGATCGCCTCGGCGAGCTCGGCGGCGCGCAGCGGCAGGCCGCGGACCCGGTTGTAGCCCACCACGTCGACGAGGAACTTGGCGCGGAGCAGCATGCTGAGCTGGCCGAGGTTCATCTCCGGCACCAGCACCGCGTCGTACCCCCTGAGCACCTCGCCGAGGTCCTTGGGGAACGGGTTGAGGTGCCGCAGGTGCGCCTGCGCGACCTTCAGGCCCTTGTTGCGCACGTGGCGGACGGCGGCGCCGATCGGGCCGTACGTCGAACCCCACCCGAGCACCAGCACGCGGGCCCCCTGCCCGTCGGGCCCGGCCGGGTCGTCGACCTCCGTCGGTGGGATGGTCTCGGCGACCCGCTCCACCTTGGCGGCGCGGGTGCGGACCATGAAGTCGTGGTTGGCCGGGTCGTAGGAGATGTTCCCGGTGCCGTCGTTCTTCTCCAGGCCGCCGATCCGGTGCTCGAGGCCCTTGGTGCCCGGCACCGCCCACGGACGGGCCAGCGTCGCCTCGTCGCGCAGGTAGGGCCAGAACGTGCTCGCGCCGTCCTCGCCGGTGTGGTTGGGCTCGGTGGCGAAGCCGGGCTCGATGCGCGGCAGCTGCTCCACGTCGGGGATCTGCCAGGGCTCCGAGCCGTTGGCGAGGTAGCCGTCGGAGAGCAGCATCACCGGGGTGCGGTAGGTCACCGCGATCCGCGCCGCCTCCAGCGCCGCGTCGAAGCAGTCGGCCGGCGACCGGGGGGCCACGATCGGCACCGGCGCCTCGCCGTTGCGCCCGAACATCGCCTGCAGCAGGTCGGCCTGCTCGGTCTTGGTGGGCAGCCCGGTGGACGGGCCGCCGCGCTGGATGTCCACGACCAGGAGCGGCAGCTCCAGCATCACGCCGAGCCCGATGGTCTCGGACTTCAGCGCCACCCCGGGACCGGACGTGGTGGTGACCCCGAGCGAGCCACCGAAGGATGCGCCCAGCGCCGCGCCGATGCCGGCAATCTCGTCCTCGGCCTGGAACGTGGTCACCCCGAACCGCTTGTGCCTCGACAGCTCGTGCAGCACGTCCGAGGCCGGGGTGATCGGGTAGGAGCCGAGGAACAGCGGCAGGCCCGACTGGACCGAGGAGGCCACCAGGCCGTAGGCCAGGGCCAGGTTCCCGGTGATGTTCCGGTAGCGCCCGGTGGGCATCGGGGCTGGCTTGACTTCGTACTGCACGACGAACGTCTCGGTGGTCTCACCGAAGTTCCAGCCGGCCTTGAACGCGGTCACGTTCGCGTCGCGGATGTCCGGCACCTTCGCGAACCGACGCTCCAGGAACGCGATGGTCGGGTCGACGGGCCGGCCGTACATCCACGACAGCAGGCCGAGCGCGAACATGTTCTTGGCGCGCCCGGCGTCCTTGCGGGACAGGCCGAACTCCTTGACCGCCTCGACGGTCATGCTGGTCAGGTCCACAGTGTGCACCGCGAACTCGTCGAGCTCGTCGGTCTCGAGCGGGTCGTGGTCGTAGCCGGCCTTGGCCAGGTTCCGCCCGGTGAAGTCGTGGCTGTCGACGATGATCGTCGCGCCCTTCTTCAGGTCCTGCAGGTTCGCCTTCAGCGCGGCCGGGTTCATCGCGACGAGCACGTCGGGGCTGTCGCCCGGGGTCAGGATGTCGTGGTCGGCGAAGTGCACCTGGAACGACGAGACGCCGGGCAGCGTCCCCGCAGGCGCCCGGATCTCGGCGGGGAAGTTCGGCAGGGTGGACAGGTCGTTCCCGAACGACGCCGACTGCTGCGTGAAACGGTCGCCGGTCAGCTGCATGCCGTCGCCCGAGTCGCCGGCGAAACGGATGATCACACGGTCGAGCTGCTTGACCTGCTTGGTCACGCTGTAGCCCTCTCTCCCAAGTGCTGTCAGACGGGTGCGGTCTGGGTCGGAGGCACGCCGGTCACACCCCGAGTCCCTTTCGACGTTACCCCTCCTCGCTCATGCTACGTCCGCGCTCAACGTGGTCCATGACACGTCCGGATCACGGTTTTCTCCTAGACTCAGGCGCGTGGCGGACTATTACGGGGCCTACCTGCCGCTGCTCGTGATCCTGGTCGCGGGAGCGCTGCTCGTGGCCGCCATGTTCGCGGGCAACCGGCTGCTGCGGCCGTCCCACCCGACAGCCGAAAAACGACTGCCCTACGAGTGTGGCGTGGATCCCGTCGGGGAGGGCTGGGCCCAGACCCATGTGCGCTACTACGTCTACGCGTTCCTCTACGTGATCTTCGCCGTGGACGCGGTGTTCCTGTTCCCGTGGGCCACGGTCTTCGGCGGCCTCGGCTGGGCCACGGTCGCGGAGATGGGGGTGTTCGTCGGTTTCGTCGCCGTTGGCCTGCTCTATGCGTGGCGCAAGGGGGTGCTCACGTGGACGTGACGGATCTGGGCATGCCGGCGGTCCGCCCGGAGCTGGGCGGGCTGCAGCGGCTGGCACCGAAGCCGGCGCGCTACCTGCTCAACTGGGGCCGGAAGTACTCGCTGTGGGTGTTCAACTTCGGGCTGGCCTGCTGCGCGATCGAGTTCATCGCCACCTCGATGGGGCGCCACGACTTCATCCGGCTCGGCGTGATCCCGTTCGCGCCGGGGCCACGGCAGGCCGACCTGATGGTGGTCTCGGGCACCGTCACCGACAAGATGGCGCCCGCCATCAAGCGGCTGTACGCCCAGATGCCCGAGCCGAAGTACGTGATCTCGTTCGGCTCGTGCTCCAACTCCGGTGGCCCCTACTGGGACTCCTACTGCGTGACCAAGGGCGTGGACCAGATCATCCCCGTCGACGTGTACGTCCCCGGCTGCCCACCAAGGCCGGAGGCGCTGCTGCAGGGCATCTTGAAGCTGCAGGAGAAGATCGACGCAGAGTCGCTGTCACAGCGGTACGACGGGCACCGCAGCGCCGCCTCGGTGACCAGACCGCTGCTGGGACCGGAGCCGTCCCCGTGAAGGAGCTTTGGCCAGGGCGCGTGAGGGCGGCGTTCGCTGACGAGCTCGGCGAACGGGCGTACGTCGAGGAGGGGTTCGGACCGGTCACCGTCGACGTGCCGGCGGAGACCTGGCACGACGCGGTGCTGCTGGCCCGCGACGGTCTCGGGTGCACGTTCTTCGACTGGCTGTCCGCGGTCGACGAGCTCGACGAGGGCTTCCGGCTGGTGTGCCACCTCGTCCACCGCCGACCGGGCAGCACGGAGCACCTGCTGCTGCGCACCCTGCTTCCTCGGGAGGCGGCCACCGCCCCGAGCGTCGCCGACCTCTTCCGCGGGGCGCGGTGGCACGAGCGCGAGACGCACGAGATGTTCGGGGTGGAGTTCACCGAGGACGGCCGACCTCTCGAGCTCGCTCCGCTGCTGCTCCCCGAACAGTTCGAGGGACATCCGCTGCGCAAGGAGTTCGTTCTGGCCTCCCGGGTGGTCAAGCCGTGGCCGGGTGCTAAGGAGCCCGGCGAGTCCGGCGAGGGAGCCCCGTCGCGACGCCGTACCCGCCCTCCCGGGGTCCCCCAGCCCGAGGAGTGGGGACCGCACCCGCCCGGGGGCGGCGATGGCTGAGCTCGCGGACGCGGTGCTGCGCGTTGTGCTCGTCATCGCGGCTTTCCTGCTGCTGCCGCTGCTGGTCGGGCAGACCGAGCACAAGGTGATGGCGCACATGCAGAGCCGCGTGGGACCGATGTACGCCGGCGGCTTCCACGGCTGGGCGCAGCTGGTCGCCGACGGCGTGAAGTTCGTGCAGAAGGAGGCCGTGGTCCCCGCCGAGGCGGACCGGGCGGTGTTCCGGCTGGCGCCCGCCGTGGCGCTGCTGCCGTACCTGGTCGCGCTGCTCGCGATCCCGCTGGGACCAGGACTCGTCGGCCAGGACTTCGACATCGGGCTGTTCTTCGTGCTCGCGGTGATGGGCGTCGGCGTCATCGGCACGCTGATGGGGGGTTGGTCGAGCGCGAACAAGTTCAGCCTGCTCGGCGGGATCCGGGTGGCCGCCCAGCTGATGGCCTACGAGCTGCCGTTCGTGCTCGCCGCTGCTTCGGTGGCGATGGCCGCGGGAACCCTGTCGCTGAGCGGCATCGTGGAGGCGTGGAGCCCGTGGTGGCTGCTGTGGCAGCTGCCGGGAGCCGTGGTGTTCTTCGTCGCCGGCCTCGCCGAGCTGCAACGGCCGCCGTTCGACATGCCGGTCGCGGACGCTGAGATCGTGTTCGGCCCTTTCACGGAGTACGGCGGGCTGCGGTTCGCGTTGTTCATCCTGGCCGAGTACGCCGGCATCGTGGTGCTGTCCGCGCTGACCGCGGTGCTGTTCCTCGGTGGCTGGCACGGACCGTTCCCCGCGACCATGGGCTGGCTGTGGACCCTGCTGAAGACGGGTGCGGTCGCGTTCGTGGTGATCTGGGTGCGCGTCGCGTACCCGCGGCTGCGCGAGGACCAGCTGCAGCGGCTGGCCTGGCAGGCCCTCGTCCCCGTCGCCCTGCTGCAGCTGGTGGTCACCGCGGTCGGGGTGGTGATGGTGCGATGAGCCTGCCCGGATCCGGCCTGCTGCGTGGCCTGGCGGTCACCTGGCGCAACCTGACTCGCCGGTCCGTCACCGCGCAGTACCCCGACGCGCCGCCGGAGCTGCCGCCGCGCTCGCGCGGGGTGATCGCGCTGATCGAGGAGAAGTGCACGGTGTGCATGCTGTGCGCGCGGGAGTGCCCGGCGTGGTGCATCTACATCGACTCGCACAAGGACGTGATGCCGGCGACCACCGAGGGTGGCCGGGAGCGCAGCCGCAACGTGCTCGACCGGTTCGCGATCGACTACTCGCTGTGCATGTACTGCTCGATCTGCGTCGAGGTGTGCCCGTTCGACGCGCTGCACTGGTCGCCGGAGTTCGAGTACGCCGAGCTCGACATCCGGGACCTGACCCACGAGAAGGACCGGCTCCGCGACTGGATGTGGACGGTGCCGGCGCCGGTGGCGTTGGACGAGGGCGCCGAGGACCCGAAGGAGACCGTCACCGCCCGCAAGGCCGCCGAGCGGACCTCCCGGTCCACCGAGTTGTCAGGCGGTGGACCGGCTACAGCCGGTCAAGCGCCTGACAAGTCGGAGAGTGAGGGCGGGTGAGCATCACGGTCCAGGTGCTGTTCGTGCTGCTCGGGCTGGTGGCGGTCGGGTCCGCGGCGCTGGTGGTCACCAACACCAACCTGGTGCACGCCGCGCTGTGGCTGGTGGTCTCGCTCGGTGCCGTGGCCGGCGTGTTCCTGCTGCTGGCGGCGGAGTTCGTGGCCTGGGTCCAGGTGCTGATCTACGTGGGCGCCGTCGTCGTGCTCCTCCTGTTCGCGCTGATGCTGACCCGGGCGCCGACCGGACCGCAGCCGGAGCTGTCCACGCGGCGTGCCCTTCCGGCGGCCGTGGTGGCGGTGCTGGTCGCCGCGCTGCTCGGCACCACCGTGGTGGCCGGGTTCTCCGGCGCGACCATCGACCTGCGGAACGGCGAGGTCGGCTCCGCAGAGGTGGCCGGCGCCTCGCTGTTCCGCACCTGGGTGCTGCCGTTCGAGGTGCTCAGCGTGCTGCTGCTCGCCGCCCTGGTCGGCGCGATCGTGCTCTCCCGCCTCCGCTCCACCGAGTTGTCAGGCGGTGGACCGGCTATAGCCGGTCAGGCGCCTGACAACTCGGAGGGGGGTGCGGACTGATGCCGCTGTGGTGGCCGCTGCTGCTGGCGGCGCTGCTGTTCTCGATCGGGGCGTACGGCGTGCTCGCCCGGCGCAACGCGGTACTGGTGCTGATGGGCGTCGAGCTGATGCTCAACGCCGCCAACATCAACCTGGTCGCGTTCGACGCCTACCTGCGTGACGCGCTGCACTCCGGCCAGATCTTCGCGCTGTTCGTCATCGTGGTCGCGGCGGCCGAGATCGGGCTCGCGCTGGCCATCGTGCTGCTGGTGTTCCGCACGCACGGGCACATCGAGGTCGACCGGCTGCGCGCGCTGGCCGACCGGGACGAGGCGCCAGAAGAGGTGCGCCGATGAGCGTGCTGCTTCTCGCGACGCTCGCGGTGCCGTTCGCCCCCGCGGCGGTGGTGCTGCTGATCGGGCACCGGTCCGCGGGTGCGGGCAAGGGGATCGCGGTCGGCGGTGAGGCGCTCGCCCTGGTGCTGGCCTGCCTGGTGGCGGGCTGGCACCTGGGCGGTGCCGCGCCCACGGGTCACGTCTACGCGAGCACGGCCGCGGTCGGCCCGCCGATCCAGCTGGCGTTCTACGTCGACCAGCTCAGCGCCGTGATGCTGCTGCTGGTGCACGTGGTGGCCTTCCTCGTGCAGGTGTACTCCCTGGGCTATCTGGAGCACGACCCGCGCTACCCGTCGTACGCCTCGCTGGTCGCGGTGTTCACCGGCGCGATGAGCCTGGTGGTCACCGCCGACGACCTGTGGGTCCTGCTCGTCGGCTGGGAGCTGATGGGGGCGTGCTCGTACTTCCTGATCGCGCACCACTGGGAGCTGCCGGAAGCCCGCGCCGGCGCGGTGAAGGCTTATCTGATGACGCGGACGGCCGACCTCGGCCTGCTGTTCGGGATCCTGGTCCTCGGAAACCGGTTCGGCAGCTACCGGATCAGCACGGTGATGGGCGACATCACGCACGGCGCGCTGCAGCTGGACTCGCTGTGGCTGCCGGCGCTGCTCTTCCTGGCCGCGGCGGTCGGCAAGTCCGCCCAGTTCCCGCTGCACACCTGGCTCCCCGACGCGATGCCCGGCCCCACGCCGATCTCGGCGCTGATCCACGCCGCGACCATGGTGGCTGCCGGGGTGTTCCTGGTGGCGCGCACCTACCCGATGTTCACCAACTCCCCCTCGGCACTGACCTGGATGGCGGGCATCGCCGCGGTGACCATGCTCCTGGCCGCGGTCTACGCGATGTACAGCAAGGACCTCAAGCGGGTGCTGGCCTGGTCGACGGTCAGCCAGCTGGCCTACATGTTCGGGGCGCTGGCCGTTGGCTCGTGGACCGCTGCGGTGATGCACCTGCTCGCGCACGGCGCGTTCAAGGCGCTGCTGTTCCTCGGGGCCGGGTCGGTGTTCCACGCCGTCGGCGGTTCCACGTCGATGGACTCGATGGGTGGCCTGCGCAGCCGGCTGCCGGACACGTTCGCGACGATGACCCTGGGCTTCGGGGCGCTGGCCGGGGTGGTGCCGCTGGTCGGGTTCTTCACCAAGGACGCCGTCATCGGCGCGTCGCTGCGGGAAGCGCTCGACGGCCGGCAGGTGTGGACCTGGGTGGCCTGGGCGCTCTTCGCGTCCATGGTGCTGACCGCGATGCTGACCGTGGCCTACTGCCTGCGCGCCTGGCTGCTGGTGTTCTTCGGTGATCCCGCGCCCGCTGCGGAGGCCGCCGAGGAACCGTCCTGGACGATGCGTGCCCCGCTGTACCTGTTGGCCGTGCCCACGACCATCGGCGGGATCGTGGTCGCCTACCCGGAGCTGCTGTTCGGCAGCACCCACCGCGAGGAGCTCTTCCACGGCGTGCTGTCCACGGTGGTCACCGTGCTGGTGATCCTGGTCGGGATCGTCGTGGCCGTCGCCTGGGCGCGGCGCCGGGAGGGCGACCTGTGGCGACCGCATCCGGTGCCGCACCCGGAGGTCGACGTCGCCTACGACGTCGCGGTGGTGAAGCCGGTAGGACGACTCGCGGTGCTCACCCGGTTCTACGACCGGGAGGTGATCGGCGGCTGGGTGGACGCGGCCGCGGGATCGGCGAGCGGCCTCGGCCGGGTGCTCCGCCTGGCCCAGAACGGGAACGTGCAGGCCTACCTGATGGTGGTGGTGGTCGGCGCGGTGGCGGTCGCGGTGGCGGCGGGGGCGCGGTCATGACCGGCACGGCGGTCGCGCTCGACGGGCTGGTCGCGGTGCCCGTGGTGTCCGCCGTCGCCACGCTCGCGCTCGGCCGGCGAAGGCACGGCGGTGCGGCGATGGGGGTTGCGGTGCTGGGCGGGCTGGTCGCGCTCGGCTGGTCGATCTGGGCTGTGGTCGCCTCGGGCACCGGCCTCGGTCCGTCGTACGTCGACGTGAGCTGGATCGCCGCCCTGGACGTGCGCTGGCACCTGGGCCTGGACGGCATCTCCGGCCCGCTGGTGCTGATGACCACGCTGGTGGTGATCTGCTGCCTGGTCGCCCTGGTCCGCAACGCGCCGGACTGTGGCGGCCGCGCCGGGCTGGCCGCGTTGCTGCTGGTGGTGGAGACCGGGGTACTGGGCAGCTTCCTGGCGCTGGACATGGTGTTGTTCTTCATGTTCTTCGAGGTCGCGCTGATCCCGATGTGGTTCGTCATCGACGGCTGGGGCGACCCGCACGACCCGGCCGGCCGTCGGCGCGCGGCGACCCGGTTCCTGGTGTTCACCGTGCTCGGGTCGGCCATGATGCTGGTCGGCTTCCTGCTGGTGCACACCGCCACCGGCACCTTCGACATCGTGCGGATAGCCGCGTCGTACCACCCGCACGGTGCGCTGGCGGTCGGCGCGGCGGTGCTGGTCGGGCTGGGGCTCGCGGTCAAGACACCGCTGTGGCCGCTGCACATCTGGCTTCCCGACGCGCACGCCAAGGCGCCCACGGTGGGGTCGGTGGTGCTGGCGGCGGTGCTGCTCAAGCTCGGCACGTACGGCCTGCTGCGCTTCTGGATGCCGGTGACCGATCCGTCGTGGGACCGGCTGGTTCCGTTCGTGGCGGCACTCGCGGTGGTGGGGATCGTCTACGCGGCACTCGCCTGCCTGGTGCAGACCGAGCTGAAGCGGCTGATCGCCTACTCCAGCGTCGGGCACATGGGCTTCGTGGTCCTCGCGGTGGCCACGTTCACCGTCGGGGGCGTGCAGGCCGCGGTGTACGCGAGCATCGCGCACGCGCTGATCACCGGGCTGCTGTTCTTCGTCGCCGGAGGCATCAAGGACCGCTACGGCACCGGTGAGCTGAGCCGGCTGACCGTGCTCTACGGCCGGGTGCCGCGGCTGGCCGCCATCTTCGCGTTCGCGGCGTTCGCCTCGCTCGGCCTTCCCGGGCTGGCCGGCTTCTGGGGAGAGATGCTGACGGTGCGGTCGGCGTTGTTCCGGGCGCCCGCACTGCCGCACACGACGTACGTCGTGCTGGCGGTGGTCGCCGCGTTCGGGGTCATCCTGACCACGGCCTACTTCCTGGCCCTGATGCGGCGGATGCTGCAGGGTGCCCCGCCGGCGGTCCGACCTGTCAACGAGGACGTCGCGTCCATCGAGCTGGCCAGCGCCGAGGTGGAGCCGGCCTCGCCCGCGGCGGGCGCGGTGCGCGCCGACGTGCATGCGATGGAGTGGGTGGCCTGGTCCCCGCTGGTCGCGCTGACCCTGGTCCTCGGGGTGGCGCCGGGGTTCCTGCTGTCCCCGGTGGCCGCGGCTGCGCGCACCTTCTTCGGGGGGCTGTAGATGGTGCAGCCGGTCGACTGGATGGCGATCGCCGCCCCGCTGATCCTGGCGGGCACCGCGGTCGTGGTGCTGCTCGCGGACGCGTTCGGGTCGCCGACCGCCGGCCGGGCCCGGCTGACCGCGCGGCCGGGCGCGCCGCGCGAGCTGCCGGTCGCGGCGACGCTGACCGTCCTCGGGGTGCTGGGTGCGGTGGTCCCGGCGGCGTTGAGCTGGGGCCGGCACCGAGCCACGTTCTGCGTGCCGCACGGACCGTGCTCGTTCGTGCTGGACCGGTTCACCCTGGTGTTCTGGGCGGTGGTGCTGTTCGGCACCCTGGTCGTGGCGCTGATCGAGTCCGCCGTGCCCAAGAGCGTGACGCCGCCGGGGGAGTGGAACTTCCTGCTGCTGTCCTCGGCGACCGGGGCGCTGACGATCGCCGCGTCCCGCGACCTGATCACGCTGGTGGTGGCCCTCGAGGTGGTGTCCTTGCCGGCGTTCGCGATGGTCGGGCTGCGCCGCGGCAACCCCGGGGCGGCGGAGGCGGCGCTGAAGTTCTTCCTGGTGTCGGTGGTCTCCACCGCGGTGATGCTGATGGGGGTGTCGTTGCTGTACGGCGCGACCGGGTCGGTGTTCTTGCGGGGGATCGCCAGCGGGCTGTCGTCGGGTGGTCCGCTGCAGCGGGTGGCCCTCGTGGGCGCGCTCCTCACCCTCGTCGGGCTGGCCTTCAAGGTGGCGGCCGTGCCGTTCCACATGTGGGTGCCGGACACCTACGTCGGCGCGCCGGTGGCAGTCGCGGCGTACCTGTCCGTGGTGTCGAAGTCGGCCGGGTTCGTCGGCCTGATGCTGGTGCTCGGGTTCGGGCTGCCCCAGCTCGCGGGGGTGTGGGCGCCGGTGCTGGCCGTGCTGGCAGCGCTGACCATGACCGTCGGCAACGTGATCGCGCTGCGTCAGCAGCACGCGGTCCGGCTGCTGGCCTGGTCGTCGGTGGCCCAGGCCGGCTACATCCTCGTGCCGTTCGGCGCGGTCGCTGCCGGTCGTGCGGCGCTCGGCGCGGCGATCGGCTACCTGGCCATCTATGCGGTGATGAACCTGGGCGCGTTCGCGGTCGCCGGAGTGGTCGGCAGCCGGCACCCGGGGCAGCGGATCGGCGACTACGCCGGCCTGGTGCGCGAGAAGCCGCTGGCCGGATGGGCGCTCGCCTTCGCCCTGGTGGCCCTGGCCGGGCTGCCGCCGGGCATCCTCGGCCTGTTCGCGAAGGTGGTCGTCTTCGACGCCGCCGCCGGCCCGGTGACCTGGCTGGTCGTGGTCATGGCGGTCAACGTGGCGATCGGGCTGGTGTACTACGTGCGCTGGCTGGTGGAGCTGTTTCGTCCGTCGTACGACGCGGAGGCGTACCCCACGCCTCGCGGGACGGGGGTCGCCGTGCTGCTCACCTTCGTCGCCGGGATCGTGCTCTCGGTGCTGCCCGGCCTGGTCCTGGACCCGTTCACGACCGTGCTGGCTCAGCGGTAGTTGGTGGATTGCTCGCGCGGTGGTGGCAGCGGAGGGTCCTCGTTGGTAAATGGGCCCTGACCTGCGGAGATGCGTTGGAGAGGCATGGAAGTCGAGACTACTCGCTGAAATTCTTGCGGACTCTCTGCGGACTCGGGCAGGCGGGCGAGACGGTTAGAACGGTCGACTGCATCCCCGCATGAAGATTGGGGATGGGGCGCCTGCGGTTGTTCGTGCTGGTAGCGCGCAACGCGGGCTTGGCACCGTGCGACAAGCACGCGACCGAGTGCAGAGCCGCCCATCGAGCGCGGCCCGCCTCCGTCGGCACGCGCGATCATTCGTCGGCTTCGCCTGAAATTCAGGGTGCCTGGTGATATGCAGGTGTAGAAGCCAAGGTCACGGGGGTCCTGAGTTGCGTTTCGTGCTGGTGCAGATGCGGCATCGCGCTGCCCGTACGGTCGCGCTTGTGTTGGGCATCTTGGTGGCCTCGGCGAGTTTCACAGTGCTGACCGGGGCGGCGCGCACGGGTCAGTTGCAGGTGGTAGGCAAGGTTCGGCACAACTTGAGCCTGCTCCTCTGGGTCTAGATCCTACGAGAGCCTGCGTATCGCCCAGAAGATGGTGCCGTACACGGCGCCGGCGACGACGCACGCCGCCGCATTTCCGAGCACGAGCCACGCCACGCTCACGTTGACAGTGTGCCCCGCCTAAGGACGAGGCAAGCGGGCTTTCGTTCGATCTACGTGCTGCGGGCCTGCTCGCTTTGCCAGCGACGCACGACCAGCGGCTCCAGGCGTTCTGCTGCACCGGTCGCTCGGCGGGAGGCCTCACTTGGGGGAACGCCGCGGTGATGACAGCTGAGTGATGGCTTCTGCGCACTTCAATGAGGAAGGATGGAAGATCCCCGTCTTCGCTGACACGAATACGGTCTTGCGGCTTTGCAGGGCGATGTAGACGTCTACCTGCCCGTAGATTCTGTGCCGAATCAGTTTGGCGGTGAAGGACCCCCGCGCCCACCGGGCGATCTGCTTCGCCTGGCGGGGTGTCGGCCAGGAGAAGGCACAGACCGCTTCGTCCGTGGTCACGATCAGCAGTTTGTGCGGCAGAGGCTCATGGTCGCGGGCTTCTCGCTCGCCCCAGTTGATCAGGTCACCGACGGCCATGCTGGTGCCCTGGCCTCCTTGGCCGAGCGAGGCAGTCCCAAGCGCGGCGGCAAACGCTCCGGCGGTCAAGCGTGGATCGTAGACGGTGAACACCGCAGCGTTTTCGATGGGCGCGTCGATAGCTCGCGCAACTCGCGCGAGGGCTCGCCGGAGTCTCAGGCCCACGCGGAAGACGATACGGGGCTCCCGGGCGACTCCGGCCGGAAATCTGGGCTGGAGGCAGACCCAGCCTTGCTCGCGCTGCGGCAGACATCCCAGGTTTTTCAATGTCAAGCCGCGTCGGTCATGTGGTGGCTCCAGGCGGTTGTTTCGTCGTAGGCGGTGTGGGTCTTCAGGCAGCCGTGGAGGATGCCGACGAGGCGGTTCGCGACTTGGCGCAGCGCGGCTTGGTGGCCGATGTTGCGGTCGCGGAGTTGCCGGTAGTAGGCGGTGGCGCCGGGTGATCCGCGCAGCGAGCAGAACGCCCATTGCTGCAGTGCGTCGCCGAGCCGGCGGTTGCGGGCGTAGCGGGCGAGCACGATCTTCTTCTTGCCCGACGCCTTGGTGATCGGGGCGGTGCCGGCGTAGCTCTTGCGCGCCTTGGCGTCGGTGTAGCGATCCGGGTCGTCGCCGAACTCGCCCAGCACCCGGGCGGCGAGGACCACGCCGAGGCCGGGCTGGCTGGCGTAGATCTCAGCGTCCGGGTGCTGCCCAAAATGGGAGTCCACCACCGCCCCGATCTGTTGGATCTGGGCGTTCAGTGCCTGCACGACGCTGGCCTGGCTGGCCACGATCGCGGCGTAGGCCGACTGCACCGCCGGTGAGCGGCGCAGCTCCTCGGCGCGCAGGATCGCCCGGATCTGGTCCGCCCTGGCCTCGACGTTGCGCCGGTTCGCCCGCCGCAGCGCCGCGGTGACCCGGTGTCCGCGTACGACCTGATGTGACGCATTGCGTACGACCTGACGTGTAGGTCGGTCTCGGCGAGTTGCCGCCCTGCTCGCCTTGAGTGGGGCCACCCTTCGGTTCGTCCACCGCCAAGTAGACGAGCCCGAAGGGTGGCTTCTGCTCATGATCCTTGATTCGGAGTCTTGGATGAATGTCCGTCGTTTCCGCGCCCTGCATGCCGCGGGCGCAACGTATGCCGAGATCGCCCGCGAGTGCGGGGTTGATTGGCGCACCGTGCGTAAGTATCTGGCCGAGGACGCGCCGTCGGTGCCGCCGGCCGCGCCGTCTCGGGCCGGGAGCCAGCCGAGGGTGATCACCCCGTTCGTTGCGGTCATCGAGTCGATGCTGCGCAACGATCTGTCGTTGAAGGGCACGGTGATCCATGAGCGGCTGGTGGCCGATTACGGGTTCACCGGCTCCTATCAGCGGGTGAAGATGTTCCTGGCCGAGGCGCGGCCGCGGATCGCCGCGGAGCTGGCCGAGGCCGATGAGAACCCCTTGACCGGGCTGCACCGCCGTTTCGAGGTGGTGCCCGGCGCGCAGGCCCAAGTCGACTGGGGCGATGAGGGTGACCTGCTGGCCCACGTCGGAATTCGCAACGTGTACTCGTTCCACATGACGCTGTCGCACTCGCGTGACCCGTTCGCGTGTTTCACCACCAGCATGGATCTGGCCACCTTCTGGGACTGCCACCGGCGGGCGTTCGCGCACTTCGGCGGGGTGCCCGGCGCGATCGTCTATGACCGCACCAAGACCGTGGTCAAGCGTCACGTGGCGCCCGGCGTCGCGGTCCCGCTGCACCCCGAGGCGGTCGCGTTCGCCGAGCACTACGGGTTCGTCATCGACGTGCTGGCCGCCTACCGGCCCACCGGCAAGGGCCGGGTCGAGCGGCAGGTGCTGATCGTGCGAGACCACGTGCTCGCCGGCCGGGTCTTCGACTCGATCGCCGAGCTGGACGGCGCGTTCGAGGCGTGGTTG
The DNA here is from genome assembly GCA_035690905.1 of Nocardioidaceae bacterium. Lineage (GTDB taxonomy): Bacteria > Actinomycetota > Actinomycetes > Propionibacteriales > Nocardioidaceae > DASSKA01. The sequence continues at coordinate 1,718 of DASSKA010000041.1, read as the reverse complement.
CCGATCCGCCGGGCGCAGGTCCACCGCACCCACGGCCAGGTGATCGGAGTCCGCGCGCAGGTCGACCGGGCCGCGTTGGGCCCGCTGCCGGACCAGCCCTACCTGGTCACCGACAAGCACCTGCGCCGGGTCGGCAAGGACGCCCTGGTCTCGTTCGAGGCCAGCTTCTACTCCGTGCCGGCCCGAGCCGTCCGGGCCGGGCAGCGGGTCCAGTTGGCCGTCGACGGCGAGAACGTCACCATCCACGCCCTGTCCCACGGGCCCGGCACCGGCGCTGGTGCCTGGCTGGCCACCCACCCTCGGGCCCGCCAGCGCGGGTCCTGGGTGGTCGACCCCGCGCACTGGGACGGTCTTCCCGACGGGCACACCCGCGCGGTCGTGAGCGAACCGGCCACCCGACCGCAGGTCACCACCGGTGCGCCGGCCGGTGCCGGGCTCGAGCCGCTGGCCAGCCTGCTGGCCCGCCGCCACGCCGACATCGAGGTCGCGGCCCGACCGCTGAGCGACTACCAGGAAGCCGTGCTTGCCACGCCCACCCCACGACCGGCACCAGCACCGGTCACCACCAACGCTGCGACCCCCAGGAGCTGAACATGACCATCCACACCCCAACCCCGACTAGCCCGCCGGCTCCGCCGGCGATGGTGTCGCTGACCGAGCACACCGTGGCCACCGTGCACGAGCTGCTGGCGATGTGTGAGGAGTTCCTGCGCACCGCCGGCCCCGCGGTCCACGCCGAGCTGCGTGCCTACCTTGACCGCCAGGCGCCGCCGGCCGACCCCGGCTGGCTGGTTGACATGCTCGGGTTCTCCGCCATGCACCTGGCCCGTCAGGTCCCACCGCCCAGCCCCACACCCCGCGAGTCCTGGCAGGAGGTGCCCCGGTGAGCACCCTGACCACCGACCGGATCCGCGAGACCGCCACCAAGCTCGGCCTGACCCATCTGACCGACGTGGTCACCGAGCTGGTCGACCGCGCCGAGGCCGCCCAGATGGGCTACCTCGACTTCGTCGACCTACTGCTCGCCGAGGAGCTCGGCCTGCGCGAAGGGCGCCGGTTCCGCAACGCCCTGAAGCTGTCCGGGCTGCCGCACCACAAGACCCTCGAAGAGTTCGACTTCGCCTTCCAACCCGACCTCGACCCCCGCAAGGTCCGCGACCTGGCCACCCTGGAGTTCGTCAAGGCCAAGTCCAACGTCGCCCTGCTCGGGCCACCCGGAGTCGGCAAGACCATGATCGCCGTCGCGCTCGCCGTCGCGGCCTGCCAGGCCGGGTTCTCCATCTACTTCACCACCCTCGACGACCTGGTCCGCAAACTCCGCACCGCCGAAGCCACCGGCCGGTTCAACCGGCAACTGGCCGCCTACCTGCGCCCCGCGGTCCTCGTCGTCGACGAAGTCGGCTACCTCCCGCTGGACCGGGCCGAGGCCAACATGGTCTTCCAGCTCGTCTCCCGACGCTACGAACGCGGCTCGATGATCATCACCTCGAACAAGTCCTTCGCCGAATGGGGCGGCGTCCTCGGCGACGACGTCCTGGCCACCGCGATCCTCGACCGCCTGCTCCACCACTGCGACGTGCTATCCATCAACGGCCCCAGCTACCGCCTCAAAGACCGCTTCGACCTCGTCACCGGAGGTGAACCCATGCCATGATCAACACGCCGAGACCGACACGTCAGGTCGTACCCCACCCGACACGTGAGGTCGTACGCCGACA
>DASSKA010000040.1:0-3499 GCA_035690905.1 Nocardioidaceae bacterium | reverse complement strand
GGGCGCCGACGTAGAACATCGACTGCCGAAGGCCGCCTGTGAGTTGGTAGGCGACGGAGGCGAGCGGCCCTCGGTAGGCGACCCGACCCTCGATGCCCTCCGGAATCAGCTGGTCGTCGTTCGGCACATCCGCCTGGAAGTAGCGGTCCTTGGAGAACGACTTCTTGCCACGCGAGGCCATCGCGCCCATCGAGCCCATGCCCCGGTAGGACTTGTACTGCTTGCCGTTGACGAAGACCAGGTCGCCCGGGCTCTCGTCACAGCCGGCCAGCAGCGAGCCGAGCATCACCGTGTCCGCGCCCGCGACGAGCGCCTTCGCGATGTCGCCGGAGTACTGGATGCCGCCGTCGCCGACGACCGGGACACCGGCCGGCTCGCAGGCCAGCCAGGCCTCGTGGATGGCGGTCACCTGCGGCACGCCCACACCGGCCACCACCCGCGTCGTACAGATGGAGCCCGGTCCGACGCCGACCTTGACCGCGTCCGCGCCGGCGTCGACCAGCGCCTGCGCTCCGGCGCGGGTGGCCACGTTCCCGCCGATCACCTGCACGTGCTTGGTGGCCGGGTCGGACTTCAGCCGCTTGATCATGTCCAGCATCAGCCGGGCGTGCCCGTTGGCGACGTCCGGGACGAGCACGTCCACGCCGGCCTCGACCAGGGTGGTGGCCCGCTTCCAGGCGTCACCGAAGTAGCCGATGGCCGCCGCGACGAGCAGCCGGCCGTCGGAGTCGTAGGACGCGTCGGGGAACTGTTCGGACTTCACGAAGTCCTTGACCGTGATCAGTCCGGCCAGCCGGCCCTGGTCGTCGACGAGCGGCAGCCGCTCCTTCTTGTGCTGACGCAGCAGCGCGGTGGCGTCATCCCGGCTGATCCCGATCGGTGCGGTGATCAGCGGCATCGGCGTCATCACCTCGCCGACGGTCTTGGTCGCCCACTGCGCGACCGGCACGAACCGGAGGTCGCGGTTGGTGATGATGCCCAGCAGTGTCCGGTCGGCGTCGATGACCGGGAGGCCGGAGACGCGGTACTCCCCGCAGATCTCGTCGAGCTCCTCGAGGGTGGCCTTCGGGTGGATCGTGACGGGGTTGCTGATGATCCCGGTCTGGGTGCGCTTGACCAGGTCCACCTGGTAGGCCTGGTCCTCGATCGACAGGTTGCGGTGCAGCACGCCGATGCCGCCCTGCCGGGCCATCGCGATGGCCATCCGCGACTCGGTGACGGTGTCCATCGCGCTGGAGACCAGCGGGGTGCGCAGGGTGATCTCCCGGGTGAGCCGGGTGCCGGTGTCCACCTCGCTGGGCACCACGTCGGTCTCCCCTGGCAGGAGCAGCACGTCGTCGAAGGTCAGGCCGAGGGCGGCGAACTTGTCGGGGACTCCGGCGGGGGTGAGGTTCATGAGGCCTTCCAGAGCAGGACGGGGCCTCCAGTCTACAAACCGGCTGCGACGACTCAGCCGGCGCTCGACGCCGGACGCCACAGCGGGTGCTCGGCGTCGTAGCGCAGCGCCTTGACCATGTGCACCACGGCGCCGGCGCGGGGCTCACTGCGGAACGCCACGTTGTCGACCATGGCCCGCATCAGGGCCAGCCCGCGACCGGTCTCGGCGTCCACGTCGACGTCGTCGGCGACAGCAGAGGTCGGGAACCCGCTGCCCTGGTCGATGACCGTGATCGAGCACTCGTCGGAGGCGAGCTCGACGAGCACCTCGTAGGTGTCGGTGTCGGCGGCATGGTCGATCACGTTGGCGCACGCCTCGGTGATCGCGAGCTCCACGTCGGCGACGTCCTCGCGGGTCACGCCGAACGCGGTCAGCGCCTGCACGGCGAGCTTGCGCACCACCGGGACGCTGCTGGTCTCGCGAGGAAGGCTCAGTGACAGGTTCAGGTGCGGCACGGCCCTGGAGGAGCTGACCGGCCGCACCGGGCCGGCGTCGTAGGCGTCGGGCACCCAGCGCTCCACCGCCAGCGGCACCCGGGCGACCGGGCCATCGGTCGGGTCGCCGAGAAGCCGTGCCTGCTCGGTGGGCACCAAGTCTCCCGCGCGCAGGCGCAGCCCGGCCATCACATCGGGATCGGGTCCCTCCGCGATCTCGGCGAAGGCGCGGCCAGATGTCCAGTTCAGGTGCAGGCGCAGCGGCCCCACGCCGAGATCGGTGGGCCGGTCGGCGAGCGCCTGCTCGACCGCGCTCCGCGCGGGGGCGACCGTCCCGGGGTCGGCAGCGTGCCGCTCGAGGTGCTCCGCGAGCTGGGTCAGCGCTCGGTCAGTGGTGACCTTGTCGGCCGGGTCGACGATCCAGTCCACGGCGCCTCCTCTTCTTGGCCGGTGCCGGACTTGCCTGGAACGTGCCCAGCGTCGCCGGTGCCCAAACGAGAGACGCCGCCCGGGAAGGCCCGGGCGGCGTCTCGCGTCGTGCTCCTCAGTGGCCGTGACCGTGGCCGTGGCCGGCGCCTGCGGCGCCCTCGTCCTCTTCCTCCGGCTTGTCCACCACGAGCGACTCGGTGGTGAGCAGCATGCTGGCGATCGACGCGGCGTTCACCAGCGCGGAACGGGTCACCTTGACCGGGTCGAGCACGCCCTGGGCGACCAGGTCGCCGTACTGCCCGGTGGCGGCGTTGTAGCCCTTGCCCTTGCCGGCCTCGCGCACCTTGGTGACCACGACGTAGCCGTTCTCGCCGCCGTTCTCGGCGATCCAGCGCAGCGGCTCGTCGGCGGCCTTGCGCACCACGCGCACGCCGGTCGCCTCGTCACCGGTCAGCTCCAGCGAGTCGAGCGACGCGGTGGCGTGCACCAGGGCGGAGCCGCCGCCGGCGATGATGCCCTCCTCGATCGCGGCGCGGGTCGCGGAGACGGCGTCCTCGATGCGGTGCTTCTTCTCCTTCAGCTCCACCTCGGTGGCCGCGCCGACCTTGATCACGCAGACGCCGCCGGCCAGCTTGGCGAGCCGTTCCTGCAGCTTCTCGCGGTCCCAGTCGGAGTCGGTGTTCTCGATCTCGGCGCGGATCTGGTTGACCCGGCCCTGGACCTCGTCGGCGGCACCGGCGCCCTCGATGATCGTGGTGTCGTCCTTGGTGATCACCACGCGGCGCGCCTGGCCGAGCACGTCGAGGCCGACCTGGTCGAGCTTGAGGCCGACCTCCGGGGCGATGACCTGGCCGCCGGTGAGGATCGCGATGTCCTGCAGCATCGCCTTGCGGCGGTCACCGAACGCGGGCGCCTTGACGGCGGCGGCGTTGAAGGTGCCACGAATCTTGTTCACCACCAGCGTGGACAGCGCCTCGCCCTCCACGTCCTCCGCGAGGATGAACAGCGGCTTGCCGGACTGGATCACCTTCTCCAGCAGCGGCAGCAGGTCCGCGATCGCGGAGATCTTGCCCTGGTGGATGAGGATGTAGCAGTCCTCGAGGACGGCCTCCATCCGCTCGGCGTCGGTGACGAAGTACGGCGAGATGTAGCCCTTGTCGAACTGCATGCCCTCGGTGAAGTCGAGCTCGGTGCCCAT
>DASSKA010000039.1:0-2161 GCA_035690905.1 Nocardioidaceae bacterium | reverse complement strand
CGCTGATCGGGTCGGTGACGGCCAGCGAGTACTTCTGGATCCTGCTCACCGGGTCCCGGCCCAGCCCGCAGCAGGCCCAGATGCTGGACGCGTGCATCGTGGCGATCGCCGAGCACGGGCTGGTGCCGTCGGTGCAGGCGGCGCGGATGACCTACTCCTCCGGGCCGGAGTCGCTGCACGGTGCGGTGGCTGCCGGGCTGCTCGGCTGCGGCTCGGTGATCCTGGGCAGCTCGTCGGAGACGGCCGGACTGCTGACCTCCGTCGTCGCGTCGGCCGCCCCTTCGGAGTCGACCGCTTCCTTGGAGGAGGCCGCGGTTTCCGCGCTGCGCGAGCTGAGGGCGGCCGGCCGGACCGTGCCCGGGGTCGGGCACCCGTTGCACCGCGACGCCGACCCGCGGGCCGCGGCGCTGCTCGCCTTGGCGGTCCGGCTGGAGGTCGCGGGGCCGCACGTCGCCGCGCTGCACGCCGTGGTCGACGCGGTGCCCGTGGTCTACGGGCGGACGCTGCCGCTCAACGTGAACGGGGCGATCCCGGCGGTGCTGCTCGACGTGGACTTCCCGGTCGGCGCGATGAAGGGCGTGCCGCTGGTCGGCCGGACGATGAGCCTGGTCGCCCACCTGCTCGAGGAGCAGGAGGACCCGATCGGGTTCGGACTGGCCGCCGCCGCCGAGGCCGCCGTCGAGTCCTGACAATCAGCGACGGCGACGCTGACGCGGCACCGAGCCGGGCTCGTCGGCGTCGGCGAGGGCGTCCTCGCGGCAGCGGTACTGCTGCAGGCTGACCAGCCGGTCGCCCTGGAACCGGACCAGGGTGGCCGGCCGGTAGCCGGCCTCCGGTCCGCGTTCCACCTCCTCGCGCCGGGCCACCAGCAGCGCCGTACTCCCGACGTCGCTGATGTCCACGTCCGCGGGCGGACCCTGCCGGGCCCGGGCGTCGAGCAGGGCGAGCACCTCGTGCTTGCCGTGGCAGTCCCAGGCGCCGGGCGTCCACCACAGCAGCTCGGCCTGCGGATCCATCAGGTCGGCGAGCTCGCTGACATCCCCTCGCTGCCAGGCCGCCAGGCCGTGGTGCGCTCGTTGCAGCTGCTCGGGGGTCATCGCGGCTCCCTCCCCGTGCCGGTCCCCAACCCGCACGAGGATTCGCCGCTCGGCGCCCGGATGCAACGGGGGTCTACCGCCGCGCCGGCGTGTCTTTCGCGAATGTTCAGCCGGGCGCCCGATTGCTCCTAGTCTGCGAGCCGGTTGCCCGCTCCGAGGACGGCGTGCATGAGCACCGGGTGCTGCCGCAGTGCCGCGGTGATCTGGGACTGTCCCCGCTCGAGCACCTCGCGGCGCGTGGTCAGCATGTCGTCCAGGCCGGTGCGTGCCGGGCTGGTCGAGCAGTTCACCGCGGCGATCGCGTGACCCTCGCTGTCGAGCAGCGGCATGGCGACCGACACCACGCCGTACACCAGCTGCTCGTCCGAGTCGGCGATCCCCTGCCGCGCGGCCGCCTGCAGGATCTTGCGCAGCTTCGCGGGGTCGGTCTCGGTCTTGGCGGTCAGCTTCGTGAGGTCGGAGGCATTGAGCACCGCATCGACGACGTGGTCGGGGCAGCGGGACAGGATCGCGCGGCCGAGGGAGGTCGCGAAGGCCGGGTAGCGGGTGCCGATGGTGGGGGTCAGCTGGTAGGCCCGCTTGGCGGACACCGAGGCGACGTACAGCACCTCGGTGCCGTCCAGCACCGCGACGGAGGCGCTGTCCCCGGTCGCGTCGACGATCTCCTGCAGGAACTGCTGCATCACCTCCTGCATGCTCACCGACGACAGGAACGCCTCGCTGAGCCGGAGCACCCGCGGGGTGAGCAGGAAGCGGCGCTCGTGGCTGGTCACGAAGCCGAGCTCCTGGAGGGTCAGCAGGCAGCGTCTGGCCGCCGCCGGCGTGATGTCGGCCAGCTTGGCGACGTCGCTGACGGTCAGCTCGGGACGCTCGCGGTTGAACGTCTGGAGGACGGCGAGGCCCTTCGCCAGTGAGTTCACGAAGTCTGACGCCACGCTGCCCTCCCCGTTCGCTATCCGCCGGGTGATCCCGCCTTGCGCACAAGTATGGCGGATGCCGGGCGACGAGCACTGAGCGGAGCAGCCACCCCGCCCCTGGGGTCAGGGAGTCGGGTCGGCGAAGCC
>DASSKA010000038.1:0-8977 GCA_035690905.1 Nocardioidaceae bacterium | reverse complement strand
GGACGAGGCCACGGCCCGCAAGAAGCTCGACCGGGCCTCGGGGCGGGTCGCCGAGCTGGAGGCCCGGTCGTTGCAGCTGCAGTCGGAGCTGGAGGAGGTACGGCGGCGGGCCGCGGAGCTGGAGCATGCCCTTGAGTCGGTCGAGGACGAGCTGTCCGAGGTCGAGGACGACCGCGACTCCGCCCAGCACGAGCTGACCCGGGCCGAGCACGTGCACGCCGAGGCGGTTGCCGGGCTCGACCGCCTCCGGTCCACCTGACCGACTTGTCATGCGGGTGACCGGTTATAGCCGGTGCAGCGCCTGACAACTCGGGAAGGGCCCCCGGGATGGACGCACCTCGCACGAGAAACCGGAACATCACCCGGTTCGCGCGTCGTGTGACGTGGAGGTTTCCCATGTGCACATGGGGAAACCTCCACACGGGGGGACCGGGAAGTCAGGCGGGTGGGATGTTCTGGTTGACGTGGAACAGGTTGGTCGGGTCGTAGCGCCGCTTCACCTGCCGGAGCCGCTCGTAGTTCCCCCGGTACGACGCGCGCACCCGGTCCGCCCCCTCGTCCATCAGGAAGTTCACGTAGCTTCCGCCGGCCGAGACCGGGTGCAGCTCCTCCCAGTACTCCTGGGCCCACCGGCTGATCACCGGCGCGTTGGCCGGGTCCGGGTCCACCCCGACGATGACGGCGATCCAGCCGCCGTCGCGGTAGGCGAACGCGGTCGCGTCGGTGGGCACCCGGGCGGCCGCTCCGCCGACCGGGTACATGTGCATAGTCGAGTGGCCGGTCGGCAGCGCCGCGGCGTACTTCTCGTGGATCCCGATCGCGGAGTCGGTGATCTCGGTGAGGAAGTCCGACCGCCAGTACCACTGCAGCCCTGCCGGGTACAGCGCGTCGAAGGCCTGCTGCAGCATGGTGAACGGCATCTCGTGCAGGCCGACCAGCAGCGGGGACCCGAACTGCCGCACCGGGGCGGTGACGTCCTCGGCCTTGTCCAGCGGGCCGGTGTAGCACCAGACGATGGCGCACGCCTTGCGGCCCCACAGGTCTTCCGGGAACGGCGGCGCGGGCGGGATCGTGATGGTGCCGATCCAGCCGTTGAGCTCCTCGGGCAGCGAGGGCAGCAGCTCGCGGTACCAGCGCATCACCTCAGCGGTGTCGGCGAGGTCGTAGAGCACCGGCCCGCCGTAGATGGTGCCGTGGTCGCCGATGTCGTGGCAGCGGAACGTGAACGAGGTGACCACCCCGAAGTTCCCGCCGCCGCCGCGCAGCGCCCACAGCAGGTCCGGGTGCGAGGTCTCGCTGGCGTGCACCAGCGACCCGTCGGCGAGGACGACGTCGGCGGCCAGCAGGTTGTCCACGGTGAGCCCGAAGCGCCGGGTCAGGTAGCCGATCCCGCCGCCGAGGGTGAGCCCGCCCACCCCGGTGCTGGACAGGAACCCGGACGGGGTGGCCATCCCGAACGCGACGGTGGCGTGGTCCACGTCGCCCCAGGTGGCCCCGCCGTCGACGCGGACGGTGTGCTTGTCCGGGTCCACGGTGGTGCTGCGCATCGGGCTCAGGTCGACGACCAGCGCGCCGTCGGCGACGCCGAGGCCGCCGGCGTTGTGCGCGCCGCCGCGGACCGCGAGGTCGAGGTGGTGCTCGGCGGCGAACGTCACGCAGGCCGCCACGTCGGCGGCGTCGCGGCAGCGGGCCACCGCTGCGGGGCGCTTGTCGATCATGGCGTTGTAGACGGCCCGGGCGGCGTCGTAGTCCGGGTCGTCAGGGAGTACGACGGACCCGCGCATGCGGGCGATCAGCTCGCCGAACGGGACGGTCCCGGCCGGGCTCGGAGCGGTGGTGGTCATGGTCCCTCCCAGGGATCGAGATGAGACCACGAACCTAGGAACCGCAGCGTTCCGGCAGCGTTCCGGTCAGGAGCCGCCCGGCCGAACGCTCAGCCCGGCCAGGTCCTCGCGGCACCGGGTGAGCAGCCGGGCGCTGGACTGGCCCGCCGCGACCTCGGCGGCCCGGGCGAGCGTGCCCGCCGCCTGCGCGGCCGGCTGCAGCGCGGCCTGCGCGCGCAGCACCTCCGGCAGCCACCACACGTCGTCGTTGCTCACCGCGACCGCCTCCGCCGCCCCGAGCGTGGCTGCGGCCCCGGCGAGGTGCCCGTCGCGGCGTTGCAGGTCGGCGACCAGCCACAGCCAGTACGGCATCCGTGCGAACGAGCCCTCGGCCTCCAGGTCGGCGACCCCTCGCCGCGCCGTACCCAAGCCTTCGGCGCCACCCCGGAGCCAGCCGCGCAGCACCACCGCCCACTGCCGGTAGTAGGCGAACCCGAACCGCTCGCACAGCCCGGTCAGCTCCTCGAGCACCGGCTCCAGGGCGGCCGGGTCGCCGCGCAGCTGGTGGGTGATCGCGGCGTAGGAGAGGGCCACCGCGAGGGAGTAGGGGTGGTCGATGGCCCGGGCCACCTCCAGCGCCTCCTGGCACTGCGGCAGCGGATCCTCGCCGAGCAGCCACCGGGCGTGCGCCCACCAGCTCCGGGCGTGCACCCGGGTCCGGGTGCCGATCGGCAGCGAGTCGCTGTCCCCACACAGCTCGCAGGCCAGCGCGAAGTGCCGGTCGGCCGCGGTGAGTAGCCCGAGGCTGGCGCCGGCGCCGGCGTAGGTCATGTGAGCCTGCCCGGCCAGCTCCGGCGAGCGCTCGGCCAGCGTGAGCGCCCGCTCGGCCCAGCGGTGCGCCTCGGCGGTGTGCCCCTGCACGAACGTCGTGGAGAACATCGCGATGCAGGCGCTGGCCTGCACCTCCGGCAGGCCGAGCCGCTGCCCGAGCTCGGCGGCCCGCCGCTCGCACGCCTCCAGGGTCCGGGAGGCGTACCCGCGCCAGGCGTTGACCGGCGGCATCATCTGCTGCAGCACGGCGAGCTCGCGCTCCTGGCGCTCCCGGGTCTCCGGCATCGCCTCGAGCAGGTCGAGGCAGCGTCGCCACAGCCGGTACGCCTCCTGGTGGGCGAACACCGCAGTGGCGGCCCGGGCGGCCTGGTCGTAGAACGGCAGCGCCTGGTCGGGCTGACCGCTGCGGTCGTACTGCTCGGCGAGCTCGGCCGGCTCCGAGCCGCGTTTCTCCAACGCCTGGGCGAGCCGCCGGTGCAGCAGCCAGCGCTGCGCCGGCGTCACCGCGTCGTACGTCGCCTCGCGCAGCAGGTCGTGGGCGAAGTCGTAGCGCGACCCGCGGTGCTCGAGGATGCCGCGGCGCCACAGCTCGTCGACCAGCCCGACCACGGTGTCGTCGTCGAGGTCGGCGGCCTCGCCGAGCAGGTCCAGGCCGAAGTCCCGGCCGAGCGCGGAGGCCAGCGCGGCCAGTCGGCGGGCCGGCTCGGAGACCCGGGACAGCCGGCTGGACAGCACGCCGCGCAGGTTGGCGGCCTGGATCGGGCCGGGCTCGGCCAGCGCCTCGATCACGTAGAACGGGTTGCCCGCGCTGGCCGACCAGACCAGCGCCTGCTCCTCGGCCTGCAGCGGGCGGCCGAGCACCCCGGCGGCCAGCAGCGCGGTCTCGTCCGCGGACAGCGCGTCCACGTCGACGTCGGTGAGCTGCCGGGCGGCGCGCATGGTCTGCAGCGGCTCGGCGAGCCCGCTGCCGGCCAGCTCCTCGTCGCGGGCGGTGGCCACCATCAGCAGCGGCGCGTCCCGGGCGTACGAGCGCAGGAACGCCAGCCACGCCAGCGTCGCCTTGTCGCACCACTGCAGGTCGTCGAGGCTGAGCAGCAGCGGCCGGTCCACGGCCAGCACCGCCCGGGCCAGCCCCTCGAAGAACCGCAGCCGCTGCCAGGCGTCCACCTTCGCACGCTCGGCGGGGGAGTCGGTCGGGCTGCCGACGGGGACGAGCCGGTGCACCTCCTCGCGCCACACCGCGGGGAGGTTGCGGGCGGCCTGCCGCAGGTGCGGGCTGCGCAGCCACTCCGCGACCGGGGCCATCGGCAGGCTGCCGGAGGTCGCGAAGCAGCGGGCGGTGGCCACCACGCCGCCCTCGGCGCAGACCGTCGCGGCCAGGTCGCCGAGCAGCCGGGTCTTGCCGGCGCCGGCCTCGCCGCGGACCAGCACGAACCGGCACCCGGTGCGTGCCCCGGCCCACTCCCGGCGGAGCAGTGCGCGTTCCCGGGCCCGGCCGACCAGCCCGGGCCGGCCCGCGGCGAGCGGCTCGTCGCCGTCGGCAAGCAGCGCGTCGCGCTCCCGCCGGGTCTCCGGGGAGGGTTCGACGCCGAGCTCCTGCTCCAGGGCCGCGACGCAGGCGTGGTAGGTGGCCAGCGCCCCGGCGCGGTCGCCCGCGGTGCGCTGCAGGCTCATCAGCCGGCGGTAGCCGGGCTCGTCGTACGGCTCGAGGCCGATGCGGCGCCGCAGCAGCCGGATCGCGTCGGCCGGCTCGGCCTGCTCGGCACCGCGGTCGCACAGCTCCACGCAGGCCAGGTGCAGCTCCTCGCGGACCCGCAGCGCCCAGTCGTCGTAGCAGCCGGGCAGGAACGGCTCCCGGTAGAGCCGCACGGCGTTCTGGGCGTACGACGCGGCGCGGGGACCGTGCTCGGCGAGCGCCCGCAGCGCCTCGTCGCGCGCGGTCTGGAAGGCCCGGACGTCCACGGTCACGCCGGGCCGGTCGTGCCAGGTCAGGGTCCGGGCGTCCACCTCGAGGCAGTCGGGCACCAGGCCGCGCAGGTGGTGCAGCTCGCGGCGCAGGTTGGTGCGCGCCTGCGCGTCGTCGGAACCCGGCCAGAACAGCCCGGCCAGGTGCGCCCGCGGCTGCGGGACGTCCGGGTGCGCGACGAGGTAGGCCAGCAGGTGCAGGGCGCGGACAGGCAGCGGGCCGGCCGATGAGCCGGCTCGGGTGATCTCGACCCCTCCGAGGAGGGTGATCGTGGTGTCACTGCGCATGGGCGCCCCTGGGCCCTCACCCTACTGCCGACTTGTCAGGCGGGTAACCGGCTATAGGCGGCCAGCCGCCTGACAACTCGGCGGCGTCAGGCCCAGGACTTGGCGCGCTCGACGGCCTGCCGCCAGCGGGCGTGCGCCGCGTCAGCGGTCGCCCGGTCGGCCCGCGGCTCGAACCGCCGGTCCAGCGCCCAGGTGGCCCGCAGCTCGTCGGTCGAGGACCACACCCCGGTGCCCAGCCCGGCAAGGAAGGCCGCGCCCAGCCCGGTGGTCTCGACGTTCTTCGGGCGCTCGACCGGGACACCGAGCTGGTCGGCCTGCAGCTGGCACAGCAGGTCGTTCGCGGCCGCGCCGCCGTCCACGGCCAGCGTGGTCAGCTCGGTCTGGCCGGCCAGGGTGTCGATCACGTCGCGCACCTCGAAGGCGATCGCCTCCAAGGTGGCCCGCACCAGGTGCGCGCGCGTCGTACCCCTCGTCAGGCCGATGATCAGCCCGCGGGCGTGCGGATCCCAGTCCGGGGCACCGAGGCCGGTCAGCGCGGGCACGAACACCACGTCGCCGGAGTCCGGCACGGTCGCGGCGATCGCCTCGGACTCCGCCGCCGAGCCGAGCAGCTGCAGCCCGTCGCGCAGCCACTGCACCGCGGCGCCGGTGACGAAGATGGCGCCCTCGCAGGCGTACGTCGTCGCGCCGTCCGGCGACCGCCAGGCCGCGGTGGACAGCAGCCCGGCCTCGGAGCGAACCACCTCGGTGCCGGTGTTGGTGAGCACGAACGACCCGGTGCCGTAGGTCGCCTTCGAGTCGCCGACGTCGTAGCAGGTCTGCCCGAACAGCGCGGCCTGCTGGTCGCCGGCGATCCCTGCGATGGGCAGCTCGAGGCCGAGGAAGGCGGTCGGGTCGGTGGTGGCGATCTTGCCCCAGGACGGCACCACCTCCGGAAGCGCGGCGCGGGGCACCCCGAACAGCTCGCACAGCTCGTCGGACCAGTCGCCGCCTTCGAGGTCGAACAGCAGGGTGCGGGAGGCGTTGGAGACATCGGTGACGTGCCAGGTGCCGCGGGTCATCCGGGCGATCAGGTAGGAGTCCACGGTGCCGACCGCGTAGCGGCCGGACTCGACCAGCGCCCAGGTGTGCGGCTCGTGCTCGGCCAGCCAGGTCAGCTTGGTGCCGGAGAAGTACGGGTCCAGGCGCAGCCCGGTCAGCGCAGCGACCCGCGGCTCGTGGCCCGCGTCGCGGAGCCGGGTGCAGATGTCGGCGGTGCGCCGGTCCTGCCACACCAGCGCCCGGCGGGGGGAGCTGAGGGTCTCCCGATCCCACAGCAGCACGGTCTCCCGCTGGTTGGTGATGCCGAGCGCGGTCGGCTCATGCCCGCCGTGCAGGGCGGCCCGGGTGGCCTCCAGGGTGGCCTGCCAGATCTCCTCGGGGGCGTGCTCGACCCAGCCGGGGCGGGGGAAGTGCTGGGGGAACTCCTGGTACCCCTTCGCGACGATCGTCCCGTCCTGGTCCACGACGAGGGCCGTGACCCCCGTCGTACCGGCATCGATGGCGAGGATGGTCATTCGAGGTGGTTGGTCAGCGCGCGCAGGATCTCCAGGACCCGCTCGTCGACCCAGTCGTCGCCGACCCGCATCTCGTAGTTCTCCGCACCGACCCAGGCGGCGAAGTCCGCGCGGCCGAGCTGACGGGCCCGGTCGTCGAGCTCGGTGCGCAGGTCGTCGTCGAGGGGCACCTGCTCCTCGTCGGTGGATGCGGTCAGGTACAGGTCGTTGAGGTCCAGCAGTCGCCCCAGCTCGGCCACCGGGCGAACGTGGTCGTCGACCCGCAGGTCGACCGCGACATCGTCTCCTCCGCCGTACCCGGCGCCCTCCCGGACCACCACCAGCGCCGCGCTCTGCCGGCCGCGGCTGTCCCCGCCCGCGGCGTCACCGGCCGCCAGCGCGGCGAGCAGCCGCCGCGCCAGCACGGGCTCGTCGGCGGACTTCTCCCAGGCGCGCATCATCTCCTCGACCACCTGCTCGCCGGCCAGGATGTTGCCCTGCACGGCGACGCCCGGACCGGTGCGCCCGCCGGCCCAGTCGTAGCACTCGCCGCCGGTGTGCGTCGCGGCGTTGCCGTCGGCGTCGACGATGCCGACCTGCCGGTGCTCGCGGCCGTCGTCCTCCTCCAGCAGCCGGTCCAGCGCGACCTGCGCGGTGGCGCCCTCGTCGAGGTGCGCGAGCGCCTGCCCCTTGTAGGACACGTTCGCCTCGGCCTGGGTGGCGATCGCGCCGATGCCCGCCACGGCCGCTGGTACGACGGACCCGACGGCCAGGAACTTCGAGGCCACGGCCACGCCCCAGGACTGGCCGTCGGCGGACCGGGCAACGATGGAGAAGGTCATGCCGGAACGATACGGCCCTCCGCGGCTGCCCGGATCCTGGCTATGGTCGGACCCGTCGGGCAGCAAGCGAGAGGAGTTGGCCATGCGCGTCGGAATGCTCACCGGGGGAGGGGACTGTCCCGGTCTGAACGCGGTGATCCGGGCGGCCGTGCGCAAGGGCGTCCAGGCCTACGACCTGGAGTTCCTCGGCTTCCGCGACGGCTGGCGCGGCCCGCTCGAGGGGATCACCTGCGAGCTCGGCCTGGACCAGATCCACGGCATCCTGCCGCGCGGCGGCACCATCTTGAACTCCTCGCGCACCAACCCGTTCAAGGTCGACGGCGGGGTGGAGCGGATCCAGAAGAACCTTTCCGACCTCGGCGTGGACGCGCTGATCGCCATCGGCGGCGAGGACACCCTCGGGGTGGCCACCAAGCTCGCCGACCTCGGCGTCGACGTCGTGGGCGTGCCGAAGACCATCGACAACGACCTGTCCGGCACCGACTTCACCTTCGGCTTCGACACCGCGGTGAACATCGCCATGGAGGCGATCGACCGGCTGCACACCACTGCCGAGTCGCACCACCGGGTGCTGGTGGTGGAGGTGATGGGCAGGCACGCCGGCTGGATCGCGCTGCACGCCGGCCTGGCCGGCGGCGCCAACATCGTGCTGATCCCCGAGCAGCCGTTCGACATCGCGCAGGTGTGCGCACTGGTCGAGGAGCGGTTCAAGAGCCAGTTCGCCCCGATCATCGTGGTCTCTGAGGGAGCGCTCCCCGCGGACGGCACCGGGATGACCCTGGCGTCGGGGGACAAGGACGCCTTCGGCCACGTCCGGCTCGGCGGCATCGGCGACCGGCTCGCCGCCGAGATCGAGACGCGCACCGGCAAGGAGGCCCGCGCGGTGGTGCTCGGCCACGTCCAGCGGGGCGGCACGCCGTCGGCCTTCGACCGGTGGCTGGCCACCCGGTTCGGCCTGCACGCGATCGCGGCGGTCCACGACGGCGACTACGGCACGATGATGGCGCTGCGCGGCACCCGGATCGCGCGGGTGCCGCTGATCGAGGGCACCGGCGAGCTCAAGCTCGTCGACCCCGAGGAGTACTCCGAGGCCGCGGTCTTCTTCGGCAACTGACGGGTCAGGGGACCAGGATCACCTTGCCGGTGGCATGGCCGGACCCGACCCGGCGATGGGCGTCCGCGACCCGCTCGAAGGGGAAGACCCCGGCGATGACCACGCGGAGGTCCCCCGACGCGGCGAGGCGGGCAAGCTCCGGGCGGGCGCCGTAGCGGATGTCCTGGCCGGGGTCGGCGCCCGGACCGTTGCCGAGCAACTTGACGCCCTCGCGCGGAGCGCGGTCGAAGCTCGCGATCGAGGCGATCCGGTCGCGGTCGTCGACCAGGGCGAGCGAGACGTCCATGGCCTCGTCGGTGCCGACGGTGTCGATCGCGACGTCCACGCCACCGGGTGCGAGCGCGCGCACCCGGTCGGCCAGCCCGGCGCCGTAGGCCACCGGCTCGGCGCCCAGGGAGCGCAGCAGGTCGTGGTTGCGCTCGCTGGCGGTGGCGAGCACGCGGGCGCCGCGCAGGCGGGCGAGCTGGACGACCATCAGGCCGACGCCACCGGAGCCGCCGTGGACCAGGACCGTGTCGCCCGCCCCGACGGAGGTGGCGGTCAGCGTGTGCACCGCCGTACCCCCTGTCAGCAGCAGCC
>DASSKA010000037.1:0-2119 GCA_035690905.1 Nocardioidaceae bacterium | reverse complement strand
GTTCGCCAGCCGCACCGAGGCCATCAACCGCCAGATCGTCGAGGCCATCCAGGGCTCCGGCGAGGTCACCGACGCCGCCGCCGAGTACGACATCGAGGCGATCGCCGACGAGGTGCTCGGCGGGTACGACGAGGGCTACCTGGTCAAGCCGGAGTTCGGTGGCCTGACCGGCGACCCGGAGGCCGACGCCGACGCGCAGGCGCTCGCCGAGCGGTTCTGGGACGTGGTGCGGGAGAACGCCCGGTGAGCGAGACGATCGAGGATGTCCCCGGCCTTCGGGTCGGGGACTTCCCCGAGCCCGCCGGCGATCAGCCGATGAGCCCGGCGGAGCTGCGGATGGTGCGTGACTACCTCGGTCTGACCGGGGAGTGGCTGGCCGGCCAGCTCGGCGTGCAACTGCGCACGATCCGGCGTTGGGAGCACGGACAGTCGCCGGTGCCAGAGGGGGTGCGCGAGCAGATGGAGCTCCTCGAGGGGATCGCAGCCGAGATCGTCGGTGGACTGGTCGAGCGCCTGGAGGATGCCGCTGACATGGTGCTGACGATCCCGGACGGCCCGGCGGACGGTTATCCGGCGGGGTGGTGGCGGATGGTCGCGGCCCGGGTCGCGCAGGAGGTGCCGGGACTGTACGTGCGGTACGACGGTGCCCGGTAACCGCTGGCTCCACCGTTGGTCCCCGCAGGAGGACGCGGTCGCGCTCGATGCGGCGTTGACGATCGCCGAGGCCGCCGAGCGGTTGGGGCGGACCCCGGCCGCTGTGAAAGGCCGGCGGCAGATGCTTCGCGGAACGGCCACCAAGTACGCCCAGGGTGCTCGGCCCTATGTGGCGCCGGGGCGCGCGGAGCGGCTGGTCGCCAAGACGTGCTATGGGTGCGGCCGCCTACTGCCGGCCGAGGCCTACCACCGGCGCAGGGAGCGGATGGGCTCGTGGTCGGTCAAGTGCAGGTCCTGCCACGACCAAGAGGCGCGGGCCGGGTGGGATCAGCGGCAGGAGGCATCTCGGGCCCGCGCGGCCCGCAGGGGCCAGCCGTGGACCGTCCAGGAGACCCGTCTGGCGCTAGAGGATCGGCCCGTCGAGGAGATCGCCGGCGACCTGGGGCGCACCTATGCCGCCGTGGTGAGGCGACGCGATCGCGTGAGGGGCCGCCTGCACACGCCTCGGGAGGCTGCCCCGCTGCTGGGCATCACCCCGCACGACATCTACAACTACGTTCAGGACGGTCGCGTCGAGCCGGCGGAGTATCGCCCGGGCGCTGCCCGTGGAGGCAGGGTGCCGTATTTCCGGCTTGCCGATCTGGTCGAGGCGGCGGCTGCTACCCGTGGGGACCCGGCGGCTTGGCGTCCTCTCGTCGAGGATGCGCTGAGCGGCATGTCGTGGGCCAGGCTCGGTCGGCTCCATGATCTCTCGCCGTCGACGGCGCGGTGGCGCGTGCTGGCTGTGGCGTCGGATGAGCAGTTGGCCCAGATCCGCGACGCGAAGAGAGAGCAGAGCTCCTGAGCACGCCGAAATACCCCGCCGCCGACCGTGAGGTCAGCGACGGGGCATCGTCGGGAGTAGCGCGCTACTCGATCACGTCTTGCACAGGTGCCGGTACAGCCACGCCGACCCACCGGCCAGGGTGAGCGCCAGCGCGGCGCGACCTTCCGGCCGGTGCACGGCGAAGGCGACCCGGAGCGCCTCGGTCGCGGTGTCGCCGTCCGGCTCGCCCCGGTCGCGCAGCCAGTCCACGACGGCGACGTGGGCCGCGAAGAGCGCCCACTCGGCGGCCGGGACACTGCTCACTGGTGCCGCCGCTTGCGGACGGCCACGGCCACGGTGAGCCGCGGGTGGGTCAGGGCGTACCAGGCGGAGACGAAGCGGCCGGTGATCGAGGATCGATACCGGCGCATCAGTGCAGCGCCGCCCGTAGTGCGACACAGCCGGCGATGACCAGCACTGCGGCCGCGACGATGGCGAGGGCGAGCAGCGTGTCCGGGTCGCGCATCACAGCACGCCCAGCATCACGAGCAGGATCAGCACCAGCAGCACGACCACGGCCAGCGGGAACCAGGAGACGGTCTCGCCGGACTCGCCTCGTCGTCTCCCGGCCCTGGGCGTGTTGCTCGCGGCGGTCGCCCC
>DASSKA010000036.1:0-21268 GCA_035690905.1 Nocardioidaceae bacterium | reverse complement strand
CGACTCCTCGCGGGTCACCTTCGTGGACATGTCCACGCTCGGGCGCAATCCCGCGCGGATCATCCCGGAGTGGCTGCGGTTCGTGGACCGGTTCGGCGGGCGCGGGCCGGTGCGCGGGGTCGGCGAGCTGGCCTGGCCGGGCCGGCGCGAGGTCGAGCTCGACGAGTGCCGTCTCCACGAGGCGCTGGTCAACACCGCGTTCGGTGCCGGCCCGGCGTGGCGGCTGCTCTGCCCGTACGACGAGTCGGCCCTACCGGCCGAGGTCATCGACGACGTGCTGACCACCCATCCGTACGTCGACGGGCCCGGCCGGGTGCCCGGAGCGTGCGCCCGTCGTACCGAGGCCATGGACGAGTTCACCCGCCCGCTGCCCGCGGCGCCGGTGAACGCCGAGGAGATCGTCTTCGACGCCGCCGACCTCGCCGGACTGCGGTCGGTGGTCCGCCGGCTGTGTGACCAGGCTGCGCTGAACGAGAACCGCACCGACGACCTGGTGCTGGCCGCGCACGAGCTCGCCGGCAACAGCGTCCAGCACGCCGGCGGCACCGGCACGCTGCGGGCCTGGCGGACCCGCAGCGCGCTGGTCATCGAGGTCGCCGACACCGGCTCCATCTCCGACCCGTTGGTCGGGCGGGAGCCGGTGCTCGACCTCGCCGAGAGCGGCCGCGGCGTCTCGATCGCCAACCAGCTCTGCGACCTGGTGCAGGTGCGCTCGGGCGGTGCCGGCACCACGGTCCGGCTGCACACCTGGCTGTAGCGCGTCAGTCCAGGTCGGCCACGGAGACCAGCTCGGCCTCCTGCTCGCTGCGCGCGGCCGGGATCTGCTGGGCGCCCCGCTCGACGGCACCCTTGCCGATGATCAGCACCAGCACGCCGAGGAACACCGCGCCGGCGCCCATCCAGAAGGGCGCATGGACGCTGACGTTCTCGCCGAGCTTGCCGGCCAGCCACGGGGCGACCGCGCCGCCGGAGAACCGGACGAAGGAGTACGCCGAGGAGGCGACCGGCCGCTCGACGGGTGCCGAGCCCATCACCGCCTGGGTGATCAGGGTGTTGTTGATGCCGAGGAACGCGCCCGCGACGATGATGCCGAGGACCAGGGCCAGCTTCGAGTCGGTCAGCAGCGCCATCACCGCCATGTCGGCGCCGAACAGCACCAGCGACGTGATCACCGTGGGGATCGCGCCGAAGCGGCGCTCGAGCCACGGAGCTCCGATCACCGAGGTGAACGCGAGCAGCAGCCCCCAGCCGAAGAAGATCCAGCCGACCTGGCTCGCGGTCATGTCCAGCGGGAACGGCGCGAACGCGAGCAGCGTGAAGAAGCCCATGTTGTAGAACAGCGCGGTCACCGCGATGGTGAGCAGGCCGCGGTAACGCAGGGCCTTGAACGGGTCGGCCAGCGAGGTCTTGCGCGGGGACGGAGGAGTCTTCGGCAGGAAGAAGGTGGTGGCGACCAGGGCGATCGTCATCAGCACCGCGACACCGTAGAACGGCGCCCGCCAGGTGATCGAGCCGAGCTGGCCACCCACGATGGGGCCAGCGGCGATGCCGATCCCGAGTGCGGCCTCGAACAGGATGATCGCCTCGGCCGTCGAGCCGACAGCCGCTGACACGATGGTGGCCAGGGCGGTGGCGATGAACAGCGCGTTGCCCAGGCCCCAGCCGGCCCGGAAGCCGACGATCGCGCCGACCGTGTCGGAGGAGCCGGCGGCCGCCGAGAAGACGATGATCAGCGCGAGACCGACGAGCAGCGTGCGCTTGGCGCCGATGCGCGTGGAGACCACGCCGGTGATCAGCATCGCGACACCCATGACGGCCATGTAGCTGGTGAACAGCAGGCTGACCTGGCTGGGGGTGGCGTGCAGCTGGTCCGCGATCGGCTTGAGGATCGGGTCCACGAGACCGATGCCCATGAAAGCGATCACGCAGGCGAACGCGACGGCCCACACCGCACGTGGCTGCTTGAGGAACGATGCCTTTGTCACTGGTTTCCTTCGTCGGGGATGTTGTCGAGGAGGTGCTGGATCAAGGTGACGGCCGACTCCAGATCGGCCTCGGTGTGCCGCGGGTCGGCGGCGAGCCGCTCGGCGACCACGGCGGCGTTGCGGCGGCGCGCCTCGCCGAGGACGGCGCGGCCCTCGGACGTCAGGCTGACCAGGCACGACCGCGCGTCCTCCGGGTTCGCGTCCTTGTGAGCCCAGCCCTTGTCGGTGAGGTGCTTGACGGCTGCGGACATGGTCGGCTGCGAGCAGCGGTCCGCGACCGCGAGCTGGCTGACGCCCACCGGGCCGAGCTCCTCGAGCTGGGAGAGCAGGCGCAGCGTGGCGGCGGGGACATCGTGGGCGGTACGACGGCTCACCGCGCGCACCAGCCGGGCAGAGTAGGTGACCAGCGCGCCGGCCAGCCGCTCCGTCTCGGTGCTCGGCGTCTGGATGGTCACGGACCGAGTTTACATAGGATACCTATGTAAGTTCGAGTCAGGATCGAGAGATCCACGTCACCCGACTCGTGTCCTGATTCCCCACGTTGCAGACCTGCTCGAAGGTGCCGAACATGATCGCGGAAAGTGTCGGTGGTGGTGTCTAGGTTGTCGGTATGACGTCGACGACCACCGAGCCTCCGGCCACCGGCAGCCAGCCTGCCGCGGGCGCCGGTGATGGGCCGCCGTCGGCTGGGCATGTGCTGGTGCGGTTCACGCGGGCGCTGGCCGGGGCGTTGGATCGGGTGGAGGCCGCGTCGTGTGTGTCGATGAGCGAGGGTGAGGCGGCGGAGGCGGTGCTGGCGTTGACCGCGGCGCAGGCGCGGGTCGCCGAGCTGCGGTTGCGGACCCTGGCCGCCGCCGATGAGCGGGATGTAGCCACGCAGGATGCGTCGGCGTCGACGGGGGCGTGGCTGGCGGGCCGGACCCGGCAGACCCGGCCGGGCGCGCACGCGGACGTGAAGCTGGCCAAGGCGCTGGGCGGGGAGTTCGAGGCGACCCGGACGGCGCTGGCGGCCGGCACCGTGATCGAGGAGCAGGCCCGGGTGATCGTGCGGGCGGTGCGGGCGCTGCCGGCCGGGATCGCGGAGGAGACCAGGCGGGCCGGGGAGGCCTACCTGCTGGAGGCGGCCGGCGAGCTCGACGCGGTGGCGTTGAAGGTGCTGGGCCGGCGGCTGTTCGAGGTGCTGGACCCGGACGAGGCGGAGCGGCGGTTGGGCAAGGAGCTGGCCGACGAGGAACGCGCCGCGGCCCGCAAGACGTTCCTGTCGCTGTACGACAACGGGGACGGCACGGTCTCGGGGCGGTTCAAGATCTCGGCGTTCACCGCCGCCCAGCTGACCCGGGGGCTGGAGGCGCTGATGACGCCCCGCCACCGCGCCGCCGCCGGTTCCGCCGCCGGTGCCGCCGCCGGGAAGGCCGGTTCGCGGGTGATGCATCCGGACCGGCACCCGCTGGGCGCCGACGACTGGCCACACCCCACGGGTCAGCCCGGTGACGCCGACGACGCGGACCGGGCGGCGCGGGAGCGGGCGGAGGCAGAGCGGGAGCGGTGGCGGGGACTGTCGCGGCCGGAGAAGCTGGGCGAGGCGTTCACCGCCTACATCGGCCGGTTCCCGGCCGAGAACCTGCCCAGGCTGGGCGGGGTGAACGCGACCGTGGTGGTCACCATGACCCTCGAGCAGCTGCGCGGGGAGCTGGAGGGCGCCTGCCTGCTCGACACCGGCGCCCAGGTCTCCGCGTCCGCGGCGCTGCGGCTGGCGTGTGAGGCCGGGATCGTGCCCGCGGTGCTCGACAGCCGCGGCGAGCCGTTGCACCTGGGCCGCAAGGTCCGGCTGCACACCCCGCCGCAGCGGCTGGCCCTGGGCATCCGTGACAAGGGCTGCACCGCCGAGGGCTGCACCAAACCCGCCTGGCTGGCAGAGGCCCACCACACGACCCCCTGGTCCCAGGGCGGCAACACCAGCGTCACCGACGGCGTGCTGCTGTGTCCCTGGCACCACCACCGCGCCCACGACCCCCGCTACCGCGTCGAGTACCTGCCCACCGGCAAGACCCGCTTCCACCGACGCACGTGACAGACCGGCGGAGCGGTCGGGTCTGCATTGCTCAGCCGAGGCGGCGCGAAAGACGGTTGACCGGCGGCAGTGCAGCGCACGTAATGGTGAGGTGTCCACGCTGCGCACCGTCGTGCTGGTCGAAGGCAACAGCGACCTCGTCGCGCTGCACACCCTGGCGCGACGCCTTGGACGGGACCTCGCTGCCGAGGGCATCGAGGTCGTGGCGATGGGCGGGATCACCAACACGCGGGCATTCGCGTCGCGATTCGGGCCCCACGGGCTCGGCGTCCCGCTGGCGGGACTGTACGACGCCGCCGACGAAGCCAAGCTCATGCATGGGCTGGCCGCGGTGGGCATGCGCGCTGCCCTGGACCTTGGTGGGCCGTCAGGTCTCGGGTTCTACAAGTGCTCGGCAGACCTGGAGGACGAGCTCGTCCGGGCAGTCGGCGTCGAGGGCGTCGAGTCCGTCATCGAGGCCGCAGGCGAGACGCGTTCGTTGCAGCTCCTGGCCGGGATGCCCGCCCAGCGCGACTGGACGAGGCAGGCCGTGCTCCGGCGCTTCCTCGGGGTCCGGTCCGGGCGCAAGGCGCGTTACGCGGCGCTGCTGGTCGAGGCCCTGGAGCCTGGACGGGTGCCAGAGCCGTTGGCAGCTGTGCTGGCCCGGGTCTGACTCGGATGTTCCAGCGGGAGCCGCGATCGCCGGGGTAGTGTCCCAGACCCGGCGGAACATCCCGGAACGCGCCTGAGGGAACCTCGGCCAGTTCTCGGCGCGTCTACCGAGCGAGACCCTGACACGAACGGGAGCTGCATGGGCCGGGACGACGACTTCAGCGAGTTCGTGGCTGCGCGGTGGCCAAGGCTCGTGCGGTCCGCCGTCCTGCTGGGCTGCTCGCACACCGAGGCGGAGGATCTCGTTCAGGCAGCCCTGGAACGCTGCCTGTTGAAGTGGTCCAAGGTGCAGCGTGCCGATGACCGGGATGCCTACGTTCATCGCATCCTGCTGAACACGTTCACGTCTGCACGGCGGCGCCGCTGGACCGGGGAGCTTCCCACCGCCCACCCGCCTGACCGTCCCAGCCGTGACGACACCGAACGCGTTGACGACGCCGACGCCGTGGTCCGTGCGCTCCAGCGGCTGCCGTACGACCACCGGGCTGCGGTCGTGCTGCGCTACTACGCCCACCTCACCGAGCAGCAGATGGCGACCGCGCTCGGTGTCGCGACCGGGACCGTCAAGAGCCGGCTGTCCCGGGCCCTGGACGCCCTGGCTGAGGACCCGAGCCTGGAAGAACTGCGAGGAACACGATGACCGGGCAGAACCTGACAGATCTGCTCGAGCGCGCCGCCGACCGAACCCTGGTCGGCCCGCCACCGCTCGACGACATGCTGGCTCGAGCTCGCCACGTGCGGCGTCGCCGCACCGTCCTCGTCGCCGCTGCGGCCTCTGCCGCCGTCGTCGCGGTCACCGTCGGCACAGCGCTGCTGCCCGGGACTGGGACCACGCCGCAGCGCGCGGCTGCGCCCGCAGACACGTCGGTCTCACCCGCCCCGGCGGGGGCCTCCGCGACCGACATCTCGCTCAACGGCACGTGGACCGTGCGTGCCCTGATCGGTCACGACGGGCAGTCGGTGCTGCCGGCGTCCTACGCCCACAGGGTGCAGCTGACGTTCAGGGAGGGCACGATGTCGGGGACCACGGGCTGCAACGACGTGTTCGGCACCTACGTGCAGAGCGGCGACCGAGGGCGAGACCTGGTGTTCCCACGCGCACAGCTGGGGTCGACGCTGGTCGGCTGTCGCGACGAGCCGCCGCTGGTCGCGCGCCTGCTTGATGTCCGGCACGTGAGCGGGTCCGGAGACGTCCGCTACCTGCACGCCGCGAACTGGATGATCGTCGCCGAGCTGCGGTCGGCCGGGCCGTCCGACTCGGCGACGACGGAGTCGCGGCCACGCCCTTCGAAGTCTCCGGCAGGAGACCGGGCCACCTTGACCGCCCAGGAGTACGCCTTTGCTGTTGCCCTGGCGCGAAAGGAGATCCGCGAGGACGATGCTTCGGTCAGCAGTGCCACCGTCACGGTTGGGCGCGGCACGGTGACCGACTCGAACCTCGGCCATTCCTGTACGTCGGGCCGGCTTCTGCACATCAAGCTGATCGGCAGCTTCCCCCGTATCGTCACCAGCGGCCTTCCCCAAGACCCGAGCAGCCCGGCCGTCCCCGGGGACTTCACTGTCCACGCGGTGTTGCTGACGGCAGACGCCGAGAGCGGCCGCGCGTGCCTGAAGGGGGTTCAGACCGGCGACGTCGCACCCGAGCCGGGCTCCGTTCCGCTGTCGCTGGGCTGACGTGCCTGATGCGGCGTTGCGCGGCCACTCAGTCGACGCACTCGGCCACGTTCAGCGGAACCGGCGGAGCGGGGTGTTCACCATCGCCGTCGCGGCCACACCCAGCAGGCACAGCACCCCGCCGGACACCACGGCCACCGTGGGCGACGTGCCGGCCGCGACGAGACCGCCGCGGAAGTTGCCGAGGTCCGGGCCCGAGACGCCGACGACGTGATCCACCGCGCTCACCCGACCGCGGTGGGAGTCGGGGGTGGCCAGTTGCACGATGAGGCCGCGAGAGACCACCGAGCCCATGTCCGCGGCACCGGCGACGGCCAGGCACGCGAGCGCCGGCCAGAGCTGCTGCGCCAGTCCGAAGCCGGCCATCCCGACACCCCAGAGCGCGGCGCACGCGAGCATGGTCGCGCCCGGCCGTGCGGACCGGGTGATCACGCCGGAGGCGAAGCCGGCCACGATGCCGCCGAACGCGATCGCCGAGAACAACAGCCCCAGCGTCTGCGGGCTGCCACCGAACCGGTGTGCGTTGACCGCCGGGAACAGCGAGATGGGCATCGCCATCACCGTCGCCAGCACGTCGGTGAGGAACACGCCGCTGAGCACCGGACGGCCGGCGATGAACCGCCAGCCGTCCCAGATCGCCAGCAGCCCCGGGCGGGCAGGGTCAGCGGACCGGGGGAGAGGCGGAAGCCGCAGCACGGCGTACCACGCGGCGCCGAAGGTCACCGCATCCATCAGGTAGCAGCCTGCCGCACCCCAGCGGGCGAGCACCGCACCCGCGATCGCCGGGCCGACCAGCATGGTGCCCTGGAAGCTCATCTGGTTCAGCGCGATCCCGGCGCCGAGCAGGTCGCGGGAGAGCAGGTGCACGGGGAACGTGCGGCGGGCCGGGGCGCCCAGGGCGCCGGCCCCGCTCTGCGCCGCGACCAGCGCGAGCAGCACCGGCAACGAGCCCATTCCGGCAACCGCCTGCAGGGCGAGGAGCGCCGCCGCCACCATCTGCCCGCTGGTGCTCAGCAGCACCAACCGCCTGCGGTCGAAGGAGTCGGCCAGTGAACCGCCGACCAGGCCGAGCGCCACCGTCGGAACCGCTCGCACCAGGCCGACGGCTCCGGTGGCGACCGGACTGTGGGTGAGCTGCCAGGCCTGGTACAGCACCGCCACCGTGGTGAGCTGCCAGCCCAACGCGGACAGCGCGCCGCCCAGCCACAGCCGCCGGAACGGCGCGCTGGCCCGCAGCGGCCGGACATCGACGAGGCCTTCGAGGACGTTCACCGGTCGCGCTCGAGGACCTCGGCGACCCGGTCGTGGAAGGACCGTCGGGACAGCGCCTGCTCGACGTCGCGGACCACCTTGGTCAGCGGGTACGGGATCTCCCGCTCCAGGCCCGCCAACGCCGCCTCGGTGGCCCGCCACTCGGCCTCCATGAACGGCACCAGCGCTCGGCCCTTGCGGGTCACCGCCACCTCGCGGGTGCGGGCGTCGGCGCGGCCCGCCACGCTGCGCACCAGGCCGTCCCGCCGCATCGCGGCCACGGTCTGGCTCATCGCCGAGTGGGTCACGTCCACCGAGTCGGCGAGCTGCCGGATACTCATCGGGCCCCGTCGGGCCAGCCGCACCAGGGGCATGACGTAACGGGGTCGCACGCCGGCCACGCCACGTTCGTCGTACAGGCTCGCGATGTCGCGGTCCATCGCCTCGAGCAGCAGCCGCAGCGGGCGCCAGTGGCTCTCCTCGGTGGGGTCGGACTCGGTGGGGTCGGGCTCGGTGCCGTTGGGCTGGGAGGGCTCGCGCGTGGTCACCCGGAGAACTGTAACAGCACTTGTACAAGTGCTGTTACAACTCGAACGGCGGCCTCCCGGTTCCGGTGACCCGGAAGCGGCCCCACGGGTCCTCGTCGGACAGCCGGGCCGGCGCCTCACCCTCCGGCGTCTGGAGTACGACGGACGCGCCTGACCGCGCCAGTTCGGTCACGGAGGGATCAGCGGCCAGCCGCCCGTGCCAGTGGTACTTCCCGTCGATGGGCTGGAACACCCCGCGCAGCTGCACCGTGACCTCCACCGGAGGGCCCTCGCCGACCAGCCGGGCCGGCCCGTCGTACCCGGGCTCGTCGTGGGCAGCCATGCTCATGATCCGTTCTCCTGCTGCCGATCCGGCACCGCCCGCAACGGTCGGCCGGGCGCGAGCGGCACGCCGTAGTCGCCGGAGATGCCGGCCAGCGCGTTCCACAAGAACGCGGTGAGGTAGCCGCTCACGGCGGCCCGGGACATGGTCCTCGTCGACAACCACCACTCGCCGACGGACAGCCCCAGGCCGACCACGCCGTGGGCCCACGGCACCGCGCCGGCGGCGTCGAGGTCGAGGGCGCGCAGCACGTCGCCCATCACCCGGGCGATGGCCGCGGCGATCGCCGCCTTGCCGTCGGCGAGCGGGTCGGTGTCCCCGCTGACCCGGTGCTGGACCAGCAGCAGGAACACGTTCGGGTGCTCCTCGATGGTGGCCAGGTAGGAGTCCACGCCTCTTTGGACCCGCTCCTCGAGCGGCAGGTCCGCGGACAGGCTGGGCAGCAGCCGCTCCAGCACCAGGTCCGCGCCCCAGGTGCCGACGGCCGCGTGCAGGTCGTCCTTGTCGGCGAAGTAGCGGTACAGCACCGGCTTGCTCACTCCGGCGGTGGCCGCGATCCGGGCCACCCCCGCGTCACGGCCATAGCTGTCGATGGCAGCGACCGCGGCCTCCACCAGCTCGGTCCGGCGGGCCTGCCGGTGTGCGCTCCACCGGGTGCTGCGGCCGTCCGAAGAGTCCGGTTCGCCCTTGACGCGTCGGCTCATGTGGGTCACCCTAGCAGATACCCGCTACCGCTGGTAACAGATAAAACCTCTGGAGGAGCGATGACCCTGACCGCCGACCCGGTGCCCACCCGGCTGCTCAAGTCCTCGGCACGGCAGTCCTACGACCCCGAGGTGGACATCGACTGGGACGCGCCGCCCGTCGACGGGCTGTGGTTCATGCAGCCCGAGCGGCTCTCGCTGTACGGCACGCCGCTGTGGGAGGGGCTCACCGATGAGCAGCGCGTCGAGCTGTCCAGGCACGAGGTCGCCTCGATCGCCAGCGTCGGGCTGTGGTTCGAGCTGATCCTGATGCAGATGATGGTCCGCGAGCTCTACGACGCGGACCCGCGCACGGCCCGCACCCAGTACGCGCTCACCGAGATCGGCGACGAGTGCCGGCACTCGCTGATGTTCGGTCGGGCCATCGAGCGGCTCGGCGTCCCGTCCTACGGCCCCGCCCCGCACGTCCACCGGCTCGGCCGCGGTTTCAAGGCCCTGGCGTCCGGGGTGAGCGGCTACGCCTCCATCCTGGTCGCCGAGGAGATCTTGGACCGCTGGCAGCGCGAGCTGATGAAGGACGAGCGGGTGCAGCCGCTGATCCGGATGGTCTCCCGCATCCACGTGCTCGAGGAGGCCCGGCACATGTCGTTCGCCCGCGAGCAGATCCAGGACCTGGTCCCCACGCTGTCGCGGCGCTCGCTCGGCTGGCACCGCACCATCACCGCGAACACCGCGTTCTTCGTGGCCCGCAGCCTGGTCAACCCGCGGGTGTACGCCGCGGTGGGGCTCGACCCGCGGGAGGCCCGCCGGCAGGCGCTGGGCAACCCGCACTACCAGCAGACGATGGCCTGGATGGGGGAGAGAGTGCTCGGCTTCCTGGACGAGCAGGGCCTCATCGGGCGCGGGCAGCGGCCCACCTGGCGGCGCTCGCTGCTGCTGGCCGGCTGATCCTCAGGGCCGGGCCGGGCTGATCGTCCCGGTCACCTCGCCGAGCGCGATCCGGCCGCCGTTCGCGCCGGGCGCGGTCGCACGCAGCACTACGGTGTCGCCGTCCTCGAGGAAGGTGTGCTTCTGCCCGCCGGCGGTGAACGGCTCCGCGCCGCCCCACGACAGCTCCAGGAACGACCCCCGCTGCGCCGGCTCCCCGCCGCTGATGGTGCCGCTGGCGAACAGGTCGCCGGTGCGCAGCGACGCGCCGTTGACGGTCAGGTGCGCGAGCATCTGCGCCGGCGACCAGTACATCGCGGAGTACGGCGGCCGCGACACCACCTCACCGTTCAGCTCCACCTCGAAGTCGATGTCGTAGCCGGCCGGCTCCGTGACCTGGAGGTACGGCAGCGGCTCTGGTTCCTGGCCGGGCAGGTCGACCCGAGCCGCCTCCAGCGCGGCCAGCGGGGTCACCCAGGCCGAGACGGTGGTCGCGAACGACTTGCCGAGGAACGGGCCGAGTGGGACGTACTCCCACGACTGGATGTCGCGCGCCGACCAGTCGTTGACGCCGAGCACCCCGAACACGTGGTCCGCGAAGGCCCCGACCGGCACCCGCTCGCCGAGCCGGCTCGGCGAGCCGACCACGAAGCCGAGCTCGGTCTCGATGTCCAGCCGCCGCGACTCGCCGTACTCCGGGGTCGTCGAGCCCGTCGAGACCCGCTGGCCGCAGGGCCTGCGCACCTCGGTGCCGGAGACCACGACGGTGCCCGCCCGGCCGTGGTAGCCGACCGGCAGGTGCCGCCAGTTCGGCTTCAGCGGCTCCTGGTCAGGGCGGAACATCCTGCCGACGTTGCTGGCGTGCTCCAGCGAGCAGTAGAAGTCCACGTAGTCGGCGACCGCGACCGGCAGGTGCATGCGCACCTCGTCGAGCGGCACCAGGTTCGGCTCGACCAGGCCGCGTTCGGTCTCGTCGGTGAGCAGGCCGGTGACCCAGCGGCGCACCGAGTCCCAGGCGGGCCGGCCGAGCGCCAGGAACGGGTTCAGGTCGGTGGCCTCGAAGACGTGCGCCACCTGCAGCATCTCGCTGGCCGCGACCGGGGCGAGGTCGAGGACCTGGTCACCGATCCGGACCCCGACCCGCGGGCCCTCGTCGCCGTGCGAGAACACGCCGTAGGGCAGGTTGTCGACGTCGTGCAGGGAGCCGGCGGCCCCCTCCACCCAGGTCTGCAAGCTCATGGGTTCTCCGAGGCGGTGGGCAGGATGATCAGGTCGAGGGCGGCCAGGTCCTCCAGCGGCTCGAGCACGCTGCAGGAGCCGAACGAGGTGAACCAGCGCCGGGCCGCGACCAGGCCGCCGGTGCCGGCCTGCTGCAGCGCGGTGCTTACGGCGCCGGGGTCGGTGCGCTCGAGCACCGCGGCCACCTCAGCCCCGTCCGCGCCGTCCAGCGACGCCCTGGTCGCCAGCAGCACGTTGAGGAAGCCGTGGTGCTCGAACCCGGTGTCCGGGTCGCGGTGCCGCAGCGCGTTGTGCAGCCCGGCGGTGCACTTGAACCGCAGCTCCCGGTCGAGGGCGCCGCCGATGCAGCCGGCCAGGTCCGCAGCGGTGGGGAACGCGTCGTGGTCCGGCCCGCCGGTGCGGAACTTGAGCCGATGGTCCATGGCGGCCACCTCGTCGAGGGCGGCCAGCCAGGTCGGGCTCGGCTCGCGGCCACGCAGCGCGGGCGGCTCCACGTAGACGGCCACGTCCTCGTCGACGACGCCGTCGGCCACCAGCTGGTCGACCGCCGTGACCACCCGGCGCGCGTTGTGGCCGAGGTCCGCCTCGTCGCGCAGCGCGATCTCCAGCCCGCGCAGGTCCAGCGATGCGGTGCGCGCCGCCCAGGTGGCCGCGGGCCCGATAGCGCCGGCACCTCCGGTGACGACGACGGCCACGGGCAGCGGCTCGGCCCGGCCCTCGGTGAGCTCGCCGAGTCGTGGCAGCCGCACGTCGTCGACGACAAACGGGCCGAGCAGGTCCGCGTGCTCCGACGAGCGGTGGCTGTCGTGCGCCTGGACCGCGTCCGGCAGCGGTGCGTTGCCCGGCGGGAAGATCGCTGCGTCGTCCACCAGGCGCTGGAACGGTTCGGGAACGGTCGGCACCCGCCGACATTAACGCATGCGCCTGTCGGCGGGTCCGGGCACAATGGCCGTCATGCCGACGTACATCGCGCTGCTGCGGGCGGTCAACGTGGGGGGACGCGTCTACAAGATGGCGGACCTAAGGGGCCATCTGGGCGCCTCCGGGCTGGAGGAGGTGGAGACCTACATCCAGACCGGCAACGTGCGGTTCCGCACCGCGATGCGATCAGCGGCGAAGGTGGAGCGGCACGTGGAGTCGGTGCTGGCCGACGGCTGCGGGTTCGACGTACCCGCGATCGTGCTGACCCCCGCCGAGCTGCGTCAGGTGTACGACGACGCGACGGCACTGCCCCCTCCGTTCGGGTCGCCGGAGCCGGGGCACCGCCGCTACGTCACGTTCTTCAAGCCCGGCGACCAGCCGGGGGAGGAAGCCGCCCTCGCCATCAAGGCCTGGGACCGGCCGGGCGAGTCGGCGGTGGCGATCGGCCGGGCGGTGCACATCTGGCTCGACCACCCGACCGCCGACGCGCAGTTCTTCGGCGCGTTCAAGAAGGTGCTCGCCGCGGGCACCAACCGTGACCTCAGGGTCGTGACGACGCTGGCTCAGCGATGGGGGCAGGCGCCCGCTCCAGGTCCCGCACCGAGCGGCATGGCCACGAACGATCCCAGTGCGTCGTAGGAGTAGGCGCGGGAGAGCAGCGGCACCGTCTCCAGGCTGATCGCCAGCATGCGGCACGGCATCGGTACGGCGGGGGTACGGCGGGAGGGAACCATCCGCGGAGGATGATCCGGCGGGCCGGTCGGGGGACGAGGGTGGGTGGAGAGCCGGGATGAGTCCGGCTCGGGGAGGTTTGAAATGACCCAGACGACCCCCGAAAGGCGTCGTACCGGATGGGACCTGGTGTTGGGTGCGCTGCTGTTCATCGCGGGCCTGGTCATCGTGGCCAACGCCGCGTTCGCCACCGCGCTGTCCGTGATGGTCCTCGGCTGGATCGTCCTCATCGGCGGCGTCCTGGCGCTGGTGGCGGCGCTGTTCCGGATCGGCAAGGGCGGGTTCTGGTCCATGGCGCTCAGCGGCGGCTTGCTCACCGTGCTCGGGCTGCTGTTCGTGACCCACACGGGTGCGGCGGCGTTCACGCTGACCCTGATCATGGGCACCGTCTTCCTGGTCAGCGGGATCGTGCGCCTGGTGGTCGCGGCCAACGAGCCGGAGTACCGCGGCGTGATGATCTTCGCCGGCGTGATCTCGGCGCTGCTGGGACTCCTGGTGCTGTTCAACGCGTTCGCGGCGTCGTTCGTGCTGATCGGCATCCTGCTCGGCATCCAGGTGCTGATCGACGGCCTGACCATGATGGTGGTCGGTCGGCTGCACATGCCGGCGCTCCCGCACGGCGGAGCGCGGGCGGCAGGGACCTGAGAGGCGGTGGCGCCGTTCAGGCCAGGACGGCGCCGCTCTTCTCGAGTTCGTCGAGTGCGGCCTCGGTGCTCTCCGGGGCCACACCCGCGCACAGGTGCGTGAGCAGGCGCACCGAGAAGCCGTTCTTGACCGCATCCAGGGTGGTGGCCCGCACGCAGTAGTCGGTGGCGATGCCGCACACGTCGACGTCGGTGATCTCGTGCCTCCGCAACCAGTCGGCGAGGCCGGTGCCGCCCGTCGTACGCCCCTCGAAGCCGGAGTACGCCGCGGCGTGCTCGCCCTTGAGGAACACCGCATCGAACGGCTGGGGGTCGAGGTTGGGGTGGAACGCCTCGCCGTCGGTGCCGACCACGCAGTGCGGCGGCCAGCTGTGGGCGAAGTCGGGAGTGTCGCTGAAGTGGTCGCCGGGGTCGATGTGGTGGTCACGGGTGGCCACCGCGACCGCGTAGTCGGGCGACTTGAGGTCCTGCTGGGTCCAGTGGTGCAGCAGCTCACCGATCCGGAACGCCGCCTCGGCGCCGCCGGGCACGGCCAGGCTGCCGCCCTCGCAGAAGTCGTTCTGTACGTCGACGACGATCAGTGCACGCCTCATAAGGGGGAGGCTAGCCGAGTCCGGGCCGCTGGGTCAGCCGACGAGCTCGGTGGGGATCACCGGCTCGCCGCGGGAGAGCTGGCGGGCCTGCAGCGGCAGCTCCTCGCGGGACTGCGCGTGCCGCTCCCGGGCGGCGGCCAGCGGCTCGCGTCCGACGACCTCCCCAGAGCGCACCAGCGGGACGAGCAGCGGCCGCAGCTTCCCCTCGGTGGGCGGCGCGCCGATGCCCACCACCTCGGCGTCCGCGACGCCCCGGTCGTCCAGCCGGCGCGCGGCGTACTTCCTCCCGCCGACCGAGACCTTGCCCTTGCTCTTCTTGGCGATCGGAGCCATCCGCCGTTCGGCCCCCTCGCCGACCTCGCGGGCGACCAGCTTGTAGACCAGGCCGCAGGTCGGGGAGCCGCTGCCGGTCACCAGCGCGGTGCCCACGCCGTACCCGTCGACCGGCGCGGCGGCCAGCGCCGCGATGGAGAACTCGTCCAGGTCCGAGGTGACGATGATGCGGGTGTGCGTGGCGCCCAGCCGGTCCAGCTGCTCGCGGACCTCGGCGGCGAGCATGCCCAGGTCGCCGGAGTCGATGCGCACCGCGCCGAGCTCCGGACCGGCGATCTCCACGCCCATCGCGACCGCCTCGGCGACGTCGAAGGTGTCCACCAGCAGGCTGGTGCTCCTCCCCAGCGAGCGCACCTGCGCGGTGAAGGCGTCGCGCTCGGTGTCGTGAAGCAGCGTGAAGCTGTGCGCGCTCGTCCCGGCAGTGGGCACGCCGTAGCGGTGCCCGGCTGCCAGGTTCGAGGTGGTGTCGAAGCCGGCGATGTACGCCGCGCGGGCGGCCGCGACCGCCGCCTCCTCGTGCGTGCGCCGCGACCCCATCTCGATGCACGGCCGGCCGCCTGCCGCCCAGGTCATCCGGCTTGCCGCCGACGCGATGGCCGAGTCGTGGTTGAGGATCGAGAGCAGCAGGGTCTCGAGGACGACGGCCTCGGCGAAGCTCGCCTCGACGATCAGCAGCGGCGAGTAGGGGAAGTACGCCTCGCCCTCCGGGTAGCCCCAGACGTCCCCGCCGAAGCGGTACGTCGACAGCCACTCCAGCGTGGGATCGTCGACGACGTGGTGCTCGGCGAGCGCCGCCAGCACGTCGTCGTCGAAGCGGAACCGCTCCAGAGCATCAAGCGCACGGCCGACGCCGGCCACCACGCCGTACCGCCGTCCGTCGGGGAGGTTGCGCGGGAACAGCTCGAACACGCAGCGGCGTCCGGCATTGCCGGAAGCCAGCGCGGCCTGCACCATCGTCAGCTCGTAGTGATCCGTGAGCAGTGCCGTCGACGGACCCGTCGCCTGGTTGGTGGTCACGGCCCACAGCCTAGGATGAGGGGCGTGCCAGCGCCGATGCCCGTCGAGACCGAGCGCCCGCCGGTCGAGGAGCGACAGGACGAGGAGCTCACGCTCATCGACCGCCCGTGGGTGACGATCGTGTGGAACGACCCCGTGAACCTGATGTCGTACGTGACGTTCGTGTTCCAGAACTACTTCCACTACACCCGCAAGAAGGCGGAGAAGCTGATGCTGGAGGTGCACCACCAGGGGAAGTCGGTGGTGTCCGCCGGGACTCGGGAGGAGATGGAGCGCGACGTGCGCGCGATGCACGAGTACGGCCTCTGGGCGACCATGCAGAAGGAAGACGCTTCGTGAGCACCGCACGAAACCACTCGCTTCGCTCGCGCTTCCGCGGGGACCCCGCATGACCGAGGGTTTCCAGCCACGCCGGGGTGGCGGCGCCGTGGCCACGTTCAACGGGTTCGAGGCCGACCTGCTGCGCTCGCTGGCCTCCCAGCTCGTCGAGCTGCTGCGCAACGAGGTGGCCGCGCCGGTGCAGGCGGAGGACCCGCTCGAGGATCTGCTCGACTTCGACGGGCCGACCTCCGCGCCGGACGACCCGGTGCTGGCCCGGCTGTTCCCGAACGCCTACCCCGCCGACGACGATGCGGCAGGCGAGTTCCGCCGGTTCACCGAGGGTGGGCTGCGCGACGGCAAGGTGCGGGCCGCGATGGCGATCGTCGACGCGCTGGAGGAGGCCGGGCTGCCGGAGGAGCTGGACGAGGAGACCCTGTACGTCGACGTGGAGCTCGGCTCGGACGAGGCCCTCGCCTGGGTGAAGTCGTTCACCGACATCCGGCTCGCCCTGGCCACCCGGCTCGGTGTCGAGGAGGGTGACGAGAACTACTGGCACACACTGCCGGACGACGACCCGCGCACCCACGTGCACGAGATCTACGAGTGGGTCGGGTACCTCCAGGAGACCCTCGTGGAGTCCCTTGCCCCCTGACCCGGTGTGGTCTCAGCATCCGGACTGCCGGTGACCGGGATGAGCCGGTTTCGGACGGGCTCTACGCTCGATGGTGTGCTGAGGATCGACCAGGCGACCTATGACGCGATCGTCGCCCACGCCAAGCGCGACCATCCCAACGAGGCCTGCGGGGTGGTGGCCGGGCCGGAGGGCTCGGACCGGCCCGAGCGGTTCATCCCGATGGTGAACGCCGCCGGCTCCCCGACGTACTACGAGTTCGACTCCCAGGACCTGCTCGCGCTCTACAAGGACATGTGGGCGCGTGACGAGGAGCCGGTGGTGATCTACCACTCGCACACCGCCACGGAGGCGTACCCGTCGCGCACGGACATCGCGCGGGCCGAGGAGCCGAACGCCCACTACGTGTTGGTGAGCACAGCTCGAACCTCCGCGGGCCAGGCCTTTTCGGGCGGAGACGGGAATAGTGACGGCCCTGTGTCGTTCAGGTCTTACAGAATCGTCGACGGCACCGTGACCGAGGAGCGGGTCACCGTGGTGCCTGCACCCGAGCCCACCGAAGAGGAAGACAGGAGCCAGCCCTGATGGCAGTCGAGGTACGCATCCCCACCATCCTGCGCACCTACACCGGCGGTGAGAAGGCCGTGACCGGTGCCGGGTCCACGCTCTCCGAGGTCATCGAGAACCTGGAGGGCAACCACCCGGGCATCAAGGAGCGCCTCATCGAGGACGGAGGCCTGCGCCGGTTCGTGAACGTCTACGTCAACGACGAGGACGTCCGGTTCACCGGCGGCCTGGACACCTCTGTCTCCGACGGCGACCAGGTCGTCGTCCTCCCCGCCGTCGCCGGCGGAGCCGGCAGTCGGGCGGAGCCGGCGGAGCGCAGCTGTGCAGAGCCGGTGGACCTCTAGGAGCTCGGCATGCGCTTCGACTCCCTGCTCGAGTCCGTCGGCGGCACGCCGCTGGTCGGCCTGCCGCGGCTGTCCCCGAGCCCGGACGTGCGGCTGTGGGCGAAGCTGGAGGACCAGAACCCGACCGGCTCGATCAAGGACCGCGCCGCGCTGCGGATGATCGAGGAGGCGGAGAAGGAGGGCCGGCTGCGCCCCGGTTGCACCATCTTGGAGCCCACCTCGGGCAACACCGGTATCTCGCTGGCGATGGCCGCCAAGCTGCGCGGCTACCGGATGGTGTGCGTGATGCCGGAGAACACCTCCTCCGAGCGGCGCCAGCTGCTGCGGATGTGGGGCGCGGAGATCGTCTCCTCTCCGGCCGCCGGGGGGTCCAACGAGGCGGTCCGGGTCGCCAAGGCGGTCGCTGAGGACCACCCGGACTGGGTGATGCTCTACCAGTACGGCAACCCGGCCAACGCCGCCGCGCACTTCGAGGGCACCGGTCCGGAGATCCTCGCCGACCTGCCGGAGGTCACCCACTTCGTGGCCGGCCTCGGCACCACCGGCACGCTGATGGGCGTCGGCCGGTTCTTCCGGGAGCACAAGCCGTCGGTCCGGATCGTGGCCGCCGAGCCGCGCTACGGGGAGCTCGTCTACGGGCTGCGCAACCTCGACGAGGGGTTCGTCCCGGAGCTGTACGACGAGACGCTGATCGACTCGCGGTTCTCGGTGGGCCCGCGCGACGCCGTACGACGTACTCGCGAGCTGCTCGAGCTCGAGGGCATCTTCG
Source organism: Nocardioidaceae bacterium (assembly GCA_035690905.1). Lineage (GTDB taxonomy): Bacteria > Actinomycetota > Actinomycetes > Propionibacteriales > Nocardioidaceae > DASSKA01. The sequence goes on along the minus strand of DASSKA010000036.1, from coordinate 3,024 downwards.
CCGGCATCTCCAGCGGCGCCATCCTGCACGCGGCGCTCGGCCAGGCCGCCAAGGCGGTCAAGGCCGGTGAGCGCGCCGACATCGCGTTCGTGGTCGCCGACGGCGGCTGGAAGTACCTCTCCACCGGGGCCTACGAGGGCACCGTGGACGAGGCCGAGGAGCGGCTCGAGGGCCAGCTCTGGGCCTGACCCGGCTGCCGGCCGCGGGGCCTCACCTGGCACCCTGGTGCGCGTGAGCGGGCGCAGGGAGCAGGTCTTCTACAGCTTCATGCACACCGTGGTTCCTCCGCTCGCCCGCGCGGTCTGGCGGCCCACCGTCGAGGGCAAGGCCAACCTGCCGCGGCGTGGCCCGGTGATCCTGGCCAGCAACCACCGGTCGTTCGTCGACAGCCTGGTGATCCCGATCGTGGCGCCGCGCAAGGTGGTGTTCCTGGCCAAGGCCGACTACTTCACCGGCACGGGGCTGCGCGGCGCGCTGTCGCGCGCCTGGTTCCGGGGGATCGGCATGATCCCGGTCGACCGCGACGACACCCGCTCCGCGCTCGGCTCTCTCGACATCGCCCTGGAGGTGCTCGGACGGGGCGACGCGTTCGGGATCTATCCCGAGGGCACCCGGTCTCGGGACGGGCGGCTGTACCGGGGCCGGACCGGGGTGGCCCACCTGGCGCTCACCTCGGGTGCCCCCGTCGTACCCGTCGGGCTGATCGGCACCCAGGACCTGCAGCCGGTCGGCTCCCGCTGGCCCCGCCTGGCGAAGGTGACCGTCCGGTTCGGGGCGCCGCTGTGCTTCCAGGGCCGGTACGACGGGGTGCCGCTCGGGCGCGCCCGGCGGGAGGCGACCGACCAGATCATGGACGCCATCGCGGAGCTGTCCGGGCAGGATCGGGCCGCGACGTACAACGACCGGCCGCCCACCGCCCTCGGCTGACCGTCGAGCCGGCGCTTGCGCGCGTGTCGGGCCGGCGCTCGCGGCGGCGTCGAAATCGCCGTGCTCTGGCAGCGGCCGTTTTGCCCGGGATATCGTGACTCGACCTGTCTGCCTCGACCTCCTGGGGAACCCGGTGCGCGAAATCGTCGTCTTTTCTGGCAGTGCCCACCGCCCGCTGGCCCGGTCGATCTGTGACTCGCTCGGCGTGAAGCTGTCCTCGGTGGAGATCACCCGGTTCAGCAACGACTGCCTGCAGGCGCAGCTGCAGACCAACTGCCGGCAGCGCGACGTGTACATCGTCCAGCCGCTGGTGCCGCCCACGCAGGAGCACCTGATGGAGCTGCTGCTGATGATCGACGCCGCCAAGGGCGCCTCGGCCGCCCAGATCACCGCGGTGATGCCGCACTACGCCTATGCCCGCTCGGACAAGAAGGACGCCTCCCGGATCTCGCTCGGAGGCCGGCTGGTCGCCGACCTGCTGCTCGCGGCCGGGGTCAGCCGAGTGCTCACGATGACCCTGCACGCCCCGCAGGTGCACGGGTTCTTCTCGGTGCCGGTCGACCAGCTGACCGCGCTCGGTGTCCTCGCCGACCACTTCCGCGACCGGGACCTGACCAACACCGTCGTGGTCTCCCCGGACCTGGGGAACGCGAAGAGCGCCACCCAGTTCGCCCGGCTGCTGGGCCTCCCGGTGGCCGCCGGCAGCAAGCAGCGGCTGGCCGACGACACCGTGGTGATCGACGCGATCGTCGGCGACGTCGAGGGCAAGAAGGTCATCGTGCTCGACGACGAGATCGCCACCGGGGGCTCGATCGTGGAGCTGTTGGACCGGCTGGCCGCCCGCGGCTGCGTCGAGGCGTCGGTGGCCTGCACGCACGGCCTCTTCGTCGGGAAGGCGGTGGACCGGCTGCGCGACCACCCGATGATCCGCGAGGTGGTGACCACCGACACGGTGCCGGGTCCGACGGGCTGGCCGGAGCTCCAGGTGCGGTCGGTGTCGGAGCTGTTCGCCGAGGCGATCTCGCGGGTGCACGCCGGGGAGTCGGTCAGCTCACTGTTCGACGGCGTCGACCCGACCCTGGGGCCGCCGCAGCCCAAGCTCCCCTTCGACGCCTGACCCCCGCAGTTGACCCACCGGGGAACCGCACAGGGCCATGGCCGGGCCCGGCGGGAGGACCGCTTTGACCGGGGGAGTGAAGCATGGGGACACCCCAAGTAGGGGGTGACGAAGGTCGCTTTGCCGCGCACCGGCGGGCCTTCGGCCACTAGCCTGGTCCCGTGGCCGACGCACCCATCGGGATCTTCGACTCAGGCTTCGGTGGCCTCACCGTGGCCCGGGCGGTCATCGACCAGCTCCCGCACGAGCCGGTTCTCTACCTCGGTGACACCGCGCGGCAGCCGTATGGGCCCAAGGCCATCGGCGAGGTCCGGGAGTACGCCCTCGAGTGCCTCGACCACCTGGTCGACGAGGGCGTCAAGGTGCTGGTGATCGCCTGCAACTCGGCGAGCGCGGCGGTGCTCCGCGACGCCCGCGAGCGCTACCCGGTGCCGGTGGTGGAGGTGATCCACCCGGCGACCCGCCGGGCGGTGGCGGCCAGCCGTACCGGGCGGATCGGTGTGATCTGCACCCGGGCCACCGCCGAGTCGATGGCCTACGACGACGCGTTCACCGCCGCCCCGCACGTCGAGCTGTTCACCGCGGCCTGCCCGCGGTTCGTGGAGTTCGTCGAGGCAGGGGTGACCAGTGGCCCGGAGCTGCTGCAGGTGGCCCACGAGTACCTCGACCCGCTCACGTCGCACAGCATCGACACCCTGGTCCTCGGCTGCACGCACTACCCGCTGCTCACCGGCGTGCTGTCCCTGGTCATGGGCGACCAGGTGACGCTGGTGTCCAGCGCCGAGGAGACGGCGAAGGACCTCTACAAGCTGCTCACCCGCGCCGACCTGCTGCGGCCGGACGACGCCGCGCCGCCGCAGCACGTCTTCCGCACGACCGGCCCGGCCGAGGCGTCGGCAGCCTTCGTCCGGCTCAGCTCCCGGTTCCTCGGTCCCGAGGTTGCCGTCGTCGAACCCGTGTCCGGAGGAGTCGCTTCATGA
>DASSKA010000035.1:0-10888 GCA_035690905.1 Nocardioidaceae bacterium | reverse complement strand
GCCGAGCACGCGGTGTCCGAGGTTCGGGTGGGGCTGACGGAGTGGACCATCGTGACCTCTGCCGCGCTGGTCCGTCCGGGGCGGGTCAGGCTGGTGGTGACCAACACCGGCGCCACCGAGCACGACCTGGACGTGCAGGGCCGTGCCGGCCACTGGGAGACGCCAGTGCTCGACCCCGGTCAGCGGGCAACGCTGGTCGTGCGCACCAGGCCGGGAGAGACGCTGGCGCTGTGGTGCGCCGAGCCCGGGCACCGCGCCCAGGGCATGCACACCGTGCTGCGAGCAACGGCGCGCCCGTGACCGACGGGGGTCACGGGCGCGTACCGAACGTGCGGGGCTCGTGGCCCCGGACGCGCGTCTCAGCTCCTCGAAAGGTCCGAGAGCAGGTAGTCGACCATCAGGGCTACCAGAGACGCGGCGGAAAGGCTCAGTAGTGCGGCTCGTGGCTTCTTACCCATGAAGCATCTCCTTCTTCTCAAGGAGGGCGGGCGGTCCGCCCGTCACGGGGGTTCCCTGTGCGCCCGTCGCTAAACGATGGAGCAGACATGCCGCCGACCGTGCCGGCGTCAGCCTGCGCCGCGCGTGTCATGCTTCGCGCATGACCCGCACCGCTCTCGTGACCGGTCCCACCGCCGGCATCGGCCTGGCCTTCGCCCACCAGCTCGCCGCCCGCGGCTACGACCTGGTGCTCGTCGCGCGCAGCGAGCAGCGGTTGAAGGAGGTGGCCGCCGAGCTGGAGAGCAGGTACGACGTGCGCACCGAGGTGCTGCCCGCCGACCTCTCCGACCGGGCCGCGCTGGCCCGCGTGGAGGAGCGGCTGCGGGCGGGCAGCCCGGCGGTGGACCTGCTGATCAACAACGCCGGGTTCGGCCTCAAGCGCCCGCTCCTCGACAATCCCGTGGAGGACGAGCAGCGGATGCTGGACGTGCTGGTGATCGCGGTGCTTCGGCTCTCGCACGCCGCGCTCGGCGCCATGGTGGCCCGGGGCAGCGGAGCGATCGTGAACGTCTCCAGCGTCGCCGGTTTCCTGCCCCGCGGCACCTACAGCGCGGCGAAGGCCTACGTCACCTCGTTCAGCCAGTGGGCCGACGTCACCTACCGCCCACGCGGCGTGCAGGTGATGGCGCTGTGCCCCGGCTTCACCCGCACCGAGTTCCACCAGCGGATGAACGTGCGCCAGGAGTCGGCGCCGAGCTGGTCCTGGCTGCCGGTGGACCGGGTGGTCACCGAGGCACTGGCCGACCTGGACGCCGGCAAGCGGCTCTCCGTGCCCAGCAAGAGGTACAAGCTGGTCACGGCGCTGGCCCGCTACGTGCCGCCCTCGGTGCTCGGCCGGTTCCAGGGCATGGGTCGCGGCTGACTGCGGTTCAGCCGCCGCTCGCGAAACCGCCCAGCCCGCCGGACGTGCCGGACGGGCCGCTGGGTGTGCCGTACTTTGCGGCCTCCGCCTCGGCCAGCTCCACTGCGCGGGAGTCCACCCGCCAGCGCCGCCGCGGCATGTCGGGCAGGAACGGGACGGCCGTGGAGAACCACCCTTGGTAGTAGGCCGCCGACGGCTCACCCGCCTCCCAGTAAGCAAGCTGCCTGGTCCCGACCTGCACCGTGCGGGTGCTCGGTGACCGGCCCTCGGCCACCACGGCGGCGTCGTGTGCGCAGGCGGGGACGGTGCGGGTGCCGTGCACCGGGTCGGTCCACATCACCGTGTCGGACGACGGGCCGTGCCGGGGGTCGAAGAAGCACGGCGGCCGTCGTCCCGGCGGTTCCTCGCCCGCCATCCGGGCCCGGACGCAGGCGACGCGGTAGCCGGCTTCACCCAGCGCGGTCGCGACCACCCCGGCGTCGGCGGTGGTGTGGATGCCGGCGGCCCCCCGCTGCGCGGACGCGTAGGACGCGTGAGCGTCCTCGAGGTCGCGACGGGTTGCGTCGTCGAGCACGACGCCGGCGACCTCCCGGTCCAGGAGGCCGAGGTCCGCGCCGAGCACGGTCAGGTCCTCCCCCAGCAGCCGACGGACACCTTCCAGCTGCTCCCGGAGCAGCCGCAGGCGTTCCCGCGCGTGCAGCCGGCGTCGGACCACGTAGCTGCAGACGAGCACCGCCACCAGGGCGATCAGGAACCAAACCATGGCAATTCCCCCTTTGATCGACCAAGTTATCACTGGCCCACCACGCCGACCGGACTTCCGGGCTGAGCGGGGCTTCCGGGCTGACCGGGGCTTCCGGGCCGACCGGGTCTGCCGGGCCGATCCGGCTGATGTGCCCCGCCACATCAGCCCACCCGTCGTACTCCCCATGGAAAGGGGAACCTCCCCATGGTGAGTTCACCGTGGGGAGGTTCCCTTTACCAGGGTGCCCTGGTAAAGGGGCTGGGGCAGCTCGCGGAAGCGACCGAGACGGCTCGCGACAACGCCGCGAGCGTCTTGCCGGCCCGGCTCCGAGCGGCTCCGAAGCGCTCAGGAGGCGAAGCCGTTGCCGGCGATGAAGGCCCGCACCGCGTCCGCGACCAGCTGGACGGCGATGGCGGACAGCAGCAGTCCGGAGATGCGCGAGATCAGCACCACGCCGCTCTCCCGGATCACCCGCAGGATCGGCACCGAGAACCGCATCGCCATCCAGATGGTGACGTGCACAGCGATCACGCCGAGGCCTACGGCGACGAACGCGGGCACCTGGTCCACGCGGCGGGAGAAGACCATGGTCGCCACGATCGCCCCGGGCCCGGCGAGCAACGGGGTGCCGAGCGGCACCAGCGCGACGTTCACGTCGGCCGCAGGGGTCGACCCCGACTGCTCCTTCCCGGTGAGCAGCTCGAGCGCGACCAGCAGGAGCAGGAGACCCCCAGCGGCCTCCAGCGCAGGCAGCGAGATGCCGAGGTAGTCCAGGATCCGCTGTCCGAAGGCGGCGAAGACCACGATCACCCCGAAGGACACGGTCACCGCCTGCCAGGCCGCGCGCCTCATCGAGCTCGCGGACCGGCCCCGGGTCAGCGACAAGAACAGCGGGATGGTGCCGACCGGGTCCATGATCACGAACAGCGTCACGAACACCTCGGTCAGCAAGGTGAGGTCGACGACAGCGTTCACGAGGCCGCTCCGGCGTGGAGCGGCCGCCACGTCGCTGTCGTCATGGCGGCAGTATTGCGTACCGCTGCTACGCGCCCACGACGGCCGGGGCGGAGCGGCCCGAGGCGGCCGCGGCCGCACCCGCCAGGTCGACGAGCCTTTGGTAGCTGTCCGGCGCGGTCGTGTTGCAGCCGATCTCGTGGTCCAGCTTGCCCGCGCCGTGGTAGTCGCTCGAGCCGGTGACCACCAGGTCGAGCTCCGCGGCCAGGCCGCGCAGCTGCCGGCGCGTTGCGGCATCGTGGTCCTGGTGGTCCACCTCGATCCCGGCCAGGCCGGCATCAGCGAGCCGTGCCAGCCCCGAGCGGTCCAGCGCCTCGTGGTGGTGCCGCGACGCCCACGGGTGGGCGAGCACGGACACCCCGCCGGCGCCCGTGACGGTGCGCAGCATCGCGACCAGGTCGGCGGCGTAGCGGTCGACGTAGGCGGGCCCGCCCGTTCGGAGGAACGAGTCGAACGCCTCCTTCCGGTTGCGCACCACGCCCTTGGCCACCAGGGCGTCCGCGACGTGCGGCCGCCCCATGGCGACGGCGCCGGCGGCGGCCCGTCGTACGTCGTCGGCAGCGAGGTCGACGCCCAGGCCACGCAGCTTGGCCAGGGTGGCCGGCAGCCGCGAACGCCGGCCCTCCAGGATGCGGGCGAGCTCCTCGACGAGCGGCGGGTACGTCGGGTCCGGCAGGTAGGCGAGCAGGTGGACGCCGTGTCCCGCGAAGCGGCAGCTCACCTCGATCCCCGGCACCAGCCTCACCCCGGTCCGCAGGGCGGCGGCGGAGGCCTCCTCCCACCCCTCGGTGGTGTCGTGGTCGGTCAGGCCGAGCACGTCGACGCCGACGACGCCCGCGTGCTCCACCAGGTCTGCGGGCGCGGTCGTCCCGTCGGAGCGGTCGGAGTGCGTGTGCAGGTCGATCCGCATCCGCGTCACCAGGCCGGCGGGTTGCCGCCGAACGGCAGGTCGATCAGCTCCGGCCCGAGGTCGCACACGTTCACCAGGATCCACTCGTCACCGAGCAGCAGCGCCGCGGAGGCCGGCCGCAGGACCAGCCACAGCCAGCGGCCCTGCGCCTCCCCGGCGAATACAGACCGGTCGAAGGATGCGTCGGTGCAGGAGGTGGACACCGCCCACAGCGAGACCGGATGGCTGCCGATGCGCACCTTTGCCTGCGGCGGGCCGTCACCGATGTCCGCACCCGGATCGGTGCGGTGCACCCCTGCGCAGCGCGCACCCAGGCCGGTCCCCGGCTCCTCCGCGACCACCGACAGCTCCACCACCCCGTCCAGGTCAGTAGCGCCCGCCGCCGAGACCACGGTGGCCCGGGCGCTGCGGTCTGGCCGCGCCACGCAGCCGAAGTCGGTGATCGACCAGCCGGGGCTCAGCGGCCAGGGCAGATAGGTCGGGATCGCCCGGCTGCGTCGGAGGTGCTCCACGAAGTTGTCGTAGTCGGCCTTGGCGGGCCGCCACAGCGGCGCGATCGGGCCGTGGTCCTGGCACCGCCACTCCTGTCCGCTGCCGTTGACCGGCGCGGAGCAACGAGGGCAGCCCGGGGCGAGTGTCATTGCCTCAGTCTTGCCCTGAAACCACCGCCGTCAAGCATCGGCGTATCCTCCGGGCGTGCGGCCCCGGATCGACTGCGTCGGCGGCATCGTCAAGGACGAGGCCGGCCGGCTGCTGCTGGTACGCCGCGGGCACGAGCCGTCCAAGGGACTCTGGTCGGTGCCCGGCGGTCGAGTGGAGGCGGGCGAGAGCGACGTCGCCGCCGTTCGGCGCGAGGTCCTCGAGGAGACTGCCCTGCCCGTCGTGGTGGGTGATCTGGCCGGGACCGTGGAGCGGGCCGCCCCCGCGGACGCGCTGTTCGTGATCCGCGACTACCTGTGCTCCCCCGCGCCCGACAGCGCGCCGGACCAGGTCGTGGCCGGGGACGACGCCGACGACGTCGGCTGGTTCACGGCGGCGCAGATCACCGCCCTGGCCTGCACACCCGACCTCGTGGATGTGCTGGTGGAGTGGGGCGTCCTGCCAGCGACCACCTGAACGTCACCGCAGCGGGGGACCTAGGTCCCTGGCTGGTGCCCTGCCACCCGCCGACCATCGGCGGTATGAGCGGTACCTACCTGCACTGGGGCGTGATCAGCATCAGCCTCACGAACCTCGCCATCATCGGCGCGATGCTCGTGATCTTCGTCCTCGCACTCCTGCTGCCCTTCCCGCACGGGGCACTCGAGCGTCCTCCGGAGGAGGACCACCAGGACGGGGAGACCCGGTGAGCGCCGAGGTCCGGGCAACCGGAGCCGGCCGCGCGAACTGGACCACCTCGCTGCGGACCCGGATCTCCAGGACGGTCCCGCCCGGACAGGCACTGCCGGACCGGCAGCCGGCCTACGTCGCCTCATGGATCTACGTGTTCGGGGTGACCACCCTCGCGGCGCTGCTCGTGGTACTCGCCTCCGGCGCCTGGCTGGCCCTGGGCGGGGCGGCGTGGTGGCACGTGTCCAACCTGGGCCGCTTCGTGAACTCGCTGCACCTGTGGAGCGTCGAGCTGTTCTTCGTGTTCATGGTGCTGCACCTGTGGGGGCAGTTCTGGATGGCCTCCTGGCGCGGGCACCGGACACTGACCTGGGTCACCGGCATGATCGCGTTCGTGGCCTCGATCGGCACCGCGTTCACCGGCTACCTGTCTCAGTCGAACTTCGACTCCCAGTGGATCAGCACCCAGGCCAAGGACGGGCTGAACGCGGTGGGCATCGGCGCCTGGTTCAACGTGCTCAACCCCGGCCAGATGCTGCTGTGGCACGTGGTGCTGCTCCCGTTCGCGGTCGGGGTGATCGCGGTCGTCCACGTGATCCTGGTGCGCCGGCACGGCGTGGTGCCGCCGCTCGGCGCCGAGGAGGAGTGAGATGACCACCACCATTCCCCGGCAGCGCCGCCGCACCCGGGCCGCCGCTGAGTTCCCCACCCGGCCCTACGACCTGGTCAAGGAGTTCGTGGCCGCGCTGGTCGTGGTCACCTTGCTCACCGTCGGCCTCGCCGCGGTGTTCTCCTCGCCGGACGAGAACGCGATCACCATGCGCCGCTGGGCGCAGGTGGCGCCGGCCGACGTCATCGCGACGGCCACCGCGGAGCTGGCCGGCACGTCGGCGAGCGCGACCTACGGCCCGCCGTACAACGACAACAGCTCCGGGCAGAACCTGCTCGGCATCCCGCTGCAGCAGTGGGGCGGGGTGCGGCTGCCGGTCGACTCGGCCGGCCTGGTGCTGCAGCCGCTGTCCGACCTGGTCGCCACCCCCGCGGTGACCGCGGCACTGGCGGCCTGGCGCAACGCCACGCCGACCACCCGCAGCGGCTGGGCCACCGCCTACGGCGACGCGCTGGCCAAGGCTCCAGGCGGTGACCCGAGGCAGGTGCAGCCCGGCAACTACGGCCCGGTCCCGCTGATGGCCGTGGGTCTCCTGGCACTGGCCCGCTCCGGCGGCCTGGAGGGTTCGTTGACGTCCTCGGGCAGCTTCTACGGCGGCGACCAGACCCGGTCCCTGCTGCTGCTCTCCGACGGCGCCTACCTCGAGGACCAGGCCCGTGCCCGGCAGCTCGGCGGCGACCAGTGGGGGATGATGAACGAGACCGGCAACTACCCGGGGCAGCCGTGGATGTGGCTGTACACGTTCTGGTACCAGGTCAAGCCGTTCTCCACCTCCGACAACGCCGACGCGCTGGTGTGGGGCTTGATGCTGGTGCTGACCCTGCTGCTGACGTTCCTGCCGCTGATCCCGGGGCTGCGGGACATCCCGCGCTGGATCCCGGTGCACCGGCTGATCTGGCGGGAGTACTACCGCACGCACCCGCGGACGTGAGTCAGGCGTTCCAGCGCAGCACCACCGGGGTCTCGCGCTCGTAGCCGAGCGTGCTCACGGTGGCGGTGTCCAGCCGGAACAGCCGCCCGTCGCTCGCCGGCTGCCCGACCCACCGGGCGGCCAGCGCCCGCAGGGCGTGCCCGTGCCCGAACACGAGTGCCCGTCCGCCGTACCCCCGGACCTCGGCCACCACCCGGTCCAACCGGGCGGCGACCTGCTCGGCGGTCTCCCCACTCGGGCAGGGGTGGGTCCACACCGTCCAGCCCGGGACCGTCTCGCGGATCTGGTCGCTGGTCAGCCCCTCGTAGTCGCCGTAGTCCCACTCGGCCAGGGCCGGCTCGACGCGTGCTCCGGGGAACCCCGCCAGCTCTGCGGTACGACGGGCCCGCTGCCGCGGACTGGTCAGCACCAGACCGAACTCGAGCCCGTCCAGCCGCTCGGCCAGCGTCTTGGCGACCGCGACACCGGACTCGGTCAGAGGCAGGTCGGTGACCGACGTGTGCCGGCCCTCGCGGCTCCACTCGGTCTCGCCGTGCCGGACCAGCCACAGCTCACTCTGGGTCTGGTCGGTCCCCGCGCCCTCAGCACCGTTCACCGCGTCCCGCTCAGGACTTCTCGACCAGCGTCGGCCGGCCGGGCTGCTCGCCGCCCCGGGCGTCGAGGTAGCTCTGCTTGGGCACCATCACCTTGCGCCGGAAGATGCACACCAGCGTGCCGTCCTGGTTGTAGCCCTTGGTCTCCACATGCACCACGCCCCGGTCGTCCTTGGACCTCGACTCGCGCTTGTCCAGGACAGTGGTCTCGGCGTAGATGGTGTCGCCGTGGAAGGTCGGCGCCACGTGGCGCAGCGACTCGATCTCCAGGTTCGCGATCGCCTTCCCGGAGATGTCCGGCACGCTCATGCCCAGCACCAGCGAGTACACGTAGTTGCCCACCACCACGTTCTTGCCGAACTGGGTGGTCTCCTCCGCGTAGTGCGCGTCCAGGTGCAGCGGGTGGTGGTTCATGGTGATCAGGCAGAACAGGTGGTCGTCCGCCTCGGTGACCGTCTTCCCCGGCCAGTGCTTGTACGTCGCTCCGACCTCGAACTCCTCGTAGGTCCGCCCGAACTGCATCCGGTGCTCCTCTCCGACGCACGACTTTCCGCCCATGGTGCCCGAAGCGGCCGCTCGGAGGGTACGACGGGTGGCGAACCTCACTGGCAATCGGGTCGCTACTCCCAGGTGGTGGGGATGCCGTGGCCGACTGAGGTGCCGAGGACCCGGCGCTCCCCCGTCGGCCAGATCTGCAGCACCACCAGGAACTGGTACTCGGCGCTTGGGGTGCGCCGCAGGGGCTCGAGGAGCAGGTGCGCGAAGGGCCGGTCGTCCCGCGCGGTGGCTCCGATCGCCTCGACGCCGGCCTCGACGGCCGCCCGGTCGTCGGCGGTGAGGTACTGCCACATCACGCTGTGCCAGAGCACGGTCAGCGTCCCGGGCACGACCTCGATACCCTCCACGAACAACCGCGCGTCGGTGCGTCGTACCTCCGCAGGACAGGTCGCGGCGATGTCGAGCGCGGCCCGTAGCCGGGCCTGCCGGACGTCCTGGTCGGGCCAGACGTAGGACGTGAGCACCACCCGCCCCTGAGGCGTGGTCGGGTCCACCGGCATCACGTCGCTGCCCAGCCGCTCCACGATGGTCAGGTCCGGCCACGGCACCGGGTCGGCCCCGCGCCAGGCGCCCTCGAGGACCACCGCGCTGTCCGGATCGCCCCACCGCCGGCCGCGCTCGTCGGTGCAGCAGAACCGGTCCGCGCGCAGGTTCAGGCCTCCCGAGGAGCCGATCTCCAGCAGCCGCACCGGGAGCCTGGCCGGCGCCGGGACGCGCAGCAGCCCGCCCAGCAGTGCGCCGGCGCGGCCGACCTCGTTGGTCTGGGGCGGCCGGTCCAGCCACTCGCGGACGACCTCCGGCGAGTCGCCGAGCAGTGCCTGGAAGGCTCGCCACCCGCGGTCCGGGTCCCACCGACCTCCGACGCTCGGGAAGTACGACGCGAGCTCGCCGGCCCGCCCCTCCAGGACCAGCCGGTGCACGCTGCCGGCGAGCCGCAGCGCCAGCCCGGAGGGGCCGGGATCGTCCTCGTGGCCGGCCAGCACCGCCGCGACCACGCCGCCCTCGTCGATGTCGCGGGCGCAGCGGCCGAGCAGGTCGGCGTACATCGGCGAGCCGAGCTCGGCGCATGCCTGCGCCTGTTGGCGGAAGCGCCTGGCCATCGTCACCGGCCCAGCATGGCAGGCGCGGGGTGCGTTACACTCACGGCCGGTCAACGGGTCGCCGATGCCACCAGCCACTTCGACACGTACGGAGGCCGTAGGACCGTGACGACGTACATGCACATCGGCGCTCCGAAGACGGGCACGACGTTCGTGCAGAACGTGCTCGCCAAGAATCGCGACCTGCTGCGCAGCCTCGGTGTCTGCTACCCGGGCGAGCGCAAGGACCACTACTTCGCCGCCCGCGACCTGGTCGCGCCGATCACCGGGCTGGAGCCGCCCGCGGAGGGCGCCTGGGCACGGGCCGTGGCCGAGGCCCGCGCCTGGCCCGGTGAAACGGTGGTGATCTCGCACGAGCACTTCCGACACGCGGACCCGCCCACCATCGAGCGGATCGTGACCGAGCTCGGTCCGGACCTGAGGGTAATCGTCACCGCCCGGGACGTCGCCCGGCAGGTCTCCTCCCTGTGGCAGGAGTCGGTCAAGAACGGGAACACGACCGACTTCGCGGTCATGCTCACCCGGCTGCAGCACCAGCTCGCAGAGGGCTCCAACCGGCTCGGCCCGATGGCCCGCACGATCCACCTGGCGAACGTCCTCGAGCCGTGGTGCAAGGTGCTGCCGGCCTCTGCCATCACCGTGGTGACCATGCCGCGAGGCCGGGCCAGCGAGCTCTGGGACCGGTTCGCCGGCGTGATCGGCGTGGACCCCTCCGGCTTCGACACCGACGTTCCGCTCAACCCGGGCATGGGCATCGGGGCAACCGAGTTCGTCCGGCGGCTCAACGAGTCCCTGGAGGACGGGGAGCTGGCCACGAAGGACTACGAACGCCTCGTGAAGCACCGGCTGGCGGGCCGGATGCTCACCCAGCACCAGGGTGACCAGCGCATTGTGGTGCCCGCCGCGCACCACGACTGGCTGACGCAGTGGGCACGCGGCCAGGTCGAGGCGCTGGCCGTGGCCGGCTACAGCGTGCTCGGCGACCTGGAAGACCTGGTCCCCGGCCCCGCCGCCCAGGGCAGGGCCGAGGCCACCGAGGAGCAGGTGGCGGCGGCCGGGGTGTACGCCGCGCACAGCCTGCTGCTGCGGTGGGCCCGGCTCGAGGCCGCCACCACGCCGCTGAACCAGTCCCCCGCCGGGCGCGCCCGGGCGCTGGTGCGCAAGCTGCGGGCCCGGGTCCGCTCCCGGTCCAGCTGACTGGCGCCTCGGCTCAGCGGAGCTTGTAGTCCTCCAGTAGCCGGCGGCCGATGATCATCCGCTGGATGTCGGCGGTGCCCTCCCCGATGAGCAGCATCGGCGCCTCCCGGTAGAGCCGCTCGATCTCGTACTCCTTGGAGAACCCGTAGCCGCCGTGGATCCGGAAGGAGTCCTCCACCACCTGCGCGCAGTACTCGCTGGCGAGGTACTTCGCCATCCCCGCCTCCAGGTCGTTGCGCTGCCCGGAGTCCTTCGTGCGCGCGGCCCGCACCATCATCTGGTGGGCCGCCTCCACCTTGGTGCCCATCTCCGCGAGCCGGAACAGGACCGCCTGGTGGTCGGCGATCTTCTTGCCGAACGTCTCCCGCTGCTGGGCGTAGTCCACGCCGAGCTCGAACGCGCGCAGCGCCACCCCGCAGCCGCGGGCGGCCACGTTCACCCGGCCCACCTCGACGCCGTCCATCATCTGGTAGAAGCCCCG
>DASSKA010000034.1:0-3566 GCA_035690905.1 Nocardioidaceae bacterium | reverse complement strand
GCAGTAGACGTTCATGCCGCCGCTGATGATCATGTCGTTCTTGCGGTCGAGCAGGTACAGGAAGCTGTCATCGTCGAGATAGCCGATGTCGCCCGTGTGGAGCCAGCCGTCGCGCAACGTCTTCTCCGTCGCTTCCGGCAGGTTGTGGTAGCCGATCATCGTGTACGCGGTCTGGACCACTACCTCCCCCTCGACTCCTGGCGGGCACTCGTGCCCTGTCTCATCGAGAATCCGCACCTCGGCCAGTGGCGCCGGCTGGCCGCAGCTCCGCAGCCGGTGGGCGCCGGCCGGGTCGGTGGTGTGCGCCTCCCGCGGCAGGCGCGTGATGAAGTTCGGCGCCTCCGACTGTCCGTACAGCTGCATGAACACCGGACCGAAACGGGCCAGCGCCTCCTCGAGCCGTTCAGGCGAGATCGGCGCCGCGCCGTACAGCACGGTGCGCAGGGCCGAGTAGTCGCCCGGCGTCTCGGCGGCCCGGTCGAGAAGCCGGTAGATCATGGTCGGCACCATGAACAGGTAGCTGACGCGATGGTGCTCGATGGCCCGGAGGACACTGCCGGGGTCGAAGCGGCGTTCGACGTAGGTCAGCGCGCCTGCGGTGAGCGCAGTCTGCAGCAGGAAGCCCGCGCTGTGGGGGAGCGGAGAAGAGAGCAGGAGCCGCTCGTCCGAGCGGATCTCTGCCTCCACCCGGTGCACGAGCAGGTTCAGGGCAAGCGAGCTCTGGACATGGACGACCCCCTTGGGGAGGCCCGTCGTGCCGCCGGTGTACATCATCACGCCCACGTCGCTGGGGGAGATGTCCACTCGGGGCTCCCCGCCACTTGCCGTGCTCACCACGTCGTCCCACGTCAGCACCCCTGGCCCCGGCGAGCCTTCCGTCAGGATGACGGTGTGCAGGGTCTCGCCGGCCGCCAGCCGGCGGGCAGCGGCCTCGACCTGCTTCGCGTCCGCGATCGCGACGACAGCGCCGCTGTCGCGCAGGATGTAGGCCGCCTCGTCGGCGGACAGCATGTCGTTGAGGGGTACTCGGGCGGCGCCCAGCTTGATGATCGCCAGGTCCGCCACGACGTACTCCGCGGAGTTGGACATCATCAACGCGACCGGCGTGCTCGGGCCGACGCCGCGAGCCACCAGGGCGTTCGCAAGCCGGTTGGACGCTGTGTCCAGGTCGGCGTAGGACCAGGTGCGTCCGTCGACCACGAGGGCCGGACGGTGCGCGTACTTGCGCAAGGCGCCAGCCAGGAGCGTGCGCAGACAGAGGGGGTAGTCGGTCATGACGCGCGCTCCAGGATCGAGGCGTAGTTGGCCACCGCTGTGCCGCCCATGTTGAAGACTCCGGCCAACCTGGCACCAGGCACCTGCATGCCCTCGGCGGTCCCGGTCAGCTGCATGCACGCCAGGACGTGCTGGGAGACGCCGGTGGCCCCGATCGGGTGGCCCTTCGACTTGAGGCCACCCGAAGGGTTCACCGGAAGCTTCCCGCCCTTCCTTGTCCACCCCTCTTCGATCGCCACGTGCCCGCGTCCCGGCTCGCAGAGGCCGAGCATCTCGTACTCGATGAGCTCGGCGATCGTGAAGCAGTCGTGGACCTCGAGCAGGTCGAGATCCCAGACGTCGAGCCCGGCCTTCCGCAAGACGGTGGTCCACGCAGCCTTCCCGGCTTCGAACGTGATGAGGTCTCGTCGTCCCATCGGGAGGAAGTCATTGCGCTGAGCCATGGCGCGCAGGGCCACCGAAGGGGCGTCCTTCGGCGAGGCGTTCGGGGCGCTGAGGACCAGTGCTGCGGCGCCGTCGGAGATGGGTGAGCAGTCCGTACGACGCAAGGGGCCGGCGACGAGCGGGTTGCGCTCGGAGACGGTGTTGCAGAACTCGAATCCGAGGTCCTTGCGCAGCTGTGCGTAGGGGTTGTCGACGCCGTGCCGGTGGTTCTTCGCCGCAATGGCCGCGAGAGTGTGGCTCCGGTCACCGTAGACGGCGAAGTACCGCTCCGCGATCGCTGCGAACAGCTCGGCGAACCCGACCGGGGAGTCGGTGCCTGCCCGGTCGTAGTCCGCGCCGAGCAGTGACCGTCCCACCTCGGCAGAGGACGCGTGGGTCATCTTCTCCACGCCGATGACCAGCACTCGGCGAGCCTGTCCGCTCGCGATGGCCCGGGCACCCGCGAGGACGGCGGCCGATCCCGTCGCGCAGGCGTTCTCCACCCTCGTCGCCGGCTTGAAGCGCAGCGATGGGTCGATCTCGAGAGCAAGGGAGGAGGAGAAGGCCAGAGGCGACAGCCCCCCGTTGTAGTGGCCGACGAAGATTTCGTCGATGTCCCGTGCCTCGAGGCCCGCCTCGGCGATCGCGCCTCGACCGGCGGTTGTCACGAGTGACTCGACGGTCTCCCCGGTGAGGCGTCCGAAGACAGTGTGATGCCATCCGATGATGTCGGCGATGCTCGTCGCGGTCATCGGACGTCGACGGGGGCGGTGACGCTCATCGTGTCGGTCATCGGGATGACGGCGGTGAGCCCTCCGTCGACGGGCAGGTTCACCCCGCTGATGAACCGGGACTTGTCGCTGGCCAGGAAGAGCACAGCCTCGCCCACGTCCCAGCCGCTGCCTTCGACCCCGCCGACGCCGAGGGGTGCGACGTTGCGACGGCGGACACGGTCCTCCTCGCTGAGGCCCTGGGCGTAGACCATCGGTGTGTGGAGGAAGCCCGGCACGAGCGCGTTGACCCGGATGTTCTCGGGACCGTGCATCGCCGCCATCGCCCTGGTCAGGTTGGTCACCGCACCCTTGGTCGAGCTGTAGATGATCGACGGGTGGGCGCCGAGCACGCCGGCGATGGAGGAGGTGTTGATGATGGAGCCGCCACCGCGGCGACGCATGTGCGGGATGGCGAAGCGGGACATCAGCACCATGGAGGTCACGTTGATGTCGAAGCACCGGTGCCAGGCGTCCAGGTCAACGTCGACCACAGATCCACTCGGCCCGACGATGCCCACGTTGTTGAACAGCACGTCGACTCCGCCCCACGCGTCGGCGACGCCGGCCACGACGCTCTCGCAGTCATCCTCGCGGGATACGTCGGCGGTGAACGACAGGCACTCGCCGCCGCAGTCCTCGATGAGCTCCCTGGTCTCGACGAGATTCTCGGCGGCGGCGTCGACGAGGGCGACCTTCATGCCCGCCTGAGCGAGCAGGACTGCCGCTGCCCGGCCGTTCCCAATGCCCGACGCGCGCGATCCGGCGCCGGAGATGATCGCGACCTTTCCCACGAGGTCGTCGGCCTTTGCCTGCTCGGGAATCAGCACCGTGGTCCTCCATGATCCTTCGGATGGCTGCGCGGTAGATGCAGCGGATGCACAACGATGCATCCGCTCCTGGGAGGTCGTCCACGTGTGCCTGTCCAACGATTCACGGGCGGCCGTTGGAGAATCAGCCAACGGATTCGACGGTCAGTCCGGTGCACTGATCTCCAGCGCCCACATGAGCTCGAGCAGGGTGTCCACGGAGTCCAGCGACCGGCCGGTGAGCTCGGTCACGCGCCTGAGGCGGTACCTGAGGGTGTTCGGATGGGTG
>DASSKA010000033.1:0-2098 GCA_035690905.1 Nocardioidaceae bacterium | reverse complement strand
GTAGTTCGGCCAGACCGGGTCGGCTCGGGCACCGCGCCGAGTCTGGGCCACGAGGGGAAGTCGTGGTTCGGAGCCGGGGAACCACGTTCCTTGGGGTGAATCGCGCGCGAACGGGGGCCGCTGGTGCGGCCTCTTCTCGTGCGTGTAGGGCATTCTTTGCGGCCCGAACCCGTCAGCTCACCTGGTAGGCGTCAGAGCAAAGAGGGAGACCGTCCGCTCGTGATCGACGGCCGGAAGCGCATCGCTGGTGTCCTCACCGCCCTGTGCATCGCAGCAGTAGGCAGCCCGATGCTCAGTCCGACCCCGACCTTCGCGAAACCGAGCATCCACCAGGCGAGGGCCACCGCCCAGCAGCTCTACCACCAGGCCGAGCAGGCCTCCGAGCGCTACAACAAGGCCGCCGACCAGCTCAAGGCCGCGCGCAGGCGGCTCTCGGCGCTGCAATCCGACCTGTACCGGCAGCAGGCGAAGGTCGACCAGGTCCGCCAGCAGGTCGCAACCAGCGTGGTCAGCCAGTACCAGGGCCAGGCGCTGTCCACCACCACCCAGGCGTTCTTGTCCAAGAACCCCGACACCTTCCTGAACCAACTGGCCACGGTCTCCCAGTTCAACGACCAGCGCAGCCAGATGATGGCCGACTTCGCCGTCCAGGAGAAGCAGCTGGAGCTGCGCAAGCAGGCCGCCAAGCGCGAGCTCGCCCAGATCGCGAAGACCAAGCAACAGCTTGCCGCGGAGAAGGCCACGATCCACAAGAAGGCCGCTGCCGCCAAGGCGCTGCTGGACCGGCTCCAGGCCGAGGCCGCGGCCCGCACCGCGACCGTCAGCCGCAGCGCCACCCGGCCCCCGCTCAGCAACGCCCCGGTCTCTGGCAGCGCCGCTGCGGTGGTCGCCTTCGCCGAGGCACAGCTCGGCGACGCCTACGTGTACGGCGCGACCGGACCGGACGCCTGGGACTGCTCCGGCCTGACCATGGGGGCCTGGGCGCAGGCGGGGGTGAGCCTGCCGCACAACGCCGCCGCGCAGATGAGCTACGGCACACCCGTCTCGGAGTCCGAGCTTCAGCCCGGCGACCTGGTCTTCTACTATCAACCGGTGAGCCACGTCGGCATCTACATCGGGAACGGCCAGATCGTGAACGCCGAGAACCCCAGCGTCGGCGTGGTCACGGCCCCCGTGAACTCGATGCCGTACTCCGGTGCCGTCCGCATCCGCTGACCGAACCTCCAGGACCGGCCGCCCGCTGCTGTGGGCGGCCGGTCTTGTGCTCGTGGCCGCCTGCGCTTCGCTGGCCTGGCTGCTCACCCGCCCGGAGACCGCGGTCCTGCCCAGGCAGAACCAGCCGGCTCCGAGGACCGGGGATGTGGCGGTCGGCAGCCGGGAGAGCGCGGCGGCGAAACTTCTGGCACGGCTGACGGCGGGTCTGGAGCACGGCAGCCGCCGGCAGGTGCTGGCCCTGGCGCTGCCGGGCGACCCGGCCGCGAGGCACCAGCTCGGCGCCGTCTTCGACAACGTCCGGGCCCTGCACGTCGCCGGCCTGTCGATGCGGTACGTCGACGAGGACGCCGCCCGGCTGACCACGGCACAAGAGCGCCGGCTCGACGGCCGCGGGTGGGTCGGCGACGTCGCGATTGGCTGGCGGATCGCCGGCTACGACCAGGGCGGCAGCAACATGGAGGTCACCCTCACCCTGGCGAGGACCACCGGCGGTGCCGCGTTCGTCTCCGCCCGCGGCCGCTACGGCGACCCGGCCCCGCTCTGGCTGCTGGACCGGCTCACCGTGCGGCGCTCGCCCCGCGCGCTGGTGATGGTCGCTGACCCGGCCCGCGCCGCCAGCCTGTTCCGCACCGCCGACCAGGCCGTCCTCGACGTCCAGAAGGTGCTGCCCGACTGGCGCGGCAAGCTCGTGGTCGAGATGCCGGCCACCGAGACCGACCTGAACCAGATGCTGCAGGCCGACCCGCACACCTACGACAACATCGCCGCGGTGACCACCACCGTCGACGGCCGGATGACCAGGTCGGCGCCGACGCACATCTTCGTCAACCCCGAGGTCTTCGACCGGCTCGGCCCCGAGGGCTCCCAGATCGTGATCAGCCAC
>DASSKA010000032.1:0-8355 GCA_035690905.1 Nocardioidaceae bacterium | reverse complement strand
TCCACGAGCTGCTCGGCCAGCAGAACGTCAAGAACTACGACGGTTCCTGGACCGAGTGGGGCTCCCTGGTCGGCGTACCCGTGGTCCTCGGCGACGAGCCGGGTGAGGCCTGATGTGCGGAGCCACTGAGGGCGGCGTCTCGCTCGAGGGCGTCGATATCGCCAAGGAGTCGGTGATCCAGGGCGTCGTCAAGCGCGACGACCAGCCGGTCGCGGGGGCGTACGTGCGGCTGCTGGACCGTTCCGGCGAGTTCACCGCCGAGGTGCCCACCTCGGCCACCGGGCACTTCCGGTTCTTCGCCGCCCCCGGCGAGTGGACGGTGCGCACCCTCGCGCCGCGTGCGGATGTCGTGGACCGCAAGGTGGTCGCCCAGCAGGGCGTAGTCGCCGAGGTCGCCGTCGCGATCTGACCTCCCTGCGACGGTCGGCCCCGTCCGCTCACGCAGCGGCGGGGCCGACCGCCGTTGGCGCCCATCCGGATGTTTCGTACAGTGGAGCGTCGTGTCGGACTCGAACCAGCAGGGTGGCCTCCCCCCTGACCTGCCTCCGGAGTACGCCGAGGCGTATCGCCGTGGCTACCAGCGCGCCTACGAGCAGGCCGGCGGCGGTGGCAACGGCGAGGGGCAGTACGACGAGGCGGCCCGGCACTACGACGAGGCGACCGGGCCCGCGCACCGCGCTCCGGTGCCGGAACCGACCACGCAGCTCAACATCGAGGACCTGTTCTCGCGCAGCGAGCCGGCCAGTGTGGCCGAGCAGGCCGATGCGGACGAGCGGCCGGCCTGGATGGTGCCGACGGTGCTCGCCGTGGCCGCGCTGGCCCTGATCCTCGGTGCCTACGCGGTCGGCCGGGCGTTCTCCAGCTCGGTGGCGGACAACGCCGCGTCGAAGGGCTCGGGGAAGCTGGTGATCCCGTCCTCGGCGGCGCCCTCGCAGGGCGGGAGCTCCGCGAGCCAGCAGCCCGGTGCGTCGTACTCCGGAGCGACCGACCTGGCCCACGTCACCGCCGCCGGTGCGACCTGCCAGTCCGCGGACGCCTTCGACGCCGGGGGCAACAAGGTCTCCTACCAGCCGGGCAACGTGTTCGACCAGGACATGTCGACCGCTTGGCGGTGCAACGGGAGCGGGCGGGGCGAGGTGCTCACGCTGACCCTCGACCACACGATGCCGATCGGCCAGGTAGGGCTGGTGCCCGGGTACGCCAAGACCGACCCGTACGACGGGGCGAACCGCTACGCCGAGAACGACCGGATCACCAAGGTCCGCTGGACCTTCTCCGACGGCAGCAGCGTGGTGCAGAAGCTCGACGGTTCCGCGCACAACCGCGGCATGCAGACCATGCGGATCCCGGTCACCCGCACCAGCACGGTCAAGATGACCATCCTCGACACGGTCCGCGGCCCGCGGGACACCGTCGCGGTCAGCGAGGTGCGGATCGGCAGGGTCGTCGACTGAGCTAGCGGCTCACCCGCGGGCTCCAGCCGCTGAAGGACGCCTCGTTGTTGTGCGGGTTGTCCACCACCCAGGTGCCGTGCAGCGTGATGTGCGCGTCCACCGCGGACAGCTGCACCCACTGCGGGTCGCCGAGGCAGCGTCGCGGCACCCTGAGACGGAGCAGGTCCCTGCCGTAGTCGATCCGCGCGACGAGCCGGTCGCAGCTCACCGAACGGCCGTTGCGGCGGAACATCGACAGGGTGCCGCCCCAGCCGCTGCGCCGGTACGCCTGCACCTGGACGTCGCGCCACACCCGCTCGTCGGTGCGCAGCCGGAAGCCGTAGAGGTCGCCCTGCCCGCTGCGGTCGAGCCGCGCGAACCGTTCGGTGACCACCACGTTGTGCGGCCCGTGTCGCAGCCGGACGCTCAGGACGTCGCCGGTCGCGCGGTGCGGGGCGGCCCGGAACTGGGACGGCTGGTCGGACGCGGCGCCGGCCCACATGTCGTGCTTCACGTCGCGGATCCTCAGCCCCTGCGCCGAAGCGGCGCCGGCGACGGCGAGGAGTACGACGGAGGTGGCGACCGCGGTCGTGAACGTCCGCCGGATCGCTGTGCGCACGGGCAGTTCCCCCTGGGCCTGGGACGGGATGGGCGGCCTCAGACTAGGCCACCAGCCGTGGTGACGTCTGGAGAAACGCCCGCCGGTGACCGCCGAGCATCCACCCCGTCCGTCGTACTCAGCCCTTGTGCAGCCGCGGGCTCCACGCCTTCGGCTCGGCCTGCGTGTTCATCGGGTTGTCGCCGTAGAACAGGGTGCTGGACACGATGTGCAGGTCGAAGGCGGTGAACTGCACCCAGCGCGGCGACTTCAGGCACGTCGCGGGCACCGACACCCGGACCGTGTTGCGCGCGTAGCTGATGTGCTCGCCGACCGTGCACGCCACCGGCTTCTTCCGCGCGTTGTCCATCCACGCGTGTCCGGCCCAGTTGACGTTGACCGCCTGCACGAACACCAGCCGGCGCAGGTGCGCGTTGGTGCGCAGCGCGATGGTGTACACGTCTCCGGAGCCCACCTTGTCGAGCTTCGTGAAGTGCTGGGTGATCACCAGGTTCTTGCGCGTGTACCTCGCCCGGACCTTGGTCACGTCCGCGCGGTTAGCCTGCGGGGCCGCGGTGAACGTCTGCCCGGCGTCGGTGGTCTTCCAGACGTCGTGGTGGGCGTCGCGCAGCGAAAGCGTCTGGGCTGAGGCCGCGGCCGCGCTCCCGAGGAGTACGACGGAGGTGGCGGCCGCGATGGTGGCGGCCCGGCGGAACCTGGTCATGACCTTCCCCCTGTGCAGGTGATCGTTTCGGGCCCCGAGAGCTCGGTGCCGCTGAGCGGTTGTTGCGTGCAGGCAACCACCAAGGAGGCTAGACCCCTCGGTCCGATTTGTCCGGAAAACCTGCCGAGGTCTTACCGATGTCGTGTCGGAGACGCGGAGTCAGGGGGTGGTGTCCAGGACCAGGGTGACCGGCCCGTCATTCTCCGAGGCCACCACCATGTCCGCCCCGAACACACCCCGCGCCACCGTGGCGCCCAGACCCTCCAGGGCCGCGCACACCGCGTCGTACACCGGCTCCGACACCGGCCCGGGCGTGGCCGCGTTCCAGGTGGGCCGGCGCCCCTTGCGGGCGTCGCCGTACAACGTGAACTGGCTGACCACCAGGATCGGCGCATCCACCTCCGAGGCGGACTGCTCGTCGCGCAGGATGCGCAGCGACCAGATCTTGCGCGCCATCCACGCGACCTCCTGCGGACCGTCGTCGTGGGTCACCCCGAGCAGCACCAACAGCCCGGGCCGAGACAGCGTGCCGACCACCGAGCCGTCCACGCTGACCGACGCCGACAGCACCCGTTGCACGACCGCCCTCACAAGACCCTCCGAGCTCAGAGACGACCCGCGCAGTCTGGCACGATGACGCCATGAGCTCTGCGACCGCCGGGGACCTGCTGATCACCGTCGCGCCCACCGGGGCGGAGACCGCCAAGGAGGACTGCCCCCAGCTGCCCACCACGCTGGAGGAGCTGGTCGACACCGCGAAACGCTGCCAGGCCGCCGGCGCGGCGATGATCCACGTGCACATCCGCGATGCCGAGCACCAGCCGACCCTCGACCTCGGCCGGCTCAAGGCGACCGTCGAGGCGCTGCACGAGCAGACCGACCTGGTCGTCCAGCTGTCCACCGGAGGCTCGGTGCACGACCCGCTGGACAAGCGGCTGAAGGTGCTGGACGCGCGGCCGGACTCCTGCAGCCTGACCATGGGTACGACGAACTTCGGCGACGACGTGTTCTCCAACCCGTGGCCGTTCATCACCGAGCTGTACCAGCTCACCCAGGAGCGCCAGGTCGTCCCCGAGTTCGAGTTGTTCGACCTCGGGCACGTGCACGCGCTGCACCGGCTGCTGGACAAGTACGGCCCGCCCTTCGGCGGGCGCGTGCACTGCGACCTGGTCATGAACGTGCCCGGCGGCATGGCCGGTACGACGGACGCGCTGGTTGCCGCGGTGGCCGGCCTCCCCGACGCGGTGACGTCCTGGTCGGCCACCGGCATCGGCCGGTCCACGCTGAACGTGATCCTGGCCGCGCTTTCGAAGGGCGGCCACCTGCGCGTGGGCATGGAGGACGTGCTGACGCTCGCCCGCGGTGTCCCGGTCGAGCACAACGAGCAGCTGGTGTCCCGGGCGGCCGAGCTCGGCCGGCTGGCCCAGCGCACCCCGATGACCGCGGACGAGGCACGAGACCTGCTGGCCATCAAGCCCCGCTGAAGTGACCCGTTCGACACCGCCGCCCGCCCGTCGTACTCACCTCCACGGATAGACTTCTCCATCATGGAAGCCCTCTTCATCACCCTGATGTGCCTCGTCGTGCTCCTGACCGGCTTCGTCGCGCTGGTCGTGCTGTACAAGCTGATGAACGCCGACAACTGATGCCCTTCGAGATCCCGCAGAACCTGCACCCGGACTGCGCTCCGGTGGCCTGGCTGCTGGGGACCTGGGCCGGCAACGGGCACGGCGACTACCCGACCATCGACGGGTTCGCGTTCGGGCAGGAGATGATCTTCACCCACGACGGCCGGCCGTTCTTCCACTACATGAGCCGGGCCTGGATCATCGACGAGAACGGCGAGAAGGTGCGCGACTCCGCGATCGAGACCGGCTTCCTGCGCCCCAAGGCGGGCGGCTCGCTGGAGTGGCTGATCGCGCACCACACCGGGTTCGTCGAGGTGTGGTACGGCCAGGCCGACGGCGCCAAGATCGAGATGAGCACCGACGCCGTGGTGCGCACCAAGACCGCCAAGGAGTACGTCGGGGGGACCCGGATGTACGGGCTGGTCGAGGGCGACCTCCTGTGGGCCTTCGACATGGCGGCGATGAGCCAGGAGCTGCAGCCGCACCTGTGGGCCCGCCTGGTCCGCCAGTAGCCCGCCTGCCCACCCGTGCCGGGGACCTTTACCAGGGTCCCCTGGTAAGGGGAAGCTCCCCATGGTGAATTCACCATGGGCAGCGGGACCTTTCCATGGGGAGCACCCCCAGTGCCCGGTCCAGCTGGTCGGCGTCGCCGTCACGATCACTGCGCTGGTCGGCAACAACGTGCTCACCCGCCGTCGTGCCGATGTCCTGATCGAGGGCGCGGTCCTAAACTCGGCAGCGTGAGCCGCACCGACAACCAGCAGGAGTGGCAGGCCCGCCTGCGCGAGAAGGGCTACCGGCTCACCCCCCAGCGCGAGCTTGTGCTGCACGCCGTGGAGCGGCTCGGGCACGCCACCCCTGACGAGGTGCACGCCGCGATCCGCGCCCAGTCCGGCGCGGTGAACCTGTCCACGGTGTACCGCACCCTCGAGCTGCTCGAGGAGCTCGGCCTGATCCGGCACGCCCACATCACCGACCGCGCTCCGACGTACCACTCCACCTCCGCCCCCGACCACGCCCACCTGGTCTGCCGCGACTGCGGCAAGGTCACCGAGGCGACCCCCCACGACGTCGCCCCGCTGACCACGACGCTGGAGCAGAGGTTCGGCTTCCGCGCTGACGTCGGGCACCTGACTGTCTTCGGCTACTGCGCGGAGTGCGCCGGGCGGCGAGAGGCATGAACCCGTTGCGCGAGCTCACCGAGCAGGACCTCCGGAAGCGCACCAGCGCGAAGTGGCGGGTCTACGACGCCGACGTGCTGCCGCTCTGGGTCGCCGAGATGGACGTCCCGCTGGCACCCGCGGTCGAGGCGGCGCTGCACGAGGCGGTCACCCGGGGCGACACCGGCTACCCGACGCCGGAGGTGTACGTCGAGGCGGCGGCCGGCTTCGCCAAGACGCGCTGGGACTGGGCCTTCGACACCGCCCTGGCCCGCGTGGTCCCGGACGTGATGCACGGTGCGATGGAGGTGCTGCACGCGCAGGCGGCGGAGGCGGTGGTGGTCAACCCGCCGGTGTACCCGCCCTACTACGAGTACCTCGCCCACGCCGGCCGCCGCATCATCGAGGCCCCGCTGCGACAGGGCCGCCTCGACCCGGACGCCCTGGAGCGAGCCTTCGTCGAGGCCCGGCCCGGCCGCACGTCGTACCTGCTCTGCAGCCCGCACAACCCCACCGGCACCGTGCACACCGCCGAGGAGCTTCAACAGGTCGCCGGCCTGGCGAAGGAGCACGGCGTGCGGGTGGTCGTCGACGAGATTCACGGACCGCTGGTCTACGACGGGGCGTTCGTGCCGTACCTCACCGTCGACGACGACGCGGTTGCCCTGCTGAGCGCCTCGAAGGCCTGGAACCTGGCCGGGCTGAAGGCAGCCGTCGCGATCGCCGGACCGGAGGCGGCCGGGGAGGTGACGGGCCTCCCCGAGCTGGTGTCCATGGGTGCCAGCCACTTCGGGGTGCTGTCGCACACCGCGGCGTACACCCACGGCACGCCCTGGCTCGACGACCTCCTTGCAGGCCTGGACGAGAACCGGCGGCTGCTCAGCGACCTGCTGGGCCGGCACCTGCCCGAGGTCGGCTACACGATGCCCGAGGGGACCTACCTGGCCTGGCTGGACTGCCGCAGCCTCGGCCTCGGCGACGACCCGGCTGCGGCGTTCCTCGAGCGCGGCCGCGCCGCGTTCAACTCGGGACTACCGTTCGGCACCGGCGGCGCCGGTTTCGTGCGGTTCAACTTCGCCACGCATCCGGACATCCTCCACGAGGCGGTACGACGGATGGCCGCCGCCGTCTGACCCGGGCGGCCGTCCGGGAGCCGGGCCATCCACCCGTCCCCCGAACGATGAGAACAAAACGGACAATCCCGGCAACGGGCCATTGCATCGCACCGGATATTCGGCAACAAACTTCCCACCGGCCGCGACTCGTCGCATAGTGGGCGTACCGGAAGGGGGCCGGGGTGAGCCGGGGGGCACGCGCCCGGCCCCCCATGGCCGGTTCCCCGGACGCGACGGCGGGTCCCCTGGTGACCGCTTGTTTGGTCTGCCTTGCGATGATGAGCACACGATGACTTACCGCAGCCCGCTCCTGGATCTCGACGGCGCCGTCGCCGGCAACGGCATCGACGCGCCGGTCGCCGCGCACTACGGCTCGTTCCACGGCGAGCAGCGCACCCTCGAGCAGGGTGACGGCTTCGTCGACCTCTCCCACCGCGGCGTCGTCCGCGTGAGTGGGCCGGACCGGCTCGGCTGGCTGCACAGCCTGACCACCCAGTACTTCGAGAACCTCGCCCCGCGCAGCCCCGTGGCCGCGCTGGTGCTCTCCCCGCAGGGGCACGTCGAGCACGCCATGTACGGCTCCGACGACGGCGACGCGTTCACCGCACACGTCGAGCCCGGCCAGGCCGAGCCGCTGCGCGCGTGGCTGGACTCGATGCGGTTCATGATGCGCGTCGAGGTGGCCGACGTGACCGACCAGGTCGCGGTCACCTGGCGGCCCTCGGCACGTCGGGACGGTGCGCCGTACTCCGGCTACGAGTTCGTACGACGCGGCGAGCTCGCCACCTATGCCGCCGCAGCCGGCCCGGCCTGCGGGCTGTGGGCGTTCGAGGCGCTGCGCATCGCGCGCGGCGAGCCGCGGCTCGGGCTGGACACCGACGAGCGGACCATCCCGAACGAGGCCGGCTGGATCAACACCGCCGTACACCTCGACAAGGGCTGCTACCGCGGCCAGGAGACCGTGGCCCGGGTGCACAACCTCGGCCGCCCCCCGCGGCGGCTGACCCTGCTGCACCTGGACGGGTCGGACAACCGGCTGCCCGAGCGTGGCAGCGCCCTCACCGTTTCCGGGGGTACGTCGGACCGGGCCGTCGGCTTCGTCGGCACCAGCGCACGCCACCACGAGCTCGGGCCGATCGCGCTGGGCATGGTCAAGCGGAACGTCGCCCTCGACGCCACCCTCGAGGTCGACGGCATCGCCGCTGCCCAGGAGGTGCTCGTCGACCCGGAGGTCGGTCTGCACGTGCGGCCGCAGCTGCGCTGATGGCGCTCGCCCTCCGGCGTGGCGGAGCCGGGCACGGCGCCCTCAGCATCGCCTACCTGATCTACCTCGTCGCCGTCGCCATCCTGGTCTTCCAGCCGACTGGCGACCAGGCCGGCGGCTCGGTGCTCTGGGTCTCGCACCTGCTGCACTCCTGGCACACGCCGGCCTGGCTGTGGCGGCCGGTGTCGGCGGAGTGGGGGCTGAACGTGCTGATGTTCGTGCCGCTGTCCCTGCTGGGGTCGTACTTCCGGCCGGGCTGGACGTGGCGGGACTGGGCCGGGGTCGGCTTCGTGGCCAGCGGCCTGATCGAGCTGGTGCAGCTGGTGTTCCTGCCCAATCGGGTCGCCTCGTTCAGCGATGTGGTGGCGAACACGCTCGGCGCCCTGGTCGGTGCCCTCCTCGCGCCGTACGCCTCCCGCCTCCTCCGCTGACC
>DASSKA010000031.1:0-5668 GCA_035690905.1 Nocardioidaceae bacterium | reverse complement strand
CGGCCGGACATCTCCGGGTCCAGCAGGTCGCGCACGTGCACGAAGCCGAGCACGTCGTCGGCCGAGCCGCGGATCACCGGGTAGCGGGAGTGCGGCTGCGACAGCGCCAGCTTGGCCGCGCGGAAGACCGGCAGGTTGGCGTCGAGGAAGTCGACCTCGGTCCGCGGGATCATCACCTCGCGGATCTGCCGGTCCCCCGCCTGGAAGACGTCCTCGACGATCCGGCGCTCCTCCTCGCCGAGCGTCTCGTGGGCGCCGACCAGCTCGCGCAGCTCCTCCTCGCTGATCTGCTCCCGCTGCGCCTCCGGGTCACCGCCGAGCAGGCGTACGACGAGGTTGGTGGACTTCGAGAGCAACCAGATCACCGGGCGCGAGATGCGCGAGATCCGGTCGATCAGCGGGCCGAGCGCCAGGGCCAGCCCCTCCGCGCGCTGCAGGGCCAGCCGCTTGGGGGCGAGCTCGCCGAGCACCAGAGAGAGGTAGGAGATGGCGATCGTCACCAGCACGAGGGCCAACGGGCCGGCGAACCCGTCCGGCACCCCCCAGGAGACCAGCACCGGCTTGAGGTCGCCGGACAGCGTCGCGCCGCCGAGCGCCGCGGACAGGAAGCCGGCCAGCGTCACCCCGACCTGCACCGAGGCCAGGAAACGGTTCGGGTCCTGGTTCAGCTCAGCGACCACCCGGCCCCTGCGTCCGCGGGAGGCGAGGGCGCGTACCTGGCTCTCCCGCAGCGAGACCAGGGCGATCTCGGCCGCGGCGAAGACCCCTCCGATGAGGACGAAGACGACGACAAGCCCGATCTTCCCGAGCGTGTCGCTCATGGTCTATGACCTTCATCCATGGTCCCGAGGATACGGGAAAGCGGTTTGCCGAAGGCCCGAGCGACCGGCACAGTTCCTCCGGTGAGCACCGATCGACGCGTCCCCGTCCTCACCGACGGCGTCGTCACCCTGCGCGGGCACCACGCGGGTGACGTGGCAGGCGTCTACGAGCAGTGCCAGGACAGCGAGAGCCAACGGTGGACCGCCATCCCGGTGCCCTACACCTGGCAGGACGCGCGTGCCTTCGTCACCCGGATCGTGCCGACCGGCTGGCGGGAGGGCCGCTGGGCGTTCGCCGTCGAGGCCGCGGACGACGACGGGGTACGCCGGTTCTGCGGCACCGTCGAGCTCAACGACCACGGCGACCGGCGCGCCGAGGTGGCCTACGGCTCCCACCCGTGGGTGCGCGGCCGCGGGGTGATGACCCGGGCGCTGCAGCTCTTGCTGGACTGGGGGTTCTCCGACCGAAGCCTGGAGACGGTGATCTGGTGGGCGCACGAGGGCAACTGGGCGTCGCGCAAGCTGGCCTGGCGGCTCGGGTTCAGCTGCGACGGCACCGTCCGGCAGTGGCTGCCGCAGCGCGGCCGGCTGATCGACGGCTGGACGGGCGGGCTGCTGTCCACCGACGAGCGCCGGCCTCGCCATCCCTGGCTGGACGTGCCCACCATCCACGGCGACACGGTGGTGCTGCGCCGCCACCGCCCCGAGGACGCGTCCCGCATCCAGGAGGCGTGCAGCGACGAGCGGACCGCGTACTGGCTGGGCCAGATGCCCTCGCCGTACACCCAGGTCGAAGCGGAGCGCTTCCTGCTCGGCCGCGGCGAGCTGGCGGCCAGCGGCCGCGGCATCGGCTGGGCGGTCGCCGACCCGGTCACCGACGTGCTGCTGGGCAACCTCTCGGTGTTCGACCTCAAGCCGGGGCGCGAGGCCGAGGTCGGCTACTGGACGCATCCGGACGCCCGCGGCCGCGGCGTGATGACCGAGGCCTGCCGGCTCGCGGTCCGGCACGCGCTCATCGACGAGGAGGACGGTGGCCTCGGGCTGCAGCGGCTGATCGCGTTCGCCGCGGAGGAGAACGCCGCGTCCAGGCATGTCATCGAGGTCAACGGGTTCAGCAGGGTCGGCCGGGAACGTCGAAGCACGCGACTGCGCGACGGCCGGCTGGTGGACACCGCCTGCTACGACCTGCTCGTCGGCGACTTTTCCTTCGGGTAAGGATTTGGCTACCCTGAACGCCAACGTGGTGGGGGGTCACGGGTTGGAACCGGAGTGGGGGTTCGCAATGACAGCTGGTCGGACCTGATGGGCGGGGCGCTGCGCTCGCCGCTGCGCTGGCTTGCGGCGGCGACACTGGTGGCATCGGGAGCGGTGCACATACCGGTGATCCCGATGCACCTGGAGGAGGCTCCGTACATCGGCTACCTGTTCATCGCACTGACCGCGGCGTGCTTCGCGCTGGCCGCCGTGGTGCTGCTGGTGGACTCGGTGCTGGTGTGGGCGGCCGGCGGCCTGGTGACCGCGCTGGCGGTGATCGCCTACGTGCTGTCCCGCACGATCGGGCTTCCCCTGATCGAGGACGACATCGGCAACTGGGGTGACCCCCTCGGCGTCGCGGCGATCACTGCCGAGGCGGCCACCGTGCTGCTGGCCGTCGTGGCACTGCGGCGTGCGGAGGCCGCGGTGCAGGCGGCCCGCCGGGTCAGATGAGCTCGGCCGGCTGAGCGGCCAGCCCCCGTCGCACCCCCGGGACGAACGCGGCCACCGCCACCAGCAGCACCACGGCGCCCACGGTGTAGGCGTCCTGGATGCTGGTGGCATGCGCGAGGGCGCCGGCACCGATGGCACCGATCGGAGAGGCGCCCATGCCGACCATCCGGTAGACGCTGGTGACCCGGCCGAGGAGCTCCTTGGGCACGATCCGCTGCCGTAGCGAGACGGTGACCACGTTCCACAGCACCGAGGCCAGACCGGTGCACACGACGGCCACCACCACCACCGGCAGTACCGGGCACAGCCCGAGCAGCGCGGCGCCGAGGCTGAACAGCAGCGCCGCCCCGACCACCGTGCCGAGCACCCCGATGGCGGCCCGCACCCGGGCGGCCAGGTAGGCACCGATCAGGCCGCCCACCGCGAACGCGGCCACCAGCCAGCCGTACGCCGCCTGCGGCAGCAGCAGCACCTCGAGCACGAACAGCACGAAGATCGCCACGATCCCGCCGGTGACTCCGTTGATCACCGCGAGCAGCAGGCCGAGCGAACGCAGCAGCTCGTGGTCCCACAGGTAGCGCAGCCCCTCGCGCAGCTCACGGGTGGAGGACCGGGTCGGGTCGGCGACCGGCCGGTGGCCAGCGTCGGCGACCCGGGAGACCAGCAGCGCGGCGCCGACGAACGAGGCGGCCTGGATGCCCAGCGGCAGCCCGGAGTGCCAGACGAACAGCGCCGCCCCGACCGGGGGCCCCACCAGGTTCGCGCACAGCAGCAGCGAGCTCTGGTTCCAGGAGTTGGCCCGCTCGAGCGAGCCGCGTTCGACGATCTCGGGGAGCACCGCGGAGGAGGCGTTGTCGAAGAACGGCGAGGCAAGGCCGATCGCGAAGCTCACCAGGAGCACCGCTCCGATGGTCGCGTGCCCGGTGACGACGAGCGCGGTGAACACCACCATGATGGCCGCGCGGACCGCATCCACCCGCCACATCACGCCGGTCTTGCGGCGGCGGTCGACGGCCACGCCGGAGACCAGGCACAGGCACAGCCAGCCGGACATGGTCAGCGCGTCGACGAGGGAGACCAGCCGGGCGTCGCGGGTCAGGCTGGCGGCGAGCAGCGGGACGGCGCCGTAGAAGACACCGTCACCGATGAAGGAGATGGTGGACGACCACCAGACGACCCAGAACACCGGTCCGAGCGGTGCCTGGCGCGCCGTGCTGGTCCCCCGTGCGGTCAGTCTTGTCGTGGCGACCCCCGTCTGGTCAGTTTCCCGGGTCATCTTGCCCTGTTATTCCCGGATTTGGGAGCCCTTCCGGAGAGAAAGTCACCCCGCCGTCGGGATGGACACGTCCACCCCGTGCGCGATCCCGGGCAGCAGGCCCATGGTCACGAACTCGGTGGTGCCGATCGCGAAGCCGCCGCGGGCGAGCGCCAGGAGGGCTGAGCCAGCGCCGGCCGGGGCTGGCTCAGCCGAGCTCAGCCAGCGCCTCGTTCAGGAGCCTAGAGGGGCGCATCACCGCCGCCGCCTTCTCGTCGTCGAGCAGGTAGTACCCCCCGAGGTCGACGGGACTGCCCTGCACGGACAGCAGCTCGGCGTTGATCTCCTCCTCCTTGCCGCGCAGCGTCCGTGCGAGCGAGGCGAACGACTCCGCGAGCCCGGGGTCCTCGGTCTGGGCGGCCAGCTCCTCGGCCCAGTACAGCGCCAGGTAGAAGTGGCTGCCGCGGTTGTCCAGCTCGCCGACCTTGCGGCGCGGGGACTTGTTCTCGTTGAGCAGCGTCGCAGTGGCCCGGTCGAGCGTGTCGGCCAGGATCTTCGCCCGGGGGTTGCCGGTCTTGCCGGCCAGGTGCTCGAAGCTGACGGCCAGTGCGAGGAACTCCCCCAGGCTGTCCCACCGGAGGTGGTCCTCCTTGACCAGCTGCTGCACGTGCTTGGGCGCCGAGCCACCGGCCCCGGTCTCGAACAGCCCGCCTCCGTTGATGAGGGGTACGACGGACAGCATCTTCGCGCTGGTGCCCAGCTCCAGGATCGGGAACAGGTCGGTGAGGTAGTCACGCAGCACGTTGCCGGTGACCGAGATGGTGTCCTCGCCCCGCCGGATCCGCTCCAGGGAGAACGCGGTGGCCTCCGCCGGCGACATGATCCGGATGTCCAGGCCGTCGGTGTCCCCGACCAGGTCCGCGTCGGTGAGGTACTCGCGCACCCTGGCGATCAGGTTCGCGTCGTGGGCCCGGCCCTGGTCCAGCCAGAACACCGCCGGGAGTCCGGTGGCCCGGGCGCGGGTGACGGCCAGCTTCACCCAGTCGCGGACCGGGACGTCCTTGGTCTGGCACATCCGCCAGATGTCCCCGGCACCCACCGCGTGCTCCATCAGCGTCGTACCGGACTCGTCGACGACCCGCACGGTGCCGGTGGTGGGCACCTCGAAAGTCTTGTCGTGGCTGCCGTACTCCTCGGCGGCCTGGGCCATGAGACCGACGTTGGCCACGGACCCCATCGTCGCGGGGTCGTAGGCGCCGTGGGCGCGGCAGTCGTCGATGACGACCTGGTAGATGCCGGCATACGAGCTGTCGGGCAGCACGGCGAGCGTGTCCTGCTCGGCGCCCTCGCGGTTCCACATGTGGCCTGAGGTGCGGATCATCGCCGGCATCGACGCGTCGACGATGACGTCGCTCGGGACGTGGAGGTTCGTGATGCCCTTGCTCGAGTCGACCATGGCGATCGCCGGCCCCTGCTCGAAGCCCTTGGTGATGGCGGCCTCGATGGCCTCGCGCTGGTCGGCCGGGAGCGCCTGGATCGCGCCGAGCACGGCGCCCAGCCCGTCGTTGGGGCTCGCGCCCGCGGCCGCGAGCTCGGCGGCATACGTCTCGAAGACGTCGGGGAAGAAGGCGCGCACGGCGTGGCCGAAGATGATCGGGTCGGAGACCTTCATCATCGTCGCCTTGAGGTGGACCGAGAGCAGGACGCCCTCGTCCTTGGCCCGGGCGACCTGCGCGGCGAGGAACTCCCGGAGCGCCGCGACCCGCATGACCGTCGCGTCGACGATCTCTCCGGAAAGGACCGGGATCGACTCCTTGAGGACGGTCGTCGTGCCGTCGGCCGCGACGTGCTCGACCCGCAGCGTCGTGTCGGCGGGGATGACGGC
>DASSKA010000030.1:0-3118 GCA_035690905.1 Nocardioidaceae bacterium | reverse complement strand
TCACGATTTTCGAGGAGACACCACACCCGTGGCCGTCAAGATCCGACTGAAGCGCATGGGCAAGGTCCACGCGCCGTACTACCGCGTCGTCGTCGTCGACTCGCGCAAGAAGCGCGACGGCAAGGTGATCGAGGAGATCGGGAAGTACCACCCGAAGGACGAGCCCTCGTTCATCGAGGTGACCTCCGACCGGGCGCAGTACTGGCTCGGGGTGGGCGCTCAGCCCACGGAAGCCGTCACCGCGATCCTGAAGGTGACCGGCGACTGGCAGAAGTTCCGGGGCGAGCCGGGCGCCGAGGGCACCCTGAAGGCCCCGCAGGCCAAGCGCGACAAGACCGAGGTCTTCAACGAGGCGCTCAAGGAGTCCGGCGGCGAGCCGAAGACCGAGGCGGTGACCAAGAAGTCGACCGCCAAGAAGGCCGCCAAGGCCAAGGAGAAGACCCCCGAGCCGACCGAGACGCCGGCCGTGGAGTCCCCCGAGGGCGCGGCCGCCGAGGCCGATCAGGGCGAGGCCCAGGCACCGGACGCCAAGGGCGCGGACACCCCCGCGGCCGAGGCTGTCGGCAGTGCTGACGCTGGGGGCGACGCCGAGAAGCCGGCCGAGGGCTGACCGTGATGCTGGCCGAGGCCCTGGAGCACCTGGTGCGGGGCATCGTCGACCACCCCGACGACGTCACCGTGCGCGACAAGCAGCTGCGCCGCGGGCCGCTGCTCGAGGTGCGGGTGCACCCCGACGACCTCGGCAAGGTGATCGGCCGTTCCGGGCGCACCGCCACCGCGCTGCGCACCGTGATCGGCGCGCTCGCCGGCCGTGACGGGGCCAGGATCGACTTCGTGGACGTCGACCGGAGGCGTTAGCTGAACGAGGTGGTGGTGGGCCGGATCGGCAAGCCGCACGGCCTGCGCGGCGAGGTCTCGGTCGAACCGCGCACGGACGAGCCCGACCGGCGGTTCGCCGCCGGTGCCGTGCTCACCACCGAGACCCCGGCCGGGACGGCGCCGCACGGCGCGGGCCGGCCGGCCGCGCTCACGGTCAAGTCCACGCGCTGGCACCAGGACCGGCTGCTCGTCGGCTTCGAGGAGCTGCCCGACCGGACCGCGGCAGAGGCGGTCCGGGGCCTGGTGCTCCTGTGTCCGGTGGACGAGGACGAGAGTCCCGACGACCCGGAGGAGTTCTATGACCACCAGCTGCTCGGCGCGCAGGTGGTCACCACGGACGGGGTCGTGGTCGGTGAGCTCACCGGCATCCTGCACGGGGCCCAGGACCTGCTCCAGGTCCGCACCACGGCCGGGGAGGAGGCCCTGGTGCCCTTCGTGACCGCGCTGGTGCCGTCGGTCGACGTCTCGGCAGGGCGGATCGTCGTGCACGACCGACCCGGGTTGCTCTCTCCCGCTCCGGAGGAGTGAGCGTGCGCATCGACGTCGTCTCGATCTTCCCGGACTTCTTCGCCCCGCTGGACCTGTCGCTGGTCGGCAAGGCGAGGCGCAGCGGGCTGCTCGACGTACGCGTTCACGACCTGCGCACCTGGACCCACGACCGGCACCGCACGGTCGACGACACGCCGTACGGCGGAGGAGCCGGCATGGTGATGCGGCCGGAGCCGTGGGGGGAGGCTCTCGACGACATCGCCGGATCCGCCGAGCCGGACCCGGTGCTCGTGGTGCCGACGCCGTCGGGGGAGCCGTTCACCCAGGAGACCGCACAGCGGCTGGCCGGGGCCGACTGGCTTCTGCTCGCCTGCGGTCGCTACGAGGGGATCGACGAGCGGGTGATGGAGCACGCCCGCGGCCGGATGGAGGTGCGCGAGCTCTCCCTCGGTGACTACGTCCTCAACGGCGGCGAGGTGGCCGCGCTGGCGGTGATCGAGGCGGTGGTCCGGCTGCTGCCCAACTTCATGGGCAACCCCGAGTCGCTGACCGAGGAGTCGCACGGCCACGACCGGCTGCTGGAGTACCCGGTCTACACCAAGCCGCCCACCTGGCGCGGTCTCGACGTGCCCGAGGTGCTGCTCGGCGGCGACCACGGCAAGGTCGCCGCATGGCGTCATGCCCAGGCGGTACGACGGACCGCCGAGCGCCGGCCGGACCTGCTGCACCCCAGCCAGCGCCTGGCGCTGCCCGACCTGGGCACGGAGCTGCCGGCGGAGGCCGAGATCCGGCTGGCCGTGCCCGCGGACGCGCCGGAGATCCTCACCCTGCAGCGCGCGTGCCTCCTGCCGGAGCCGGACTTCAGCCAGGTCGCCGGCATTCCCGCGTTGCGCGAGGGGCTCGACGACGTGACCCGGTCGCTCGGTGAGTTCACCACCGTCGTCGTACGTGCCGGTCATCGGCTCATCGGCTCCGCCCGCGGCCGGTTGGCGGAAGACACCTGGGAGATCGAGCGGATCATGGTCGTCCCCGACCTGCAGGGTGGTGCGCTCGACCACTTCCTGCTCGAGCACCTGGAGTCCATGGCGCCGCAGGAGGCGAGCCGCCTCTGCGCGGTCACCGACCCGGGCCACGTCCGGGACTTTCGGAGGGCCGGCTACCGGCCGGCCGGCCCCGCGGCCGGTGGCGAAGTCCGGCTGGTCAAGCGGCACCGCTGACCGGCGGAGTCGGCAACATCGGAGCGTTGTTGCCACATAGCGCCCACACCGCTCCGGTGTCGGTGTCCTACGCTAGGCACCGGTGCTGCCTCTCGATCGCGTCCTACGAGGGGAGACAGCCGGCCGTGCCCACGTTCCCGGTCTTCGACGAGGAGCCTCCGGCGCGGCCGCTCTCGAAGGGGGCGTCGTGATCAGCAGGCTGGGCCTACTCTGGCGCGGGCTGCTGGCCCGCCGCGGGGTGTCGGCGATGATCGGCCTGGTGGCCGTGATCGCGACCGCGGCCGCGGCGGCCGGTCCGACGTACTACTTCGCTGCCCGGCAGTCGATCCTCGCCGACGCGCTGCACAGCGCGCCGACGATCGGCCAGGGCATCGAAGTCACCTCTGACACCACGCTCTCCCAGATGCCGACACTGGTCCAGCTCACCGAGAAGGCCCGCAAGACCTCGGCGACGCCCGCGCTCTTCGACCGCACGCTGCTCGGTCAGGAGCTGCAGTACGCTCCCACCCCTTCCCAGAGCACCCACCTCGCGT
>DASSKA010000029.1:0-21260 GCA_035690905.1 Nocardioidaceae bacterium | reverse complement strand
CAAGCACCGCGGCAGCGGCGAGCACAGCACCGGCGGCCTGGTCGGCACGATCTACACCTACCCGTTCCACCCGCTCGACGTCGTGGGCTGGGACGGGTGCCTCTACCCCTACGCGTTCAACGTGGCCGACTTCATGCCGATCACCGGCAAGGTGCACCAGCCGCCGCCGGTGCACCAGGTCTTCGAGGGCATCAACTTCGTGGTCTGCAACTTCTGCCCCCGCAAGGTCGACTACCACCCGCAGTCCATCCCAGTGCCCTACTACCACTCCAACGTCGACTCCGACGAGGTGATGTTCTACGTCGACGGCGACTACGAGGCGCGCAAGGGCTCCGGCATCAACATCGGGTCCATCTCGCTGCACCCGGGCGGCTACGCGCACGGGCCCCAGCCGTCGGCGGTGGACGCGTCGATCGGGGTGGAGTACTTCGACGAGCTCGCGGTGATGGTCGACACCTTCCGTCCGCTCGAGATCGGCGAGGGCGGCGCCGCCGCGGAAGAGCCCGGCTACGCCTGGACCTGGGCGGGTCGCGGCCCGAGCTGAGCCTTCGGGAGGCGCACCTCCACCCGCAGCCCCGGCGCACCCGGTGTGCCGCCGGCGTCGCCGAGCCGCACCGAGCCGCCCGCCTTGCCGACCAGCTGCCGCACGATGGACAGGCCCAGACCGGTGCCGCCGGCGTCCCGGTCGCGAGCGTCGTCGAGCCGCGCGAACCGCTCGAAGACGCGCTCGCGGTCGTTCGCGGCGATCCCGGGGCCGTCGTCGGTGACGGTGAGCACCGTCCACGGACCCTCGTCGGCCGCACCCACCGACACCCGGCTGGTTGCGTGCCGGACGGCGTTGTCGACCAGGTTGGACAGCACCCGGTCCAGGTCTCCGGGAGCCGCGGACACGGCCACCGGGGCGATGGACCCGGCCACCACCGGGACCCGCGCCGCGGCGTACCGCTCCTCCAGCTCGCGCAGCAGGGGCCGCACCGGGACGGGCTCAGGCGTCGACGGCGGGCCCGAGTCGGCCCTCGCCAGCAGCAGCAGGTCCTCGACGAGTGCGGAGAGCCGGATCACGTCGGCGAGCAGGTCGTCGGCGAGCGCACCCCCCTCACCGAGCTGGCGGGCCACCTCGAGCTGGGTGCGCATCGAGGCGAGCGGGCTGCGCAGCTCGTGAGCGGCGTCGGCGACGAACGCGCGCTGCCGTGCCCGTGCCGCCTCCAGCCGATCCAGCATGTCGTTGAGGGTCAGCGCCAGCGCCCGGATCTCGTCCGCCGCCACCGGCACGCTCAGCCGCTCCTCGCGCTGGTCCCCGGAGATCCGCACCGCGCCGACCCGGAGCTCGTGGACCGGCCGGAGGGTGCGGCCGATCACGAACCAGGCGATCAGCGCGAGCACGGCCAGCAGGAGCGGGAAGGTGACCAGCAGGAT
Organism: Nocardioidaceae bacterium; assembly: GCA_035690905.1. Lineage (GTDB taxonomy): Bacteria > Actinomycetota > Actinomycetes > Propionibacteriales > Nocardioidaceae > DASSKA01. The sequence goes on along the minus strand of DASSKA010000029.1, from coordinate 19,844 downwards.
GGTGCGCAGCAGTCGCTCGCCCTGGAGCACGTCCTGCACCTGCTGGGCGACGACCACCGTCACCGGTCCGGACGGTGAGTCGGCCGGATCCGCGATCACCCGCAGCGGGCCGTTGACGCCCACTCGCGACCCGGGCACGGACAGCGTCGCGCCACCACGGGCGCGCGCCACCTCGGACGATCGGAGCAGTGAGGTCAGCCGGTCACCGTTCACCGAGGCGGTGAGCACCCGGTTCCTGGCGTCGACGACCTGCACGATCTGCGCACCGGAGACCGGGATCGGCTGTGGCAGCTGCCCGCTGCCGACCAGCGCCTCGACCTGGCGGGCGGTCGCCTGCGCCTCGCTGTCCAGGGTGTGGTCGACGGCATAGTGCAGCACGGCGTACATCGCGACCCCGCCCGCCGCGAGCGCAAGCGCCACGCCGGTGACCCCGATCGCCATGAGCCGGGAACGCAGGCTCAAGCGACCCAGCCGGTCCCTCATGACGCCAGTCGGTAGCCGACCCCGCGCACCGTCTGGAGCGCGGTGTGGCCGAGCTTGCGGCGCAGGTACCCGACGTAGACCTCGACGGTGTTCGGGTCGGTGTCGAGGGGGCTGTCCCACACGTGGTCGAGGATCTCGGTCTTGCTGACCACCCGGCCGGCGTTGCGGATCAGGTACTCCAGCAGGGTGAACTCCCGCGGCGTGAGGGTCACCGGACGGCCCGCGACGGTCACGTCACGGGTGGCCGGGTCGAGCGTCAGGTCTCCGGCCTCCAGGACCGCTGGCCGTGCGGAGACGCCCCGGCGCAGCAGCGCCCGCAGCCGGGCAAGCAGCACGACGTAGGAGAACGGCTTGGTGAGGTAGTCGTCGGCGCCGCAGTCGAGGCCGTCGGCCTCGTCGTACTCCCCGTCCTTGGCCGACAGGATCAGCACCGGCACCCAGTTGTCCTCCTTGCGCAGCGTGCGCACCACGTCGTACCCGGACAACCGGGGCAGCATGATGTCGAGGACCACCGCGTCAAAGTCGCCGTGCCGGGCCAGCTCGAGGCCGGTGAGACCGTCGGCGGCCGTCTCGACCACGAAACCCTCCGCGGCCAGGCCGCGGCGGAGCGCGGCGGCAAGCCGCACCTCGTCCTCGACCACCAGAAGCCGCACGGCACCAGCCTGGCACGTGGACCAGCCCGCTGGCAGCACTTCTCAGGCTGCTCACAGCGCGCTCGCGGCACCATGGAGGACATGAGCTTCTTCTCCCGCGTGCCCCTCCTCCGCTGGCTGGTCCCGCTGGTGAGCGCCGTCGTCCTGCTCGGCGGCGGCTGGGCGCTGACCCAGATCTCCGCCGTTGCCCAGACCGACCTCAAGCCGCGGTCGGCGGCGCAGCTGCTCGCCGACGTGCACCGCGCCCACCTCGACGGGCTGTCCGGGACCATCGTCCAGAAGTCGGATCTCGGCCTGCCGAGCCTCCCCGACGCCGGCGGCTCGGGCAGCTCCGACCTGGGCTCGCTCGTCACCGGCACGCACACCCTGAAGGTGTGGTTCTCGGGCCCCGACAAGGCCCGGGTGGCCCTGCTCGGCACGCTCGGTGAGTCCGACGTGGTCTGGAACGGCACCGACCTGTGGACCTGGTCGAGCAAGGCGCACACCGCGACCCACCGGGTCGTGCAGCCGCCGCGGCACCGGTCCGACCAGACCCTGCCCGACACGGTGACCACGCCGCAGGCCGCCGCGCGGGCCGCCCTGGACGCGGTCAAGCCGACGACCAAGGTGTTCACCAGTGGTACGGCGACGGTGGCCGGCCGGCCGGCCTACCAGCTGGTGCTCGAGCCGCGCGACCAGAACAGCCTCATCGGCTCGGTGCGGATCGGCATCGACGGGGCCACCCACGTGCCGACCAGCTTCACGATCCTCACCGACAACGGGACCACCGCCTTCCAGGTGGCCTTCACCCACTTCGACCCGACCCGGCCGGGCGCGGCGCAGTTCCGGTTCAACCCGCCGCCCGGCACCAAGGTGAAGGAGCAGAAGGCTCCGCCGGCCGACGGTCCCGACCTGCGGGCCCCCCAGGGGACGCAGAACGGGATGAAGGACGGCTTGCAGGCCATGACCGGGTCCGCCGCCCCCCAGGTCATCGGGCACGGCTGGACCAGCGTGATGGTGGCCGACCTCGGCTCCAAGGCGCTCAGCGGGCTGGACCAGAGCGCCGGGCCGGCTGCGGGCCAGCTCACCCAGGTGCTCGACGCCCTCCCGACGGTCACCGGCCGGTGGGGCACCGGCCACGCCTTCGAGGGCACCATCTTCTCGGCCGTGCTGACCAACGACGGCCGGATCGCGATCGGTGCGGTGCCGCTCGAGCAGGTGGAGGCGGCGCTGACCCAGGTCGGCTCCGCCCGGTGAGCCAGTCGGTGCGCCTGCGCTCGGACCGGCCTTCCCCCGGTCCGAGCCAGGACGCTGGGACCACGAGCGGCCTGGCGGTCGCCACCGCCGGCCTGACCAAGCGGTTCGGGCACCAGACCGCGGTGGACGACATCGCGCTTCGGGTGCCTCGTGGCGCGGTGTACGGATTCCTCGGCCCCAACGGCTCGGGGAAGACCACCACGATCCGGATGCTGCTCAGCCTGGTCACGCCGACCGCCGGCAGCATCGAGATCCTCGGACTGCCCATGCCGCGAGGCGCAGGCCGCGCGCTGCCGCGGGTCGGCTCGCTGGTCGAGGGCCCGGCCTTCCACCCCTACCTGTCCGGCCGGGCAAACCTGCGCCGCCTCGACGCCGCAGACAGGTACGCCGACCCGGCCACGGCCGACCGGCGCATCGACGCGGCTCTCGACCGCGTCGGCCTGCTGGCCGCCGCGAAGAAGCACTACCGCGCCTACTCGCTCGGGATGCGGCAACGGCTGGCCATCGCGGCCGCGCTGCTCGCGCCCCGCGACCTGCTGGTCCTCGACGAGCCCACGAACGGGCTGGACCCGCAGGGCACCCGCGAGGTGCGGTCGCTGATCTCCACGCTGGCGACCGACGGCACCACCGTGCTGGTCTCCAGCCACCTGCTGTCGGAGGTCGAGCAGGTGTGCAGCCACGTCGGGGTGATGCACGTGGGCAGGCTGGTCGCCCAGGGCCGGGCCGCGGACCTGCGCGGCGACGGCGATCCCCGCGTCCGGGTGGACACGCCGCAGCCGGAGGACGCCGCGCACGTGCTCCGCGAGAAGGGGCTCGCCGAGGTGACGGTCGGCGCGGGCCGAGCCGGTGGTGTCCTCGCCGCGGTCCCGGCCGAGGAGGTGGTCGCCGCGCTGGTGCACGCGGGTGTCCCAGTGCAGGGCTTCGTGGTGGACCGGCCGTCGCTGGAGGACCTGTTCGTCTCGTTGACGGGGGAGGGCTTCGATGTCAGCGGTTGAGCTGTCCCCCCGGCGTACTGCCTCCGCAAGGTTCCTCCGCTCGGAGCTGTGGCTGATCTTCGGGCGCCGGCGCAACCAGGCCGGGCTGCTCGTGCTGATGGCGGTCCCGATCCTGGTCGCGGTCGCGGTCAAGGTGACCGGGGGCGGACACGGCGACGGGCCGGACTTCTTCTCCTCGATCACCGACAACGGGCTCTTCGTGGCGCTGGCGGCGCTCACCCTCGAGCTGCCGCTGTTCCTGCCGCTGGCGGTGGCCGCCATCTCCGGGGACGCCATCGCCGGAGAGGCCAACCTGGGCACGCTGCGCTACCTCCTCGCCGTGCCGGTGCAGCGCACCCGGCTGCTGGCGGTGAAGTACCTCGCGATCGTGGTGTTCTCCTTCGCGGCCACCCTGCTGGTCACGCTCACGGGCATCGTGATGGGACTGGCGCTGTTCGGGGGCGGCTCGATGACGCTGTTCTCGGGGACCCAGATCGGGTTCGGTGAGGCGGCCGGCAGGGTGCTGATGGCGACCGCCTACCTCTCCGTGGGCTTCGCGTCGTTGGGGGCGGTCGGCATCTTCGTGTCCACCCTGACCGAGCAGCCGATCGGCGCGACGATCGCGGTGGTGATCTACTGCGTCGCCAACTTCATCATCGACACCATCCCGCAGCTGGACTGGCTGCACCCCTACCTCATCACCCACTACTGGACCAGCTTCGGCGACCTGCTGCGCTCACCGATCGCCTGGGACGGGGTGGGGAAGGGGTTGTTCCTGGCGGCGGTCTACATCCTGGTGTTCTGGTGCGCCGCGTGGGCCAGGTTCGCGGGCAAGGACGTGACCTCCTAGCCGTGAGGCGGGGCCAGGCGGTCGTGCTTGGCCACCAGCTCGTCACCGGTGGACCGGCCGCGCAGCCGGCGCAGCATCCAAGGACCGAGGTGGTCGCGTGCCCAAGCGACGTGGCCGCGCAGCGCCTGCACCGATGGCACCGGCTCCGGTGGCGGGAGCGGCGCCGCCCAGTCGGCGTCCTCCGGCGCGAAGCCGAGCGTGGTGAACGCGGCGAGGGCGACCCGGCGGTGACCCTCGCTGGTCATGTGCAGGCGGTCCTCGGCCCACACCCGCCAGTCCTGGAGCGCTCGCATCCCCCACTGGTCGATGACGTGGGCGCCGTGCCGGCGCGCGATCGAGTGGATGTGCGCGGCGTAGGTCGCGCAGCGACCCCTGGTGTACCGGAGCACGGGCGCACCGCGGGGGTCGGCCGGGGTGGCGAGCAGCACGTCTGCGCCGGAGGCGCGGATGCGGGAGACGGCCCGCTCCAGGCTGTCGGCCAGCGCGTCCACGTCGGCTCGTGGACGGAGGATGTCGTTGCCCCCGCCGACCACGGAAACAAGCTCCGGCTGGAGCGCGAGCGCGGCGTCGAGCTGCGGACCCACCACGTCGTGGAGCATCCGCCCGCGCACCGCCAGGTTGGCGTAGCCGAACCCGTCCTCGGCCTGCTCCGCCAGCAGCGCTGCGAGGCGGTCGGCCCAGCCGCGGTAACGGCTCGGGTCGTCCGGGTCGACGTCGGACAGGCCCTCGGTGAACGAGTCGCCGATCGCCACATAGCGGTCCCACACCTTCATCGACCCTCCCTTGCGGTCTGCTCGCCAAGCCCTGACAGACTGCCGTAATGGCCTCCCACAGCGAGCAGGCGGGTGCCGCGGTCGCCCGCTTCGCCGGTCACCGCCTCGGTGAACCGGGCTACCGGCGGATCTCCGTCGCCCTGTTCGCGGCCGGGCTGGCCACTTTCGCGTTGCTGTACTGCACTCAGCCGCTGCTGCCCGAGCTGGCCGCCGCCTTCGGCGTGTCCGCGGCGTCCAGCACGCTGACCGTCTCGCTGTGCACCGCCGCGCTCGGGCTGGGCATGCTGGTGGCCGGACCCACTTCCGAGGTGGTGGGCCGCACCGGACTGATGCGCTGGTCGCTGGTGGCAGCGGTGGTGGTCGGGCTGCTGTGCGCGGCGGCGCCGAGCTGGCCGGTGCTGCTCGTGCTGCGCGGCGTCCAGGGCCTCACGCTCGCCGGGCTGCCCGCGATCGCCATCGCCTACCTCCGCGAGGAGGTGCACCCCGGCAGTCACGCCGGTGCCTCCGGGCTCTACATCGGGGGGACCGCCCTCGGCGGCATGATCGGCCGGCTCATCGCCGGCGGGCTGGCCGACGTGGGTGGCTGGAGGCTGGCTCTGGCCGGCATCGGCGGGCTCGGAATCGTGTGCGCGGGCGTGGTGATCGCGCTGCTGCCGGCCTCTCGCAACTTCACGCCGGTTCCCGGTCATCCGCGCCGGATGGCGCGGATGACCCTGCGGGTGCTCGGCGACCCGGTCCTCGTGGCGCTCTACGCGGTGGCCGCGGTGCTGATGGGCGGCTTCGTCGCGGTCTACAACGCGGTGGGCTTCCGGCTGACCGGACCGCCCTACCAGCTGAGCATCGCGGTGGCCGGGCTGGTGTTCTGCGTCTACCCGATCGGAACCTTCAGCTCGGCGTACGCCGGCCGGCTGGCCGACCGGTTCGGGCGCCGTCCGGTCGAGCCGGTGGCGTGCGTGCTGATGCTGGCGGGTGTGCTGCTGACCCTCGCGCCGCAGCTGTGGCTGATCGTCCTCGGCCTCGCGGTGATGACGGCCGGGTTCTTCGCCGCACACGGAGTCGCCAGCGGCTGGGTGGCTGCACGGGCGCAGCTGGGTCCCGGCGGCACCGCGCAGGCGGCCTCGCTCTACCTGTTCGGCTACTACCTCGGTTCCTCGGTGTTCGGAGGGCTGGCCGGGCTGGCCTGGTCCGGCGGCGGCTGGACCTGGGTGGTGGTGGAGACCGCGGCCCTGACGATCGCCGGTCTGGCGTTCGCGCTGGTGCTGTACCGCAGCCGCAGCCTGCTGGAGAGTGGTCGGACCCCGCCCCCGGTGGCCTACTGAGTCGCGCTCCCGAGGTTTTGCAGCCGGACCTGGCCCCGGGCGACCAGGCGGCCCTGCTCGTCCTCCGTCTCGACCAGCCAGACCTGCTGCGACCGGCCCCGGTGCAGCGGGCGCGCAACGGAGCTGAGCAGCCCTTCCGAGACCGCCCGGAAGAAGTCGGTGTTGTTGTTGACCCCGACCACCTTGCCGCGTTCCCCGAGCCACACCGCGGCGCCGATGGAGGCCAGCGTCTCCACGACCGAGCAGTACACCCCACCGTGCACGATGCCGTAGGGCTGGTGCAGCCGGGGCTGGGCCTTCCAGGTGGCCGCCACCCGGTCGCCGGTCACCTCCGTCAGCTCCAGTCCGAGATACTCCACGAAGGGGCCGGCCAGGGCGGTCGGGTCGTCGAGGAAGCTCGGGGCAGGTACGTCGCCGTTCGTCACCGGGTCAGTATTTCGCACTCGGGCCCCACCGCGGCGATCCCCCTCGACCCACCGGTTGGTAGAAAGACCGCATGACCGACACCTTCGACGCACGCACCGCCATCGTCACCGGGGCCGGCCGCGGCATCGGCGCCGCGATCGCCACCCGGCTCGCAGCGGACGGCCTGGCCGTCGCCTGCCTGGACATCGACGCGCCCACCGCCGAGCGGACGGCCAAGGCGATCGAGGAGGCCGGCGGACGAGCGGTCGGCTTCGCCGTTGACGTTGCCGACGAGGACGCCGTCGAGCAGGTCGTTGCCGACGTGGCCGGCGAGCTGCGCGCTCCCACGGTGCTGGTCAACAACGCCGGAGTGCTCCGCGACAACCTGCTGTTCAAGATGTCAGCGGCCGACTGGGACACCGTGATGTCGGTCCACCTTCGCGGCACCTTCCTGATGACCCGCGCCACCCAGAAGCACATGATCGAGGCGCGCTACGGGCGCGTCGTGAACCTCTCGTCCACGTCAGCTCTGGGCAACCGCGGGCAGGCGAACTACGCCGCCGCGAAGGCCGGCCTGCAGGGCTTCACCAAGACCGTCGCCCAGGAGCTCGGCAAGTTCGGGGTGACCTGCAACGCCGTCGCCCCGGGCTTCATCGTTACCGACATGACCAGAGCCACCGCCGAGCGGGTCGGCCAGTCCTTCGAAGAGTTCAGCGCCAACCGGGTCGCGAACATCCCGGTGAACCGGGCGGGTCAGCCTGAGGACGTCGCGGACGCGGTCTCCTTCTTCTGCTCCCCGCGCGCCGGATTCGTCTCCGGTCAGGTGCTCTACGTCGCGGGCGGCCCCAAGGCATGACCAACCCGGCACATCGCCGTCTGGCGTTGTGGCGACGCAGTGCCGGGCCTAGCCTGAGCGGATGGCGAGCACATCGGACCTTCTCATCGACGGCTTCGGCCGGATCCGCGAGAGCGTGCACGCGGTCGTGGACAGCCTGGACGAGGACCAGCTGACGTTCCGGGCCGAGGGCGGGGGCAACTCCATCGCCTGGCTGGTGTGGCACCTCACCCGGGTCCAGGACGACCACGTCGCGGAGGTGTCCGGCACCAAGCAGGCCTGGGCCGAGGACGGCTGGTCCGCGCGCTTCGGCCTGCCCTTCGACGAGGCCGCGACCGGCTACGGGCACAGCCAGGAGGAGGTGGGCCGGGTGCGGGTCGGGGCCGACTTGCTGGCCGGCTACCACGACGCGGTGCACGAGCGCACGGTCGGCTACCTGCGTGGCCTGCGCGACGCCGACCTCGACCGCGTCGTCGACGAACGCTGGGACCCGCCGGTCACGCTTGCGGTGCGGCTGGTCAGCGTCCTCGACGACGACGCGCGGCACGTCGGGCAGGCGGCCTTCGTGCGAGGGCTGTTGCCGGCCTGACGAGGCAGCGCCTGGGTTTGCCGGGCGTCGGCATGGGGCACCATGCGGCCTCCGGGCGAAAACGCAGGAGGCGAGCCAGATGGCAATTTCGGGCGCGATCTTGGTCGGGATCATCATCCTGGCCATCGTCGGGTTCGTCGTGATCACGCGTGCTACGGCGAAGGTGTCCAAGAGCGCGGACACGGCCGACGATCCACGAGTCGAGTCGCTGTACTACCCCGTGCCGCACGGTCAGGACCCCGTGGTTCTGGTGGCTGCGATGAAGCAGGCCGGCTACGAGTCGTCGGCGGACACCAAGGACGGACAGGTCGTCCTCGTGGTCAACACGCCGGCTGGCCGCGACCGTGAGCGGCCCAAGATCAGGCAGCTGATCGCCTCGGCGAGCCACACCAGCCTCGAGGGGCCGGAGTTCGATCCGGGGCGCGTCGTGTTCGCAGACGAGCAGAAGGGCGTTACGTGACAGCCGCTGCAGAGACCGGCACCCACAGCTCCCGCGAGGTCACCTCACTCGACGCTCGCCCAAGGGTCTTCTTGCGACCCATCGGCACCCCGCTGCCGCTCGGGTTCATGGCGCTGTCCGCCACCACGTCCATCCTCGCCGTGGTGCAGCTCCAGTGGATTCCGGTCAGCCAAAGCCAGACGGCCGCCTGGATGGCGCTTCTCGTCGCTGCTCCCCTGCAGCTCCTCGCGAGCGTGTTCGGCTACTGGGCCCGCGATCCCATAGCCGGGAGCGGGATGGCCTTCCTCGCCGGCACGTGGGCGCTGATCGGGATCTCGACGCTGCTCAGCCCCCCGGGGTCCACGAGCCCCGGGCTCGGCGTCGGCCTTCTTGCGGCGGCCGCGGCCCTGCTCGTGCCCGCGTTCTCATCGGGAGGCAAGTTCGTGGCCGCGGGGGTGATCGGCCTGGCCGCCGCGCGCTTCGCGGTGACCGGTGTCTACGAGCTGACGTCCGCCTCCGGGTGGCGGGTCGCGGCCGGAGCGGTGGGTCTGGCGCTGGGGGCAGCCGCCCTCTACGCGGCTTTCGCCTACGAGCTCGAGGGAGCCCGCCACAGGCCGGTCCTGCCGGTGGGCCGCATCCGGGACGTCACCGAGAACGGTGAACCCGGGGTTCGCCGCCGGCTCTGAGCGAGGGTCCGCACGGCACTGACCGGTCCGGCCACCCGCTTCGGTAGCTTCAGCGCGGGTCTGGTGTCGTCGCAGGACCCGCGCTACACCGTGCAGCCGCAGCGCGAACGGCTCGCGGGGCGCCAGCCGGGCGCGGGCAGCCGCTGAGCAGGATCAGCGCTGTCCGGCCCGGGATGGCGTCCTCGCGTCCCCCGGCGTCAGTTGTGCCAGGGCAGCACGACCACCGTGCCGGCCATGCCCATGCCGTCGTGCAGCACGCAGATGTAGTGATAGGTGCCCGGCTTGCGGAACTTCACCGTGAACGAGTCGCCGGGCAGCAGCTGCCCGGAGCTCAGCGCGCCACCGTGGAAGTGCCAGGGGTGGCCGTAGCTGGACATCAGGTCCGAGCCCAGCTTCTCGTCGCCGAACGTGACGGTGTGCGGCTCGCCCATGCCCGCGTTGCCGTTGATCACCGGGTTGGTGAACGTCACCGTCTCGCCACGGTGGATCCGCACCCGGTGGTGGATGAACCGCATCGAGGCCACCAGACCGTCGTCCCCGCCGACGATCACGTGGTGCCGGTCGGCCTGCTGGCGGAACTCGCGCAGCATCTGCTGGCCGTCGAGGCGAAGGTAGTCGGCCTGGTAGGCCGCCTGCGCGTCGTAGTCGGCCTGCGTGAACGGCAGCGTCACGTCGGCGGGCAGCACGTGCACGGTGCCCTGCATCGCCATGCCGTGCACCACGCACAGGTAGCCGAAGTCCCCGGCGTCGGGGAAGGTGAGCGAGTAGTCCGGGTACAGCTTCGTCCCCGGGACCAGCGGGCCGGCGTCCCCACCGTCCGGGACGGTGGTCAGCAGGCCGGAGTTGTAGTACGACGTCCCGTCGTAGGTGTCCCCGCCCTCGCGGGTCACGTCGTCGGGGTTGCCGGGGTTGAACGGCATCACCGTCGACGGGTCCTTGGCACCGAGGAAGGTGACGGTGTGGATCTCGAACGAGTTCGCCTTCCAGGTCACCGTGTCACCCGGATGGATGAAGACGTCCTTGGGCAGGAACCACATGCCCTCCGTCGCCATGCTGGGCGACTCGCTGCCGACGAGCACCGTGAAGGTCTCCGGGTCGCCGGTCGCACCCGAGGCGGAGCTCACCGTGCCGACCAGGGCGAGCGGGAGCACCGCCGCTGCGAGCGCGGCCACGGCGGTGCGCAGCCGCGGCCGGCGCGGACGTGGAACCAGATTCTGGAAAGTCACCTCGAAGCCTCCTGATTCGTAGATCCCCCGTGGAAGGCGTGCACCATCGGCGACCCGATCCACGGGAGGAGCGCACAAGCGTCGGGTCGGAGGGTGTCGGGTGCGGGCACCAAGCCGGAGTCTCGTAGCCAAGCGTTCAGAGCCGCTATCGCCCGAATGGGCGGTTTCGGGTAGTGCGTCCGGAGGGCCCACCCCTTGCCGGACCTCACTACTTAGGAGTAACACTGGGGAGTAGCTTGTCGAAGGGAGAGGCCGTGAGCCCAGAGGTCACCGAGCAGCAGGCCCGAGAGGTCGCCGAGGCGGCCCGGGAGTCCGGATGGAGCCGCCCCAGCTTCGCCAAGGAGCTCTACCTCGGCCGGTTCGACCTCGGGCTGATCCATCCCCACCCGACGGCACCGGCGGAGGAGACCGCCCGCGGCGAGGAGTTCTTGGCCCGGCTGGAGGAGTACTGCCGCACTCTCGACGGGCTGCGCATCGAGCGCGAGGCGCTGATCCCCGACGAGTACGTCAAGGGCTTCGCCGACCTCGGCGTGTTCGGGATGAAGATCCCGCGCGAGTACGGCGGACTCGGGCTGTCGATGTACTACTACGGCCGGGCGCTGATGCTGGCCGGCTCGGTGCACCCGAGCATCGGGGCGCTGCTGTCCGCGCACCAGTCGATCGGAGTCCCGGAGCCGGTGAAGATGTTCGGCACCGAGGCGCAGAAGCGGGCGTTCCTGCCGCGCTGCGCGGAGGGCGCGGTCTCGGCGTTCCTGCTCACCGAGCCCGATGTCGGTTCCGACCCGGCGCGGCTCGGTGCCACGGCGACACCGACCGAGGACGGCTACCTCCTCGACGGCGTCAAGCTGTGGACCACCAACGGGGTGATCGCGGAGCTGCTGGTGGTGATGGCCAAGGTGCCCGCCCACGAGAACGGGCGCGGCGGGATCACCGCGTTCGTCGTGGAGGCGGACTCGCCCGGCATCACCGTGGAGAACCGCAACACGTTCATGGGCCTGAAGGGCATCGAGAACGGCGTCACCCGCCTCCACCAGGTCAAGGTGCCCGCGCAGAACCGCCTCGGCCGCGAGGGCGAGGGCCTGAAGATCGCGCTGACCACCCTCAACACGGGGCGACTGTCCATCCCGGCGATGTGCGCCGGCGCCGGGAAGTGGTGCCTGAGCATCGCCCGCGGCTGGGCCGCGGAGCGCGTGCAGTGGGGGCGCCGGGTCGGTGATCACGCCGCGGTCGCGGAGAAGATCTCCTTCATGGCGGCCACCACGTTCGCGATGGAGGCCGTCTTCGAGCTGTCCGCCCGGCTCGCCGACGCCGGCACCAAGGACATCCGCATCGAGGCGGCGCTGGCCAAGCTGTGGTCGAGCGAGATGGCGTGGCGGGTGGCCGACGAACTGGTCCAGGTGCGCGGCGGCCGTGGCTACGAGACGGCCGACTCCCTGGCGGCCCGGGGCGAGCGCGCGGTGCCCGCCGAGCAGGTGCTGCGGGACATGCGCATCAACCGGATCTTCGAGGGCTCGACGGAGATCATGCGGCTGCTGATCGCCCGCGAGGCAGTCGACGAGCACCTCAAGGCGGCCGGGGACCTCGCGGTGGCGGGCGCGGACCGGTCCGCGAAGGCGCGGGCCGCGGTCGCCGCGAGCGGCTTCTACGCCAGGTGGCTGCCGCAGCTGGTCACCGGCAAGGGGAACCTCCCCACGTCGTACGCCGAGCTCGGCCGGCTCGCCAAGCACCTTCGGTACGTCGAGCGCGCCTCGCGGAAGCTGGCCCGCCAGACGTTCTACGGGATGAGCCGCTGGCAGGCGGGGCTGGAGCGGCAGCAGGTGTTCCTCGGCCGGATCGTCGACATCGGCGCTGAGCTGTTCGCGATGGCGGCCAGCTGTGCGCGCGCCGAGATGCTCCGCGTCGAGCGGCCTGAGCAGGCCGAGTCCGCCGTCGAGCTCGCCGACGTATTCTGCGCCCAGGCACGGCTGCGCGCGGACCGGCTCTTCGACGGGCTGTGGGACAACACCGATGCGGCCGACCAGCGGCTGGCCGGCCGCGTGCTCGACGGGGACCTCACCTGGCTGGAGGCCGGCGTCGTCGACGGCTCGGAGGGAACCGGCCCGTGGATCGCCCCGTGGCAGCCGGGGCCGTCGGAGAAGGTGAACCAGGCCCGCCGCTACCGCTGAACGGAACCCGCGAGGCCGGACTCGTAGGCCAGCACCACCGCCTGCACCCGGTCGCGCAGCTCCAGCTTGGCCAGCAGCCGGGCGACGTGTGACTTGACGGTGGTGACGCTGAGCACCAGCCGCTCGGCGATCTCGGCGTTCGACAGGCCCTCGGCCACCAGCCGCAGCACCTCGGTCTCCCGTGCGGTGAGCCGGGCCAGCCGCCGGTCCGGAGCACCCGGTCGCCGGCTCACGTACGCCTCGAGAACCCGGCGGGTCACCGACGGCGCGAGCACGGTGTCGCCGTCCATGGCGGCCCGGACAGCGGCGAGCAGCTTGTGCCGGGGAGCGTCCTTGAGCAGGAACCCGCTGGCACCCACACGCAGCGCCTCGGTGACGTACTCATCGAGGTCGTAGGTGGTGAGCACCAGGACGCGGCTCGGGCTGCCCGCGGACACCAGCCGACGGGTGGCCTCGACGCCGTCGAGCCTTGGCATGCGGATGTCCATCAGCACCACGTCTGGTACGAGGCGCCGGACCAGGTCCACGGCCTCCACCCCGTCGCGCGCGGTCCCCACCACCTCCATGTCCGGCTGGGCATCCAGGATCATGGTCAGCCCGTCGCGCACCAGGTCCTGGTCGTCGGCCACCACGACCCGGACCTTGCAGCTGGCCCGGGTGCTCACGCGCCGCCTCCCGTCGGCAGCACGGCGGTGACCTGGAAACCGCCGCCCAGGGCCGGGCCGGCCTCCAGGGAGCCGCCGAGCAGCCCGACCCGCTCGCGCATGCCCAGCAAGCCACGCCCGTCGTGTGCGCGGGGATCTCGTCCTCCCACGCCGCGGCCGTCGTCGCGCACCTCGAGCTCCACGCGGTCGTCACCGTGGTGCAGCCGGACGTGCGCGCGGGTGGCCTCGGCGTGCCGCAGCGTGTTGGTCAACGCCTCCTGGATCACGCGGTAGGCGGCCAGGTCCACGCCTGCGGACAACCCCGGCAGGTCGCCGCTGGTCTCCAGCTCCACGCACAAGCCGGTGGACCGCACGGTGGCCAACAGCTCCTCGAGCATGGCGAGTCCCGGCTGCGGGGCCGTAGCCGCGCCGGCCGGGTCACGCAGCGCGCCGAGTGCCCGGCGCAGCTCCACCAGCGATGCGCGGCCGCTGTCCGCGACCCGCTCCATCGCCCGTCGGGCGCGCTCGGGATCGTGTCCGACGACCTCCGCGGCTCCTTCGGCTTGCAGGACCATCACGCCGATGCCGTGGGCGACGATGTCGTGCAGCTCTCGGGCGATCCTCGTGCGCTCCTCGGCGGCGATCCGGGCTGCGGCAGACGCGCGCTGCTCCGAAAGGTTCCTCACGAAAGCACCGAGCAGCCACGCGCACAGTGCCAAGGCGTCGTACGGCAGCGCCAGCATCAGCTGGTGCCAGCTGGTGTTGGCCGGGTCACGCCACTCGTGCAGCACCAGGAACACGGCCATGATCGCGAGCACCCACGGGGCGCGGCGGCGGTCCGGCTCCCAGCGGGCCACGGCGTACAGCAGCGCGATGAGCATCACCAGCATGCCGCCGCTCTCGGGGGCTCCGAAGACGGCGAAGTACGCCGAGAGCAGCGAAACCGTGATGACCAGGCAGAGGAACGGGCTGCGCCTTCGCCACCACAGCAGCACGCAGCCGATCCCGATGCAGGTCGCCAGCAGCCAGTCCGGACCCGGGCTCGTCGCGGGGTGCTCCAGGCCCGTCACCGTCAGGTAGGCACAGACCCCGATCAGCGCGAGGTCACGGACCCGCACCGGCCATCCGCTGGCCGCCCATGGCGGTGTGATGCGCACCCGAGAACGCTAGCGGGACCGCGCCATTTCGTCCTCGTTCTCGAGGAGGAGATCGGTTCGTCCCGGGCGACTCCCTCGTGCCACCCGTGGGACGACGTCCGAGGGTTCGCCACTGCCTACCGTCGTCGACGGGCCCGGAGGCGCCGGGCGAGAGAGGGGACTTCCATGCAGACGCAGGGGCTGGCCACGGCCACCACAGGCATGACGGGAGTGAGCACGCGGGTCCGGTTGGGCGGCTGGTGCGGGATGGTTGCCGGGCCGCTGTGGGTAGGGGTGGTCGCGGTACTGACCGTGGCCGAGTACGGCTTCCTGACGCACGCCGGCTGGTCGTTCCTCGGCGACAACAAGATTCCCTACCCGAGCTACACCGCACGTGGGCAGTTCGGCATCGTGCAGACCTTGAACTTCGCGGTGACCGGCGTCCTGGTCCTGCTTTTCGTCGGCGGGCTCGCCACCCTCCTGCGCCGGTGGACCGGACTCGTGGGCCGGGTGTTGCTGACCGTCACCGGGGTCGCGATGGTCACCAGCGCCTTCACGACCGACAGGGTGCCCGGGCCGGCGACGTGGCACGGCACCGTGCATGCCCTGTCCTTCTTCGCCATCGTCCTCTCGTCCACCTTGGGTCTGCTCTTCGCAGGCCTGGCTCTGCGCCGGACACCGGGCTGGCGCGCCTGGGGCACGACCACTGCGCTGCTGGGGCCGTGGCAGTTCATCCTGTTCACGTTCGGCGGCGGACTGCTGCCCGGCGAGGTGGCCTTCTACGTGTTCGTGCTGACCCTGTTCGGGTGGATTGCCGCCACCGGCCGGCGGCTCCTGGGCTCGCGCGTCGCCGGCTGACGGAGCAGAATCGACGGTCAGCCGCCGATCCAGACGGTCTTGATGTTGGTGAACTCGCGGATCCCGTGCGCCGCCAGCTCGCGGCCGTGGCCGGAGGCCTTCACCCCGCCGAACGGCAGCGCCGGGAACGAGGTGGTCATCCCGTTGATGAACGTCTGACCGGCCGCGAGGTCGCGGACGAAGATCTCGCGCTCCTCGGGGTCGTTGGTCCAGGCGTTGGAGCCGAGCCCGAACCGGGTGGTGTTGGCCAGCCGGACCGCCTCGTCGATGTCCGCGACGCGGTACACCTGCGCCACCGGCCCGAACACCTCCTCGGTGTACATCTCCATCTCCTCGGTCACCCCGGTGACCAGGGTGGGCGGGTACCACCAGCCGGCCTGGTCCGGCCGTTCCCCGCCGAGCACCACGGTCGCGCCCTTCGCCACCGCGTCCTTGACCTGGGCCTCCACGTCGTCGCGGCCCTGCTCGGTGGCGAGCGGGCCGACGTCGGTGCCGTCCTCCATCGGGTCACCGACCTCGAGCGCGGACATCTCCTTGGTGAACAGCTCGAGGAACTCGTCGTACACGTCGGTGTGCACGATGAACCGCTTCGCCGAGATACAGCTCTGGCCGTTGTTCTGGCACCGGGAGGTGGTCGCCACCTTGGCGGCCTTGGCCAGGTCCGCGGACGGCATCACCACGAACGGGTCGGAACCGCCCAGCTCGAGCACCACCTTCTTCAGCGACTCACCGGCGGTGCGGCCCACCGCCACACCGGCGCCCTCGCTGCCGGTCAGGGTGGCCGCGGCCACCCGGTCGTCCCGGATCACCGCATCGACCTTGCTGCTGCCGATCAGCAGGGTCTGGAACACGTCCCCGGGGAAGCCCGCCTCGCGGAACAGCTCCTCCATGAACAGCGCGGTCTGTGGCACGTTGCTGGCGTGCTTGAGCAGCCCGACGTTCCCCGCGGCCAGCGCCGGCGCGGCGAAGCGCATCGCCTGCCACAGCGGGAAGTTCCAGGGCATGATCGCCAGCACCACGCCGAGCGGCTGGTACCGCGCATAGGCCCGGCTCGCGTTCACCGAAGCCGGGTCCACCGGCTCGTCGGCGAGGAAGCCCGCCGCGTTGTCGGCGTAGTAGCGCAGCACCGCCGCGCACTTGGTCACCTCGGCGGCCGACGCCTTCTTGGTCTTGCCCATCTCCAGGGTCATCATCGACGCGACCTCATCGGCGCGCCGGTCCAGCACCTCCGCCGCGCTGCGCAGCCAGCGGGCGCGCTGCTCGTGCGTCGTACGCCGGTAGTCATCGGCCGCCGCGGCCGCTCGCGCCAGCTTCTCCTCGATCTGCGCTTCGGTCAGCTCGTCGAAGGTCTTGAGGACCTCGCCGCTGCGGGGGTCGGTCGTGGTGATTGCCATACTGTTACCTTTCCACGTCGGTCAAGCCAGCCCACCGGGGCTTGGAAGGGCATCACATGCAGATCTGGCCGGGGCGGGCGTACCCCTTGGGCGCCACCTACGACGGCGCGGGAGTCAACTTCGCGCTGTTCTCCGAGGCCGCGGAACGCGTGCAGCTCTGCCTCGTCGACGACGATGGCCAGGAGACCCGGGTCGACCTCGCGGAGAGCGACGGCTACGTCCACCACGCGTACCTTCCGGGCGTGCAGCCGGGTCAGCGGTACGGCTACCGGGTGCACGGGCCCTACGACCCCGCGAACGGGGTCCGCTGCAACCCGGCCAAGCTGCTGCTCGACCCCTACGCGAAGGCCGTCGAGGGGCAGGTCGACGGGGATGAGTCGCTGTTCTCCTACCGGTTCGCGGATCCTGCGGAGCGCAACGACGACGACAGCCTCGGGCACACCATGCTGTCGGTGGTCATCAACCCGTTCTTCGACTGGGGCAACGACAGGCACCCGGAGCACGAGTACCACGACTCGGTGATCTACGAGGCGCACGTCAAGGGGCTGACCAAGCTGCACCCGGCGGTGCCGGAGGAGATCCGCGGCACCTACGCCGCCATCGCGCACCCGGCCGTCATCGAGCACCTGACCGGGCTCGGGGTGACCGCGCTGGAGCTGATGCCGGTGCACCAGTTCGTCCAGGACACCAGCTTGACCGACCGCGGCCTGTCCAACTACTGGGGCTACAACACCATCGGCTTCCTCGCCCCGCACAACGCCTACTCGGCGGCCGGGGAGCGCGGCCAGCAGGTCCAGGAGTTCAAGGCCATGGTGCGCGCCCTGCACGAGGCGGACATCGAGGTCATCCTGGACGTGGTCTACAACCACACCGCCGAGGGCAACCACCTCGGCCCGACGCTGTGCTTCCGTGGCATCGACAACACCGCCTACTACCGGCTCGTCGACGACGACCCGGAGCACTACTACGACACCACCGGGACCGGGAACACGCTGCTGATGCGGCACCCGCACGTGCTGCAGCTGATCATGGACTCGCTGCGCTACTGGGTGCTGGAGATGCACGTCGACGGGTTCCGGTTCGACCTCGCCTCGAGCCTGGCCCGGCAGTTCCACGAGGTCGACCGGCTCTCGGCGTTCTTCGACCTGGTCCAGCAGGACCCGGTGATCAGCCAGGTCAAGCTGATCGCCGAGCCGTGGGACGTCGGCGCCGGCGGCTACCAGGTCGGGAACTTCCCGCCGCAGTGGACGGAGTGGAACGGCAAGTACCGCGACACGGTCCGTGACTTCTGGCGCGGCGAGCCGGCCACCCTCGGCGAGTTCGCCTCGCGGATCGCGGGCTCCTCCGACCTCTACGAGGCGTCCGGGCGCAGGCCGTTCGCGTCGATCAACTTCGTCACCGCCCACGACGGCTTCACGCTGCGCGACCTGGTCTCCTACAACGAGAAGCACAACCAGGCCAACGGCGAGGACGGCAACGACGGTGAGAGCCACAACCGGTCCTGGAACTGCGGCGTCGAGGGGAACACCGACGACAAGTCCGTGCTCGCCCTGCGGGCCCGCCAGGAGCGGAACTTCCTGGTCACCCTGCTGATCTCCCAGGGCGTGCCGATGATCGGGCACGGAGACGAGCTCGGTCGCACCCAGCAGGGCAACAACAACGGCTACTGCCAGGACAGCGAGCTGACCTGGATGCACTGGGACCTCGAGGACTGGCAGCAAGAGCTGCTCACGTTCACCCAGCGGCTCGTCGCGCTGCGCACCGAGCACCCAGTGCTGCGACGGCGGCGGTTCTTCGTCGGCGCGCAGGGCCCCGGCGACGACGTCGCCGACATCGCCTGGTTCACGCCCGAGGGGCAGAACATGCGCGACGCCGACTGGCGACATGACTTCGCCAAGTCGCTGATGGTGTTCCTCAACGGCGACGCGATCCCCGAGCCCGACCGGCGCGGTGAGCCGGTCGCCGACGACTCCTTCCTGGTCGCCTTCAACGCCCACTACGAGCCGTTGGAGTTCACCATCCCCGACGAGGTGTATGGCGACGGTTGGCAGGTCGTGGTGGACACCGGCGACGACCAGGTCGGGCTGGCCGCAGGCGAAGAGTCGGCGACCCTGCTCCCGGGTGCCGAGTTCACCGTCACGGACCGGTCGGTGGTCGTGCTGAGGCGACCGCGCCACCCCTGACTCCGGCCCGGCGTGAAGTTTGCGCGCGCAGCGACGGGGTAACGCCGCACCGGAAGCCGTTGTTGTCCTCAACGGTCGAAGGGAGATCATGACGTGCGCATACTCGTCCTGGGTGGTGACGGCTACCTCGGCTGGCCTACCGCGCTCCATCTGTCTGACTGCGGCCACGACGTCGGGATCGTCGACAACTTCGTGCGCCGTCAGTACGACCACGAGATGGGGGTCGGGAGCCTGGTCCCGGTTCAGTCGCTGAAGGCCCGTACCGACACCTGGGAGGAGCTGTCCGGCCGTCGCATCGAGACGTTTCCCGGTGACCTCACCGACGCGGACTTCACCTGCGGGGTGCTCGAGTCGTTCCGCCCGGACGCGGTCGTGCACTTCGCCGAGCAGCGCTCCGCGCCGTACTCCATGATCGACCGCAAGCACGCGGTCTACACCCAGTCCAACAACGTGCTCGGCACACTCAACCTGCTGTTCGCGATCGGCGAGTCCAACCGCGACATCCACCTGGTCAAGCTGGGCACGATGGGGGAGTACGGCACCCCGAACATCACCATCGAGGAAGGCTGGCTGACCGTCGAGCACAACGGGCGCAGCGACCGGATGCTCTACCCGAAGAAGCCGGGTTCGTTCTACCATCTCTCGAAGGTCCACGACTCGCACAACATCGAGTTCGCCTGCCGGGTCTGGGGCCTGCGGGCGACCGATCTGAACCAGGGCATCGTCTACGGCCAGGCGACCCCGGAGACCGAGCGAGACCCGCGCCTGGCGACCCGGTTCGACTACGACGCCGTGTTCGGCACGGTGCTGAACCGCTTCGTGATCCAGGCGGTGCTGGGGGAGCCGTTGACGGTGTACGGGGACGGCAACCAGACCCGCGGCATGATCGATATCCGGGATACCTGCGAGTGCATCCGGCTGGCCACCGAGAACCCGGCCGCGGCCGGGGAGTTCCGGGTGTTCAACCAGATGACCGAGAGCTTCTCGGTCAATGAG
>DASSKA010000028.1:0-11754 GCA_035690905.1 Nocardioidaceae bacterium | reverse complement strand
CACCACCTTCACCCGGCAGAACGACTCGCTGCCAGTGCAGGACGACATCGTCGCCCTGGTCTCCGGCGGAGACGTCTTCGCCACGGAGAACGGCTGCTTCGCCAAAACCATCGGCCTCGACCCCAAGGACGAGCCCACGATCCACGGCGCGCTGACCACCCCGGCCGGATGGTTGGAGAACGTCGCGGTGGATGCCCAGGGCAAGGTCGACTTCTTCGACGCAACGCACACCGCGAACGGCCGCGGCACGTTCCCGCTCGCCGACATCCCGCACTTCGACCCGCGCAAGCTCGGCAAGGCCAGCTTCCTCCTCATCCTCGGGCGCACCCAGACGATCGTCCCCGCGGTGATGCGGATGAAGAGCAAGGAGCAGGCCATCGCCTACTACATGCTCGGCGAGACGACCGGTACGTCGGCCGGGGGCAAGGCCGAGGAGGGCCGCTTCATGCGCGTTCCCGGCACCAACCCGTTCTTCATGGGCCACGACTACGAGCAGGGCAACCGGCTCGGCGAGATGATCGAGTCGATGGACTACGACTTCGGCGTCTACGTGCTCAACACCGGCCGGGTCGGTGGCGGCGAGGACAACCCGGACTCGAAGAAGGTCACCATCCCGCACACCTCCGCGATCGTGAAGGCGATCGCCGAGGGCAACATCCGCTGGGAGGAGGACCCGGACTTCGGCTACCTCGTCGCCTCTGAGGTTCCGGACTTCGACGACCCCGAGCTGCTCCAGCCGCGCAAGCTCTACGAGCGTCTCGGTCGCGGCGAGGAGTACGCCGACCTGGTGCGCAACCTCAAGGCGGAGCGCAAGGAGTACATGCAGCAGCACACCGGCCTCGCGCCGCACGTGATCGCGTCCCTCGGCTGAGGGTTCTCCTAGCAGATCCTGAGAAACCGTCGTGTCTCCCGCCTCCGGCCGGTGTGACGCGGCGGTTTCTCCGTGTTCGGTGCTTTGCTGGGCTGGTGCGCAACCGAGAGGCGTGGGAGCGGGTGGTCACCGAGACGGTGGCCACCGCACTCGGTCAGGAGCACCGCAGTGACCCGGTGCTGCCCGGCACCGGCGGGCCGGCCGGCAACGCGCAGCTGACCGCCTGGACCGGGCTGTTCCTACTCGTGGTGTTCCTCGCCGAGCTGGTCACCCTCCTCGACGTCTCGGGGCTGATCAGCTGGCACCTCGCCCTCGGCGTGCTGCTGATCCCACCGGCGCTGCTGAAGACGGCGACCACCGGCTGGCGGATCCTGCGGTACTACACCGGCCACCCGGCCTACCGGTCCGCGGGCCCGCCGCCGACGGTGCTGCGCGTGCTCGGTCCGCTCGTGGTGCTGAGCACGCTCGGCCTGCTCGGCACCGGCGTGGCCCTGGTCCTCGTCGGCGCCACTGCAAGCCGGCAGACGCTGTTCACCGTGCTTGGCCAGCGGGTGGACGTGCTCACCTTCCACCAGGGCGCCTTCATCGTCTGGGCGGTGGCCACCGGCCTGCACGTGCTGGCCCGCACCGTGCCGGCCTGGCAGATCGTGCGTGGCACACCGGCGCCCGGCCCGGCCAGGCGCTCCACAGCCCTCGTGGCGACCCTCGGTCTGGCCGTGGCCTGCGTCGGGTGGGTCCTGGTGCAGCCGGGCGGCTGGACCGAGCAGCCGTCGTTCCACCCCGAGGACGACGCCATGGTGATCTCCGCGCCGCTGCCATCACTGACCGTCGCGCCAGCGGTCAGCGGCGGACCCGGTCGGTGCAGGCCCCGAAGTTCGGCAGCACGAACTCCGGGAACCTGCGAGAGACCTGGCGGGCGAGCACGATCGCCCGACGCACTCGCGGCTTCAGGAAGCGCAGCGTCTCACCGCGCACGGGGTAGGTCCGTCTGGTCACGTGGAACCGGGACACGGTGAGCTCGTCGGCCCGGGAGAGGACCAGCGCGCCCCGACGAGTGCAGTCGGTCGCCTTCGGGTGCGTCGTACCCCCGCCGTCGACGATGAAGTTCCCGTCACGCCGTCCCGGCACCGCCACCCGCTGCAGCCGGCCACCGGCGAGCGTCACCAGCTGGGCGAGCGTGGCGTCGGCGAGGAACCGAGTGTCCACGACGATGTCGGCGCCCGGGTCGTTGCCCAGATCGGGGAGCGCGACGATCCGGGCCCGGAAGCCCGGCCGCGGCACCGCCGAGGGATCCAGGTGCGTGGAGTACGTCGCACCGCCGCGCACGTGCACGCCGACGAGCACCCGGCAGCGCCGACCCGCCGCGTGGTGGGTGCGCACGGCCACCCTGTCCAGCCGGCCGTCTCCGTCCACGTCGACGCGCAGCGTCGAGTGCTCCAGCGCCCGCCTGACCAGCCGCACCTCACCGGGGCAGTCCCCGCTGGTAACGACCGGCGGAGCCCCGGCCCGGGCGGCAGCGGCCGGGGCGGCTTGCGCGGGAAGCGGGGTGGCCAGGCACAGCATGATCGCCGCGACCCGGAGGACGGCACCTCGTGAAGCAGTCATCCTGGGGCTCCCTCCGTGTCCGCGTCCGATGGTGCCCCCGGTGGGACTCGAACCCACACTGAAAGGTGTTTAAGACCTCTTCCTCTGCCGTTGGGATACGGGGGCGGCGGTCCGCCCGCGTGCACGGGCGGACCCGGGCTCAAAGATAGGTCTTGCGCGGGTGTACGGCGTGCGCACCCGCCACCCGGTCCAGGAACAGCAGTCCCGCGCAGTGGTCGATCTCGTGCTGCAAGGCCCTGGCCTCGAACGCGTCGGTGGTGACCGTCACCGGCTCCCCGGACCCGGGGAGCAGGCCGGACACGGTGATCCGGGTGGGCCGCTTCACGTCCCCGGTGAGGTCGGGCACGCTCATGCAGCCCTCCCGGGCGCGCTCATTGCGGGAAGCCTCCTCGACGACGGCGTTGCAGAGCACGAACGTGCCGTGGTGGGTGCGGGTCTTCGAGTGCGTCGACACGTCCACGCAGAACACCTGCCAGGGCACGCCGACCTGCGGCGCGGCCAGCCCCACGCACCCCGGTGAGACCCGCATGGTCGCGACCAGGTCGGCCGCCAGCCGGACCACCTCGGCTGCGCACGGGTCGATCTGAGCGGTGGGCCGGGACAGCACCGGGTCGGGAGCGCGTACGACGGGCAGCACGCTGCCCTCGGTCCGCAGCGCGCCCTCCGTCCATCGGCCCACCGCGTCGTCGACGAGGCCAGGGCTCACAGCTCGTCGCTCTCCACCGGCCGCAGGCCGACGTCCACGCCCAGACCGGCGGCCACCCGGGTCAGCGACGCCTCCAGCGCGGTGGCGTCCACACCGGCGGGCAGGTCGACCTCGGCCACCAGCAGGTACAGGTCCCCGGCCAGCCGGGTGGTCAGGTCGGTGATGTTGCCGCCCACGGCCGCCACATCCGCGGCGATCGCGGACACGATGCCGGGCCGGTCCCCTCCGTGCACGGTCAGCACGTACGACGCGGCGACCGACGCGTGCTCCGGCTCCTCCGGCACCTCGCGCACGGTCACGGTCAGCGAGCTGCCCTCGGCCAGCGGCGCGAGCGCCCGTTCGATCTCGGCCGACGGCACCGCGCCGGCACAGATCAGGGTCATCGCGAAGTGGCCGCGCAGCAGGGTCATCGAGGAGTCCTCGAGGTTGAGCCCGAGCTCGGCGAGGATGCCGGTGGTCTGCGCGATGATCCCGGGCCGGTCGTGGCCGAGAACGGTGATGGCCTGCAAGGTCACGGAGGTCATCCTTCCAGGACTCCGCCGAGCGCGGCCGCCCGTCTCAGCACCGCGTCCAGCATCGGCTCGGTGAGCTTGCCGGTGAACGTGTTCTGCTGCGAGGGGTGGTAGCTGCCCAGCACGGTCACCTGCCCCCCTTCCGGCGAGACGACGACCGCCTCCGAACCGTGGCCGAACCGCGGCTTGGGCCGCGGCACGTCGTACCCCAAGGCACGGAACGTGCGCAGCGCGGCGTCCCAGCCGTAGAGCCCGAGGCAGACCACCACCCTCACCCACGGCGCCACCAGCGCCACCTCGCGGACCAGCCACGGCGCACAGGTGTCCCGCTCGGTCACCGTGGGCCTGTTGTCCGGTGGTGCGCAGCGCACGGTGGCCACCATCCGGGTGCCGAGCAGCCGCTGCCCGTCGCCGGCGTGCTCCGAGTGCGGCCGGCTGGCCAGCCCGGCCCGGTGCAGCGCCGCGAAGAGCCAGTCGCCGGACCGGTCGCCGGTGAAGATCCGGCCGGTCCGGTTGCCGCCGTTGGCCGCCGGCGCCAGCCCGACGATGAGCACGCCGGGCTCGGGATCCCCCCAGCCGGCCACCGGCCGGCCCCAGTACGGCTGGTCCGCGAACGACGCCCGCTTGGCCGCCGCGACGTCCTCGCGCCACGTCACCAGCCGCGGGCAGGCCCGGCACACCGACACCGCGGCGTCCAGGGCCGCCAGGTCCGCCGCCGCTGCGAGCCGGGCCACGTCGCCGGCGGTCTCGGCCACCGGCGTGCCGGCGGGCGCCGGGTCGTCGGGCCAGCCGGTGCCCGGCGGCACCGGCGAGGCGAACGCCTGCCCGGTGACCGGGTGCGGGAGGAGATCGGACATCAGGCGACCGACCAGGCGATACCGTCCAGGATGTCGGTCTCGGAGACCAGCAGCGACCTGGCCCCGGTCCGGCGCAGCAGCCGGTCCAGGATCAGCGCTCCCCCGCCGATCACGTCGGCGCGGCCGGGGTGCATGAACGGCAGTGCACGCCGCTGCGCGACGGTCATCGTCAGCAGGTCGGCGGTGCCGCGATCGATGTCCTCGATCGGCAGCACGGCGTGGTGCACGCGCTCACGCTGGTAGCCGGGCAGGTCGAGCACCATGGCCGCCACCGTGGTGACCGTGCCCGCGACGCCGACCACGGTCGCGGCCCGGTCCAGCGGCACGGTGCAGCCGTCCAGGGCGGCGTCCACGTCGGCCGTTGCTGCGGCCACCTCCGCCGGGGTCGGCGGGTCCGAGGGCATCCGCCGCTCGGTCATCCGCACCGAGCCGATGTCCAGCGACTGCGCGGCCAGCACCTGGCCGTGCCCGTTGCCGAGAATCAGCTCGGTCGAGCCGCCGCCGATGTCCACGACGAGGAGCGGGGCGGCGACCTCCGGCCCGAGCGACCGGGTCGCCCCGTCGTACGTCAGCGCCGCCTCCTGGTCCCCGGTGACCACCTCAGCCTCCACGCCGAGCCGCTCCCGTACCCCGCCCAGGAACGCGGCGGCGTTCTCGGCGTCCCGGGCGGCGGAGGTGGCGCAGAACCGGACTGCCTCGGCCTCGTGCCGGTCGATGATCCGGGCGTACTCCTCGACCGCGGCGAACACCCGCTCCAGCGCCTCGTCGGCCAGCAGGCCGGTGCGGTCCACGTCCTGGCCGAGCCGGACGACACGCATCTCCCGCACCAGCTCCTCCTCCGCGCCGGTCACCGGGTCCAGGTCGGCGACCAGCAGCCGGATGGTGTTGGTGCCGCAGTCGATGCCGGCGGCGCGGGTCACCGCTCCTCCTCCGGGGGTACGACGCACGGGCCGTCCGCCCAGAACGCGCCGAGCCGGTCGAGCACCTCGTCGCCGAGCGGGTTGACCCCCGTGCCCTGGGCGAGGGCCTGCGCCGCCAGCACGTGCAGGCACTTGACCCGGGTCGGCATGCCGCCGGCCGAGACGCCCGCGATCTCCGGCACGTGGGCCAGCGACTCGCGGAACCCGAGGTAGGACTCGTGCGCCCGCTGGTAGGCCGCGGCCAGCTCCCGGTCCGCCGCCAACCGGTCGGTCATCTCGCGCATCAGGCCGGACGCCTCGAGGGTGCCGATCAGCGACGCCGCTCGCGGGCAGGTCAGGTAGAACGTGGTCGGGAAAGGGGTGCCGTCCTCCAGCCGGGGAAGGGTGGCCACCACGTCCGGGTTGCCGCACGGGCAGCGGTGCGCCACCTCGTGCATCCCACGCGGCGGCCGGCCCAGCTGCGCACCGATCACCGCCTCGTCGGCCGGGGGGATCAACGATGCGGCCTGATCTTCAGCTTCGGGGCGGGCCGTTCCGTGGCCGGCTTCTTGGCCGGCGGGTCACCGGCGGCGACCACGCTCCCCCAGGCCTGCTGCCACCAGGCGGCCTGCTGCGCGGCGTGCGTCGGCGCGACGTCGCCGAGGTTGTCCGAGTGGTCGAGCAGCTTCCCGTTCCTGCCGATCACCTGGAAGCCGACCTCGCCGGGCATCACCCAGCCGAACCGGGCCCGGGCACGCGCCTCCACGTAGTGCGGGTCGGACCACCGTTCCTTCTCCCGCTGCATGGCCGCGATCCGCGCCTTGGCGTGGTGGATGTTGGTGTGCAGCGCCGCCAGGTGGTGCTGCTGACGCAGGTAGGCGCGCATGCTCGAGCCGTAGGAGACCACCAGCACCGCGACGACCAGCACCAGCACAGCGGCACGTCCGGTGAACCGGGACGGCCGCGGCGATGCCGGAGACAGGCGGCCGACCGGGCGGGCGGCGGCCCGGACGCTGGAACGGCTGCTGGGACGGGTGCCCGCGCGGCCACTCGGGCTGGCCATCGGGCCTCAGGCCTCCCGCCGGTACCGCGGGAACGCGCCGAGGCCAGCGTAACGAGCGGCGTCGTCGAGCTCCTCCTCGATCCGCAGCAGCTGGTTGTACTTCGCGACCCGCTCGGAGCGGGCGGGCGCACCCGTCTTGATCTGTCCGCAGTTGGTGGCCACCGCCAGGTCGGCGATGGTGGTGTCCTCGGTCTCACCGGAGCGGTGGCTCATCATGCAGCGGAACCCGTTGCGGTGCGCGAGGTCGACGGAGTCCAGGGTCTCGGTGAGCGAGCCGATCTGGTTGACCTTCACCAGCAGCGCGTTGGCCGAGCGTTCGGCGATGCCCCGACCGAGCCGCTCCACGTTGGTGACGAACAGGTCGTCGCCCACCACCTGCACCTGGTCGCCAAGCGCCCCGGTGAGGCCGGCCCAGCCTGCCCAGTCCTCCTCGGCGAGCGGGTCCTCGAGGGAGACGATCGGGTACGACGAGACCAGGTCGGCGTAGTAGGCCTGCATCTCCTCGGCGGTCTTGGTCTGCCCCTCGAACCGGTAGCCCCCCTCGCCGTACAGCTCGGTGGCGGCGACGTCGAGGGCGAGCACGATGTCCTCGCCGAGCCGCAGCCCGGCCTTGCCGACCGCCTCGCCGATCAGGTCCAGCGCCTCGCGGTTGGAGGTCAGGTCGGGAGCGAAGCCGCCCTCGTCGCCGAGTCCGGTGGACAGCCCCTTCTCCTTCAGCACCGCCTTGAGCGCGTGGTACACCTCGGCGCCGTGCTGCAGCGCCTCGGCGAACGTGGCCGCGCCGACCGGCGCGATCATGAACTCCTGCACGTCCACCGCGGTGTCGGCGTGCGCGCCGCCGTTGAGGATGTTCATCATCGGCACGGGCAGCAGGTAGGCGTTGGGCCCTCCGACGTACCGGAACAGTGGAAGGTCCGCGGACTCTGCGGCCGCCTTGGCCACCGCCAGGGACACGCCGAGGATCGCGTTCGCCCCGAGCCGCTCCTTGTTCGCGGTGCCGTCGAGGTCCTGCAACCGCTGGTCGACGAGCCGCTGCTCGGAGGCCTCGAAGCCGACC
Organism: Nocardioidaceae bacterium; assembly: GCA_035690905.1. GTDB lineage: Bacteria > Actinomycetota > Actinomycetes > Propionibacteriales > Nocardioidaceae > DASSKA01. The sequence goes on along the minus strand of DASSKA010000028.1, from coordinate 4,184 downwards.
AGCTCCGGGCCGATCACGTCGAGCACGCTGTTCACAGCGTTCTGCACGCCCTTGCCGCCGTAGCGGTCCCCGCCGTCCCTCAGCTCGACGGCCTCGAACGCGCCGGTCGACGCGCCGGAGGGGACCGCCGCCCGGCCGATCGTGCCGTCGTCGAGGGCCACTTCGACCTCGATGGTGGGGTTGCCGCGCGAGTCCAGGATCTCGCGTGCGCCGACGGCCTCGATGGACGCCACGGGTTGCTCCTTGTCGATGGCTGCTGGTTTCTTGCGGCCGGGCCGGTGCCCCGGCTGGCTCACGGGCCAGCCTAACCGCGGACCCTGGCGTCTCCTTGGAGGGCTCGCCTGGGTGGCGGGTTTCGGCGGTGCTCGAGACGCAGGACTCAGTCGCCCGGCCTGCCCAGCACCGAGCCGATCTGGTGACGCTCGTTGACGCCGAGCACCTTGTAGGCCCGGTACAGATGGGTGGCCGCGGTCCGCGGCGACATGCCCAGTGCCTCGCCGATCTGCCGGTTGGACAGTCCCTTCGCGGCCAGCTCGGCGACCCGACGCTGCGTGCCGGTGAGCCGGACGTCCAGACCTGCCAGCGCAGGCGTGCACGAGTCCCCGCACGCGAGGCTGGCCGCGAACGCCGCGGACCGCAGCCGGCCGGCATGGCCGGCGCCCGCTGCACGTGCGGCCAGTGCGAGCAGGTCGGCGGCCCACAGGTTCAGTCCGTAGCGCTGCAGCTCGGCGGCTCCGCCCAGAACCTCGTCCTCCACGCCCGCAGCCGTGGCCAGGACGGCTCGCTCCGCGGCACCCAGCACGCGGCTGCCGGTCGCCTTGCCCGCGCCGCGCAGCAGGGACGCAGCGCCCTCCACGTTGCCGCACCGGGCCAAGTCGACCGCGGCCAGCGCCTGCGCTGCCGGCGCCTCGGCCCACTGCCCGGCCAGCTCCACCAGTACGTCGGACGCGGCCTGCACCTCGCCCTGCGTGGCGTGCACCCAGGCCTGCGCTCGGGCAAGCACCCAAGCACCGGTCGCCTGACCCGTGGGAAGCGCCGCACGCGCGGCCGTGACGGACTCGGTCGCGGCCACAGTGTCACCGCGCATGGCTTGGGCAAGGGCGAGGTGGGCGTAGGTCCAGCACACGCTGTCCAGGGGGTCGTCCTCGGCGAGCAGCCGGATCGCCGCAGCCAGGTGCCGTTCGGCGGAGGTGACTCGGCCGGTCAGCAGGTGCACAACGCCCTGCCGCATCGAGACGTGAGAGGCGAACGCCGGCTGGTCGACGCCTCCGCCGGCTGCGCAGGTGGCCAGCTCCTCGGCGAGATCGGGCCGCCCGTCCAGCACCGCACCGGTTGCAGCCGCGTGCGCGAGGGCGAACCGGACGTGAGGGTTCGCCACCGCACCCTCGTCCAGGGCGGCCAGCCCACGACGGGCCAGCCGTAGCCCGCCGACCACGTCGTCGCCGTACACCTGCAGCATGGTCAGCACTCCCGCGGCCTCCAGCCACGGGTCGAGGCCTTCCGCCCGCTCCACGGCCAATCGGGCCGCGCGCGTCGCGTCTCGCCAGCTCGCAACCCGCATCAACGCGACGGCGCGCAGCGTCGCAACCGACGAGGAGCCCTCGGCGGGCAAGCCCTCCAGCGCCTTGCGAGAGCCGCTCTCGCCGGACACCTGGAGGCGGCCCAGCGCGAGGACTGCCGCCCGGCGCTGGTCCGGCGTGCCGCCGGCCGCGAGCTGGGCGAGGCGGGCCGGCGCGCCGGGGTCGCCGAGCATGGTGGCCGCCTGCGCGGAGACCACGGCTGCCTCGGAGTCGGGAATCATGCTGCAGGCGGCATCGGCCAGGTCGCGAGCGAGGGGCAGGTCGTAGAGCCCGAGCGCCATCCGGGCTGCAGCCACCAGCCGCTGACCGTCCACCCGGTGGTTGCGCTCGAGTGCCAACGCGGTGATGCGGGTGACGAGCCGTCCAGGGAGGTCGATCTCCTGGGCGATGTCCAGCATGCTGGCCACCGTCTCGGCCACCTCGGCCGCGGCCACTCTGGCTTTCAGACAGTCGGCGAACAACGGGTGAGGTAGACCGATCTCGGCCCGCTCGATGTGCACGAGTCCGGCGGCCTCCAGGTCGGCGACCGCGTCGACGAGGCCCAGCCTGAGCAGCACCACCGGCGGCACCGGCCCGAGCACTGCCAGCGTGTCAGCGAGCCGACGGCTGGCGCCGGTCAAGGTGCCGATCCGGCTCTCGACCAGGGTCTGCAGCCGGTCCCGGCCGGTGACCGGCTGGCGCAGGCACCAGTGGCCGGTACGACGTACCCACGCGTCCTCGTCCAGCCCGGCCAGCACCAGCTCGCGCACGAACAACGGGTTGCCACGCGACTGCCTCACGAGCTCACGCGCCGCCGCCGGGTCGACAGGTCCGCCCAGCAGCGCCTCCACGAGCTCACCCACCGCGTCGGCGGCCAGCGGCGGCACCGGAACCTGGGCCAGGCGGCCGTCGGTGAGCAGACGCTCGAGCGGAGCGGGCAGGGCCCGTCCGCTGCGCATCGTGAGCAGCAGCTTCGGAGCTTCGCGGCGGTGGGGCAGCTCGGCCAGCCGGTGCAGAGCGGCCGCGGAGAGTTCGTCGAGGCAGTCCACGTCGTCGATGACCAGCAGACCGCCGGGGAGGACCCGACACAGCTCGTCGCAGGCCATCGCGACGGGGTCGTCGGTGGGCATGCCTCGGGGTCCGATGACCGGTCGCAGTGCGGCCAGGGCGCGCTCTTGCAGGACAGCGAGCGCGGCCGTCCGTCGTACGGGCTGGTCGCGGGCGGTGAGCCGCTGACCGTACGCCCGGACCAGGTGAGATTTCCCGGCTCCGGCCTCGCCGACGAGCAGCACCCCGGCATACCGATCGGTGAGGATGTCGAGCTTGCCGAGCAGCTCGTCGCGGCCCACCACATAGTCGGGGTCGGGGTGGCCGATGGCGTCCATCGGCACCGAGGCTAACGGCGATGGACGCCGTGTGTGGCCCGAACGACGTACGTAGGGGTGCGTAGGGGGTTAACCGAAGCGTTGCTCACCGGCAGGCTCCGGGGCCTGCACAGCGGCGGGCGATGCTCCTAGCGTCGACCCGGCACGTAACGAATGAACGGTCGGGGGGCCGAGAACGGGTGGGCATGGGACACGAGCGACAGCGCCCGTTCCGCGTTGCGGCAGGGCGACCGTCCGAACGGGGTGGGAATCGGACGGTCGCTCGCCGCGGCGCTCGCTCACCGGGCCGGACGGGGGCGGTCACGGCGGGCGAGCGACCATGCCCCTCTCAGCCGGGCTCGGCGGCGCGGACCGCCCCGGCCAGCCGTCGTACGGCGTCGCGCAGCTCCTGCTCCGGGTCCAGCCCGGCTTCCCGGGCCTGCACCACCAGGGCGAGCAGCTGGTCGCCGAGGTTGTCCCCGCCGGGCGATGTCACCCCGACCTTGGCGGCCCGCCCGAGCACCTTGTCGGCCAGGGCAAGGGCCGGCAGCGCGGCCGGGATCCCGTCGAGCACCGAGGCGCGCCCCTTCTCGGCGGCCTTCAGGGTCTCCCAGTTCGCCTCCACCTCGTCCCGGTCGGCGACGTCGAGGCCGGCGAACACGTGCGGGTGCCGGTGCACCAGCTTGTCGACGATCCCGGCGGCCACGTCGTCGACGGTGAAGCCGTCCGGAGCCTCTGCGGCGACCCGGGCGTGGAACACCACCTGCAGCAGCAGGTCGCCGAGCTCCTCGCGCAGGTGGGCCTGGTCGCCGGTGTCGATGGCCTCGAGGGTCTCGTAGGTCTCCTCCAGGAGATACCTGGCCAGCGACCGGTGGGTCTGTTCCCGGTCCCAGGGGCATTCGGTGCGCAGCCGGTCCATGACGGCCACCAGGTCGAGCAGCCGAGCTCCCGGCACGTCGTACGACCCGTGCAGCACCTCCACCTCGGGCAGTTCCCGGCCGCTCTCCCCCGCCGTGACGATCGCGGACGCCAGCTGGGCGGGCAGCCGCGACGCCTCGTCGTCGGAGGCCAGCCAGACCACGTGACCGGCGCCGGCGGAGGCGAGCAGCGCATCTGCCGTGGCCTCCGGGAGTACGTCGACGGTCAGGCCCGCCGCGGCCACGGAACGCGGCAGCGGCTCACCTGCGTCGGAGCACAGCACCGTCTCCGCGGACGTGAGGGCGTCCCAAGCGTCCCGGGTCAGCAGCCCCGGGGCGACCCG
>DASSKA010000027.1:0-5358 GCA_035690905.1 Nocardioidaceae bacterium | reverse complement strand
GGGAGTGTCCGATAAACGGTGTAACCGGCATTTTCTACTTACAGGTTCTCGGCGGCCGGCATGCGGTCGGCGAAGGTGACGGCGAACGCGTTCAGCGCTGGCTTCCACCGGGTGACCCATCGTGCCTGTCCGGTGCCCTTGGGGTCCAGTGACCGGGTGACCAGGTACAGGGTCTTGAGGGCGGCCTGCTCGGTCGGGAAGTGACCCTTGGCGGTCACCGCCCTGCGGTAGCGGGAGTTGAGTGATTCAATCCTTATCTTGAGCCGTTGTGGATGCTGGGGCGCTGACCTGCGGTTTTGCGTGGTGGACGCGTCCGGGACGACGGATCCCCGGGGGTGTGTTCGGGTTGGTAGTCAGGCATGATTTTCGAGTGGATCTCGGGCGTGTCGCGCGCGTTGATCCCCGAGGGCTTGAGCGAGGGCGTGCCGTAGCCGTTCGTTGTCGGCCTCAAGTTCGCGGACCCGCTCATGAGCGAGCTGGAGGCGTTGTCTGAGGGATCCGTCGCTGGCCGCCTGCCGAGCTGGCACGGCTGGGGTTGTCGCTGGCCGGGGTTGTTCCTGCCGGATCTGGGCGAGCAGGTCGGACTGTGTGTATAGCCAGGACCGGGATACCCTCGCCCGCTGCGCCAGCACGCTGACGGTGACGGGCTGGTCGGTGTTGGCCAGGTGCCGCAGCGTGATGATGGCGCGGCGGCGGGTTTCCTCGGCGCGGGAGCGGGCGGCCTTGGCGAGGTGGCGGCTGTTGTCAGCTCTCATCGTTCTTCCCGGGGTTGTTCGAGCGCGGTGATGATCGACTCGAGGTTCGTCAGCACTTCGTGGTTCATCTGGGCCACCCGGGTCCGGCCCTGGGCCTCGGCGCGGGTGATCAGCTCGATGACCTGCGTGCGGTGCTCGCGGTGAGCGGGCAGGTGGGTCGCGGTGGTCAGGAACATCGGGCAGGTCAGGCAGGCGTTGGCGTGTGGGCAGGCCTTCTGGATCGGCAAGGCGCAGTGCCCGTTGGGCAGCGCTTGGGTCGCGGCCGCGAGGCGGTGACCGGTCCAGGCGGCGTCGGCCACCGGGCTGTCTGGCTCGCTGGTGATGGTGGCGCCGGTGATGTCGACCTTGCGGGCGGCGTCCCAGTGCCGGCGGACCGTGTCGTCGTGCAGCCTGGCGTAGTGCGCCGTCATCTGTGAGGAGTCGTGGTCCAGGATGCGGCGCACGACCTCTTGGGGCACGTCCCGGTTGATGAGCCTGGTGCCCAGGGTGTGCCGCCACTGGTGCGGGGTCAGGTGCACTCGGTGGCCGTGTTCATCTCGCACGTCGAGGGATTCGAGCCACCGGTACAGCGCGGCCCGGTAGGTGGCGGTGCTCAGTGGGATGGCGCGGTGAGGGTTCTTCGTCGGCCGCGGGAACAGCACCGGGGGCGCGGTCGCCTCCTCGGTGACGCGTGCCTGCTGGGCGAGGACCAGGGCATGGAGTTCCTCGTCGAGGGGCACCAGGGCCTCACGGTTCATCTTGTGGTTGACGTAGCGCAGGTAGGGCGCGGCGCTGACGTCGGTGACCAGGCAGTCGTAGGACAGCCTGGTCGCGTCGCCGACGCGCAGTCCGCAGCGGATCAGGATCAGCGTGATCAGCGCCCCGGCCGGGTCAGGCCAGGCCGCGATCGCCGTCGGCGCCTCGAGCTGGGCCATCACCTGTTCGGCCACCGCGCGCGGTCCGCGTTGTGGGCGGGGCGGGTTGTCCTCCTTGAACAGTGCCGCCGTCGGGTCCAGCGGAGCCCAGCGACGTTGCCGGACGGCCTCGAGGAAGCCGCGCAGCTGGCCGATGTGGACCTGGCGCCGTTGGGCGCTCGGGACGCCAGTGGACAAGTCCGCCAAGTACGACTCGAGCACGACCCGGGTGAGCTCTTGCGGACCGTCGATCCGGGCCCGCTGCAGGTAGCCGCCGAGCCGGGTCAGCGCGGTCAACCCGCGGCGGACGGCCTCGAGCCCGACACCGGTGGCCATCCGCTGCCGTGTCCAGCGCTTGGCCAGTTCCCGTAGCCACGGCTGGTCGATTCCGGTGAAGTCGAGTGTGAGGTTGCCGGGATATCCGAGCCGGCGCAGCTGCCACACCTCGCGCGGGTACTCGGCCTCCCAGCCGTTGCCAGCGGCGAGGTCGGTGACGCGTTGGTGGGCGTAAACGAGCAGGCCGCGGCCGTTGCTGTCGCGTCGCCCCGAGGCGGTGAACGCCTCGCGCCAGGACTGCTCGTCCCCGTCGCGCAGGCTGGGCACGCCGGCCTCGAGCAGGAAAGACACGAGGCGTCCGACGACCTCCGGTGGTGTCCGGCTGGCGCGTTCGTCGTGCCGGCACTGGATGACGTAGGCGAGCTCCCAGCGCAGCGGTTCCGGCAGCCGGGCCAGGTCGATCACCTGATCCGAGGGCACTCGGACGGCGGCGAACTCGTCCGCGAACACCTCCGGATCGGGGCGTCCGTTGGCGCGCCACGTGCCGTGGTGGGCGTGACAAAACGGCCCGGCCGCCTGAGGCCACAGCGGGCATCCCGGGATCGCGCACGCGTCGGCGACCGGTGCCTTGACCGGCGGTGGCCCCGAGGCGAGCCACGCCTCGAAGTCGGGTCGCCCGGAGCGTTCCCACCGTTGGGCGTGCAACTGGCACAGGTCTGCTCGCGCCACCCCGTACCCGCACGCCTCGACCCGGCAGGCTCGGTTCGGACGTTGACGTGCCCAGCCGGGATCGGTGGTCGCAGCGAACTCGGCCAGCTCGGGCCGACCCGCCTTCGCCCACCGGGCATGATGCCCAGCGCACATCCCGTGACCGCGTGCCAGCCGCTCACAGCCCGGGACCCGGCACGGCCCCGCCGAGTAGGCCGGGTCGGCCGCGTCCACCACGAGGGTGTCCGCGGCGTACTGCGGGCGCACCGCCGCGCGTAGCCGCGCGGTCCAGACTGCCTCGACGCCGCTGCCTGTGCTCAGCGGCAGCACCACGGCCGAGGTCATGACACGTCCTCGGTCAACACGCCGGCCCGGGCCAGCGCGGATCGGGTGTCGGCCACGGTCAGGTGCGCGTACGTGGCCGAGGTCGTGGCCACCGACGCGTGGCCCAACAGTGAGGAGACGACCTCGACCGGCACCCCGGATCGCAGCAGTCCGGTGGCGTACGTGTGCCGCAGCCAGTGCGGGTCGAAGTCGATCCCGGTCCGGGTCCGCAGCCGCCGGACCAGGTCGTACACCGCCGCGTACGTCAACGGCGAACCGACGCGCCCGCCCCACAGGTTGACGAAAACGTAGTCGCTGTCGAGCTCACCGTACTCCTCCAGCAGGTAGTCGGCATAGGACCGCACCAGCGTGGACGGGACCGGGATCGTCCGTGACACAACCGATTTCGACCGGGCCCGGTTGTCGTTGTCACGGGCCAGCACCCGCACCTGACGCTCGGCCGCGTCCCAATCCTCGTGCCGCAGCCCGAGCGCCTCACCGACCCGCATCCCGGTGACGGCGAGCACCTCCAGCAGCAGCCGGTCCCGGCGCCGCTGACAGGACCCGATCAGGGCTGCGACCTCGGCCTCGCTCAGGGTGCGCGGCGTGCGGCGTCCCGCGCGGACCCTCACCACCGGAGCAGCGACCGGCCTGGACTTGCTCACGTGATGCAGGAACCCGCGAGGCCCGCCTCGACGGCCCGTAGGTCGCCACACGCTCAACGAGCCATGCACCGCGACCCCGGATCGACTCGCGTGCTGGTACATCGACCCGACCGCTGCGAGCTTGCGGTTGATCGTCGAGGCCGAACAATGCTCGCCGACCGGTAGCACCGCCACCGCGGCGCCTCGTGCTGGCGGCGGCAACCTCAGCCATGCCACGAAGGCCGCGACGTCCTCGACCGTCACCGCGGCCCAGTCCAGCCCCCGACCAGTGAGGAAGGCGAACCAGTCCCTCAGGTCGTGGGCGTATGCCTTGACCGTGTTTGGCGACCTTCCCGAGTCGGTCAGGAACGACAGGAACCGCTCGGCCGGATCGACGACCAGTCCATCCTCACCGACCACGGCCCACGACTCACGCCGCGAGCCGGACACCACCACCCGTGCAACGAACACCGAACCTCCCACAACCGTGCGTGCTGGACGGCTGCAGATAAGCACGTCCAGCACGCACAAGCGGGGATCGATCCAGCCCGTTGGCTACATCAACGACAGCCCTGAGGGCGCTCAAGATAACAATCCCATTGGTAGAGCACAGAACCCGCCTGATCTCGACGTCGTAGTCCAAAAACGGGATGAACTGCTCCCACGCGTCGCGCCAGAGCCGGGAGATCGCCGGGTACGGCTTGCCCCACTTCTCCTCGAACTCTTCGAACGCCGCCCACGCCGCGTCGGCGCTGACGGCCGTGTAGATCGGGCGCATGTCGTGGGCGATCTGCTGCCAGTACTTCTTCGAGGCGTACCGGAACGTGCCACGGATCAGGTGGATGATGCAGGTCTGCACGATGGCCTGCGGCCACACCGCGTTCACGCTGTCCGGCAGGCCCTTCAGCCCGTCACAGACCGCGAAGAAGACATCGCCCACGCCCCGGTTCTTCAGGTCGGCGAGCACGCTCATCCAGAACTTGGCCGACTCCCCGTGACCAGAGCTGCCAGCCCAGATCCCGAGCACGTCGCGGTGGCCTCGCAGGTCCACCCCGATCGCAGCGTAGAACGGCTGGTTGCCGACCTGCCCGTCCCGGACCTTGACGTAGATCGCGTCGATGAAGATCGCCGCGTAGACGGCCTGCAGCGGCCTGGCACGCCAGGTCTGCATGTCCTCGATCACCCGGTCGGTGATCACGCTGACCCGGTCCTTGGACACGCTGGCGCCGTACACCTCGGCGAAGTGGGCGCTGATCTCCCCGGTGGTCAGCCCCTTGGCGTACAGCGACAGCACCACGGTGTCCACATCACCCAGCCGGCGCTGCCGCTTGCGCACGATCTTCGGGGTGAAGCTGGCGTCCCGGTCCCGAGGCACCTCGATGTCGACCGCACCGACGTTGTCGGTGGTCACCGTCTTGGTACGCGTGCCGTTGCGGGAGTTGCCACCATCGCGGCCCTCCACGGCATGCCTGTCGTAGCCCAGGTGCTCGTTCATCTCCTCATCCAGGCCAGTCTCCAGCACCGTCTTGGTCAGCGTCTTCAGCAGCCCATCCGGGCCGGTGAGCTCCTCACCACGATCCCGAGCAGCCCTGACCAACTGGCGCACCGCGGCCTGCTCAGCCTCGGCCGGGGACTGCGACTTCTTCACGGTCTTCTTCAGCGAGCCCATGCCCGCAACCTTCTCGGTCATCACGACCCTTCCCCGCCGAACTCAGTCGGCGTGTCGGAGCCGGTTACACCGTTTCCCGGACAGTCCCC
>DASSKA010000026.1:0-16683 GCA_035690905.1 Nocardioidaceae bacterium | reverse complement strand
AAGATGTTGTCGATGAAGAGCAGCACGTCCTGCTGGGCCACGTCGCGGAAGTACTCCGCCATCGTCAGCGCGGACAGCGCGACCCGCAGCCGGGTCCCCGGCGGCTCGTCCATCTGCCCGAACACCAGCGCGGTCTGGCCGCTGACCTCGGCCTCGGTCATCTCGGTGATCAGGTCGTTGCCCTCACGGGTGCGCTCACCGACGCCGGCGAACACCGACACACCACCGTGGTCCTTGGCGACCCGGGCGATCATCTCCTGGATGAGCACGGTCTTGCCGACCCCCGCGCCGCCGAACAGGCCGATCTTTCCGCCCTGCACGTACGGCGTCAGCAGGTCGATGACCTTGATGCCGGTGTGGAACATCTCGGTCTTGGACTCCAGCTGGTCGAACGCCGGCGCCTTGCGGTGGATCCCCCAACGCTCCTGGACGTCGAGCTTCTCGCCCTCCTCGAGGTTGAGGCACTCGCCGATCGCGTTGAACACGTGACCGAGGGTCTCGTTGCCGACCGGGACGCTGATCGCCTCGCCGGTGTCGCGGACCGGAGTCCCACGGACCAGGCCGTCCGTGCTCTGCATCGAGATGGCGCGGACCATGCCCTCCCCGATGTGCTGGTCCACCTCGAGGGTGAGGGTGCGCTTGGTGTCACCCACCTCCAGGTCGACGTTCAGCGCGTTGTACATGTCGGGGATGCTGTCGGCGGGAAACTCCACGTCCACGACCGGGCCGGTCACTCGGGCCACGCGCCCGACTGCGCCGCCTACCTGCTTCTGGGTGGTCTCGTCAATGGTGGCAGTCATGGTCTCTCACTTACTCCGTTATCGACCGGCGTTCGCATCGGCCAGCGCGTTCACGCCACCGACGATCTCGCTGATTTCCTGGGTGATCCCGGCCTGGCGGGCCTGGTTCGCGATCCTGGTGTAGTTCTCGATCAGGTCCTCGGCATTGTCCGTTGCGGACTTCATCGCCCGCTGACGGGCGGCGAGCTCCGAGGCCGACGCCTGCAGCATGCAGAAGAAGATCCGGCTCTCGACGTACTTCGGGAGCAGCGCGTCGAGCACCTCGGCCGCGCTGGGCTCGAACTCGTAGAGCGGGAGCACCTCCTCCGGCGGAGGCTTCTCCTCGCCCTCGACGATCTCGAGCGGGAGCAGCCGCATGTCCGTGGCCTCCTGCACGAGCATCGACTTGAACCGGGTGTAGACCACGTGCACCTCGTCGACCGCGTGCTCGCCCTCCTCCGCGACGAACGCACCGATGAGCCCCTCGCCGACCTCGCGGGCGTTGGCGTAGCGCGGCGTCTCGGAGAACCCGGTCCAGCTGCCGGCCACCTCCCGGTTGCGGAAGGTGTAGTAGGTCAGCCCCTTGCGCCCGCAGACGTAGAGGTCGACCTCCTTGCCCTCCGAGTGCAGCTTCTCCACCAGCCGCTCGGCCTGCTTGAGCGCGCCCGAGGAGTAGGAGCCGGCCAGTCCGCGATCGCTGGTGATCACCAGCACCGCGGCCCGGCGGGACTCCTCCGGCTCGGTGGTCAGCGGGTGCTCGACGTTGGAGTACGTCGCCACCGCCGACACGGCGCGGGTCAGCTCACGGGCGTACGGCTCGGCGGCGTGAGCGCGCTGCTGGGCCTTGATGATGCGGGAGGCGGCGATCAGCTCCATGGCGCGCGTGATCTTCTTGATGGACTGGACCGACCTGATCCGTGCACGCATCTCACGCAGGGAGACAGCCATGCGTCAGCCTCGCTTCTGCTTCACGATCTGCTCCTGCTCGACGGCCTCGTCGGGGAGCGCCTCGAACTCTTCACGACCGGCGGCCAACGACTTGCCCTCGCTGGTCTCGAACTGCTCGGCGAACCGGTCGTAGGCCGAGGCGACGGCCTGCTCGGACTCCTCGGTCCACTTGCGCGACTCCCGGATGGCGTCCAGGATGCCGCCCTGCTCGTGGCGCAGGTAGTCCAGGAAGTCCCGTTCGAAGCGGAGCACGTCCTCCACCGGCAGCGCGTCGAGCCGGCCGGACAGGCCCACCCACAGCGAGACCGCCTGCTCCTCGAACGGGTACGGGGTGAACTGCGGCTGCTTGAGCAGCTCCATCAGCCGCGCACCCCGGTCCAGCTGCTGTCGGGAGGCCGCGTCGAGGTCGGAGGCGAACATCGCGAACGCCTCCATCGCGCGGTACTGCGCCAGGTCGACCTTCAGCGAACCCGTCACGGTCTTCATCGCCTTGTACATCGCGGCGCCACCGACCCGGGACACCGAGATGCCGACGTCGATCGCCGGTCGCTGGTTGGCGTTGAACAGGTCCGACTGCAAGAAGATCTGGCCGTCGGTGATGGAGATGACGTTGGTCGGGATGTAGGCCGACACGTCGTTGGCCTTGGTCTCGACGATCGGCAGACCGGTCATCGAGCCGGCGCCCATGTCGTCCGACAGCTTCGCGCAGCGCTCCAGCAGCCGGCTGTGCAGGTAGAAGACGTCACCCGGGTACGCCTCGCGGCCCGGCGGGCGGCGCAGCAGCAGCGACACCGCACGGTAGGCCTCGGCCTGCTTGCTGAGGTCGTCGAAGACGATCAGCACGTGCTTGCCCTGGTACATCCAGTGCTGGCCGATCGCGGAACCGGTGTACGGCGCGAGGTACTTGAACCCCGCCGCGTCGGAGGCGGGAGCGGCCACGATGGTGGTGTACTCCATCGCGCCGGCCTCCTCGAGGGCACCGCGCACCGAGGCGATCGTGGAGCCCTTCTGGCCGATGGCGACGTAGATGCAGCGCACCTGCTGCTTCGGGTCGCCGGAGGCCCAGGCGGCCTTCTGGTTGATGATCGTGTCGATGGCGATCGCGGTCTTGCCGGTCTGGCGGTCGCCGATGATCAGCTGGCGCTGGCCGCGACCGATCGGGGTCAGCGCGTCGATCGCCTTCAGGCCGGTCAGCATCGGCTCGTTCACGCTCTGCCGCTGCACCACCGACGGCGCCTGCAGCTCGAGCGCGCGGCGGCTCTCGGTGGCCACGTCACCCAGGCCGTCCATCGGCTGCCCCAGCGGGTCCACCACCCGGCCGAGGTAGCCGTCGCCGACCGGCACGGACAGCACCTCGCCGGTACGGCGGACCTGCTTGCCCTCCTCGATGCCGGCGAAGTCACCGAGGATGACCACGCCGATCTCGCGCAGGTCGAGGTTCAGCGCGATGCCGAGGGTGCCGTCCTCGAACTCCAGCAGCTCGTTCGCCATCACCGAGGGAAGCCCCTCGACACGGGCGATGCCGTCCATGGCCTCGGCCACCCGGCCGACCTCTTCGCGAGAGGCGGCCTCGGGCCGGTACTCGGAGACGAACTGCTGCAGCGCCTCCTTGATCTCCTCGGGGCGGATCGTCAGCTCGGTCATTGTGTTGCCTCTGTTCTCCTGCTGTTGTGACCTGGGTTGTCTGTGGATGTGCAGCCGGCTCCGCCGGCGGGGTCGTGCGTCAGTGCTCCAGCCGTCGCCGGGCCTGCTTGAGCCGGGTCTCGACGGTGGAGTCGATCACCTCGTCGCCCACCGCGACCCGGACCCCGCCGAGCACCTCCGGCTCGATGATCACGTTCAGGTGGATGTCGTGGTCGTACTCCGCCGAGAGCGCCCGGGCCAACCGCTCCTTGTGGTCCTCGCTCAGCGGCCCGGCCACCCACACCGTGGCCACCAGCCGGTTGCGCCGGTCGGCGGCCACCTTCTGGTAGGTCTCCAGCACCGCGGTCAGGGAACGGTGCCGCGCGGCAACGGCCTGGCCGAGCAGCCGACGGGTCGGCTCGTCGACCCGGCCGCCGAGCAGGTCGTCGAGCAGCCGCTGCTTGGCCTCGACGGGGTAGCTGGCCTCCGACAGCACGTCGCGCAGCTCGGCGTTCGCGTCGACGATGCGTCCGAACCGGAACAAGTTGTCCTCGAGCTCGTCGAGGTGTCCTGCCCTCTCGGCCCTGGCGACCTGCGCGGTCACCGACGCCCGCTCGAGCGCGTCGCCGAGGTCGGAGCCCTGGGACCAGCGGTACCGCACGGCCTCGTCGACGACCTCGACCGCCGCGTCCGAGACCTTGCCACGCAGCAGGGTGTGCAGCAGCCGGCCCTTGGTCTCGGCCGCCACCGCGGGCTCGGTCAGCGCCCGGCGCAGCGAGTGCCGGGTGTCCATGGTCACCGCGAGCGCGAACAGCTCGTCGCCGAGCACGCCGACGTCCGCACCGGCGAGCAGCACCTCGTCGGTCTTCTCCAGCACGGCCGACAGCGACCGGGCCGAACCTGCGTGCATGTCAGCTCACTCCCGTGGAGGTGGAGGCCTCGTGGGCCTCCAGCGAGGCGATGAACCGTTCCACCGTGCGGCTGCGCCGCTCGTCGTCGGACAGCGACTCGCCCACGATGCGCTCGGCGAGCTCGGTGGCCATCGCGCCCACCTCGGCGCGGAGCTGCTGGACCGCCTGCTGGCGCTCGGCCTCGAGCTGGGCACGCGCGTGCTTGAGGATTCGGTCGGACTCCTCCTGCGCCTGCTTGCGCATCTCGGCGATGATCGCGGCTCCCTGCTCCCGGGCCTCCTCGCGGATCTTGGCCGCCTCGTGGCGGGCCTCGGTCATCTGAGCCTTGAAGCCCTCCTCGGCCGCCCGAGCGTCGGCCTGGGCCTGCTCGAGGTCCTCGAACTGCTTCCGGATCCTCTCCTGGCGTTCCGTCATCGCCTTGTTGACCGGCGGCACGACGTACTTCCCGAGCACCCACAGGATGATCGCGAAGGCGATCAGCTCCACGACGAAGGTCAGGTTCGGAACGAGGAAGTTTTGCTCCGCAGCCATCGGCACGAGGACTCTGCCCACGTTGTCCATCTGCTTGATTCCCGTCCTAGTTTGTCGACCCAGCCGTCACTTGCCGAGCACGAAGACGAACAGCGCCATGAACGCCAGGTTGATGAAGAAGAACGCCTCACACAGACCGACCGTCAGGAAGAAGATGGTCTGCAGACGCCCCTGCGCCTCCGGCTGACGTGCGACACCCTGGATGTACGAGCTACCAGCCAGGCCGTCACCGATCGCACCACCGATGGCGCCGCCGCCGAGGGCGAGTCCGCCGCCGATGAACGCACCGGCGAGCTTGATGGCGGAGTCGATGTTTGATGCTGCCACTGTCTCTCCTTGATTATCGCCGGGTTGCCCGGCGGCCCCTTGTTTCTCTTATCTTTCCTTCGACGCCCGACCCGAGGATCAGTGCGCCGCTTCCAGTTCGAGCTCGTTCTCGCCCGCGACCTCCTCGGCCTCGGCGTGCTCGTCGTCGTGCGAGCTCATCATGCCGAAGTACAAGACGGTCAGCAGCGCGAAGATGAACGCCTGGATCGCGCCGATGAACATGTCGAACAGCTTCCAGATCACGTCCGCGCCCCACACCGTGTAGAGGGGCAGCAGGAAGGCGATCAGCGCGATCATGATGCCGCCGGCGAAGATGTTGCCGAAGAGTCGCAGCGCGAGCGTGAACGGCTTGACGATCTCCTCGATGATGTTCAGCGGCAGCAGCGCCAGGTTCGGCTGCGCGTAGTGCTTCAGGTAGCCCTTCAGTCCGCGCTCGCGGATCCCGAAGATGTGCACCCCGACGATCACCAGCAGCGCCAGCGCGTAGACCAGGTTGACGTCCGCGGTGGGCGCCTTGATGACGTCGGCGGTGGGGATCAGCTCCAGCCAGTTCGAGATCAGGATGAAGAAGAACAGCGCCACGGCCAGGGGTACGACGAACGGGTGCACGCGGCCGAGGTTGCCCTCCACCTGGGTGGTCACCTCGTTGACCACGCCCTCCCACATCAGCTGGATCTTGCTGGGCGCGCCGCTGGTCACCTTCGAGCGCATCCAGAACCCGAGACCGATCACGATCGCCCCCGCGATCACGGTGGACCAGATGGTGTCGAGGTTGAGGGTCATCCCGGCAACCGTGACGGTGACGTGGTTGCCGATCTCGATCCCCTCGGCGCGGATCATGCCTTCAGCTCCTTCAGCAGCGGGATGCCGGTCATCACCAGCGTGATCAGACGGAACAGTGCGAGGCCGATCAGGGCGGTCAGGCCCACCGACCAGAACGCCACGGCGATCACCACCGCCGGGACGGAGACGAAGAGTAGACGGACCAGCGCAGAGGAGGCGATCTCGGAGCGGCTCATCTGCGCGCCCGAGGAGATCATCTTCAGCAGCGAGAGCTCGGTGGCCACGTGGTTGCCGAGGCCGAGCAGCATGCCGATCGCCACGAACACACCCACCTGCCACTCGCCCATCGGCACGAAGATCCACAGCGAGGCGGCGGCCAGGAGCAGTGCCAGCGCCACGACCTTGCGCTGGTCGCGCAGCACCTTGACCCAGGTCGGGCGCTCTCCGGCCGGGCCGGAGGTGCCGGCGGGGACGTCATCGGTGGGGTTCATGCGTTCCTGCCTTTCGTGCGCTCGGGGCCAGCGGGGACGACCGCGGGCCGCTCAGCCGCGCAGGTAGCGGCGCACCCGGAGCCAGAAGCCGACGGCTCCGCCGGCCATGCCGGCCGCGATCCCGACCAGCGTGAAGACCGGCGCGGTGCCAGCCGCGTCGTCGACGACGAGACCGACGACCAGGCCGACGACGACGCAGCCGACGATGAGCCCACCGAGGCCGACCATGTCGCGCCCGCTGAGCGGCTTGTGCTGGTTGTCGTCATCGCCCATCACCCGACCCACTTCCGTAGATCACGTGTACGAGGCTCATCCCGGCAGAACGGGGGAACCGGTGCAGATCCAAGGGCGTGACGCTACCACAGCCGCACTCGAAGGCGGTTCGCCGCGAGAGCGCTAGCGAGGCGTCGGTCGTCATGATGGCGGCCGTCCCTGGTCGACGGAGCCCGGAGGCCCCGAGGTGGAAAGCTGGTCGGCGGGGCCTGCGCCCCTGGCTCGATTGCCGTGTTCTAACTGGCTTGTGAAAACTAGCACAAGGTGACCCGACTCGAGAAATCGGGTCCGGGGTCACCGCCGGAGGCTCACACCCTGGCGGAGCCAGCACGTTCGTAGTGGCGATGGTACCTCGGCAGCAGGAACGTCAAAGCCACGGTCACCGCGACCCAGACGAGCAGCACGACCGTGGTCAGCCGCGACGCGTACAGGCTGGCCAGCACGCCACCGAAGGCGATCAGGCCGGCCCACAGCCACATGATCAGCACCGCCACCCGGTGGGAGTGGCCGATCTCGAGCAGCCGGTGGTGCAGGTGCTGCTTGTCCGGCGCGAACGGCGATCTCCCCGCGCGGGTACGACGGACCACCGCGAGCACCAGGTCGGCGAACGGCACGACCAGGATCGCGATGGGCAGCACGATCGGCAGCAGGGCGGGCAGCAGGCTGGCGTGCGAGCCGCCGACCCCCCGGGACATGTCCACCGAGGCGAACTGCCCGGTGAGGGTGAGCGCGGAACCGGCGAGCACGAACCCGATCAGCATCGAGCCGGAGTCGCCCATGAAGATCCGGGCCGGGAAGAAGTTGTGCGGCAGGAAGCCCACGCAGGCGCCGCCGAGCGCCGCGCACAGCAGGGCGGCGGTGATCGCGAGGGTCTCCCCGTTCGCGTCCGCCAGCTTGTAGGAGAACAGGAAGAACGCCACCGCGCCGATGGCCACCACGCCTGCGGCCAGGCCGTCCAGGCCGTCCACGAAGTTCACCGCGTTCACGGTCGCGACCACCACGACCACGGTGAGGATGGCCGCCTGGCCGGTGTCCGGGGCGAACTGGCCGCCGCCCGGCAGCTGGAAGGAGTAGTACTGCACCTGGAAGACCACCAGCAGCGCCGCCGCGATGACCTGTCCGGCGAGCTTGGTCACCGCGTCCAGCTCGATCAGGTCGTCGACCACCCCGAGCGCACAGATCAGTGCTCCGGCCCCGAGCACCACCTTGGCGTCGTGGAAGATCGAGTCGGTGCTCAGCGACAGGAACGGCAGCCTGCGTGCCACCAGGTAGCCGGCCGCCAGCCCGCCGAGCATGGCCAGCCCGCCGAAGTAGGGGATCGGCACAGCGTGCACGTCCCGGTCCCTCACCTTCGCGACCGCCCCGGTGCGCATCGCCACCTCGCGGGCCACCACCCCCAGCAGATAGGTGACCACCGCGGAGACGAGGAAGACGGTCAGGTACTCGCGCATCAGCCCTCGTCGACGATCTCGGTGCCGTGCGCGGCGACGATCTCGTTGAGCCGGTCCAACGGGACGGCGCCGGCGCGCAGCAGCCGGCCGGCCGGCCCGGTCGCGTCCACGATCGTGGAGGGCACCGGGCCCGGCGTCGGCCCGGCGTCGAGCAGCACCTCGACCGACTCACCCAGCATCTCCTCGGCCTGGTCGGCGTCGGTGGCCGCGTCCATCCCGGTCCGGTTCGCGCTGCTGACCGCGAGCGGGCCGGTGCGCTCGAGCAGCTCGAGCGCCACCTCGTGGTCCGGCATCCGCACGGCGACGGTGCCGCGGGTCTCGCCGAGGTCCCAGCGCAGCGACGGCTGCTGCTTGCAGACCAGGGTCAGCGGGCCGGGCCACAGCTCCTCGACGAGCGCCTGGGCGTAGGCGGGCACGCCGACCGCGAGCGCGTCCAGCGTCCCGGCGGAGGAGACCAGCACGGGCGGCGGCATGTCCCGGCCGCGACCCTTGGCGGCCAGCAGCCGGCGGACCGCTTCGGGCTGGAAGGCGTCCGCCCCGACGCCGTACACCGTGTCGGTGGGCAGCACCACCAGCTGGCCGCGCTGTACCGCCAGCGCGGCCTCGGCGATACCGGTCGCGCGGTCGGCGGCGTCGGCGGTGCGGAAACGGTTCGGGCGCGAGGTCTCGATGCTCACGCTCTCATCGTGCCAGCCGCGCGGTCAGGTAGCGGGGGCGACCTGCGAGATCGGGGTGGTCGCGGACCTCGGCCCAGCGCCCGGCAGTCGCGAACACCGACGGCGCCGCCTCGCCCTGCGCGTCCGCGTGCTCGCAGCCGACATGGCCGCCGCGGCGCAGCAGCCGGCCGGCGACCTGCTCGACCACGCGGATCGCGGTCAGCCCGTCCTCCCCCGCCCAGAGCGCCGCAGCCGGGTCATGGTCGCGGGCCTCGGGGGTGACGCTGGCGTAGGCGCACATGGGGATGTACGGCGGGTTGCTCACCACCACGTCCACGCCCCCGTCGAGGTCGGTCAGCGCGGTCGCGATGTCCCCCTGCCGCAGGTCCACCCCGGATCCGGCCAGGTTCCGCGACGCCCACCCGAGCGCAGCCTCGTCGAGCTCGACGGCGTGCACCTGCGCCTCCGGCACCTCGTGTACGACGGACAGGGCGATCGCCCCGGATCCGGTGCACAGGTCGGCCACCACGGGCACCCGGCCGTCGGCGACCAGGTCCCGGGCCCGGTCGACCGCCCAGCCGGCCAACAGCTCGGTCTCCGGACGGGGCACGAACACCCCAGGGCCCACGGCCAGCTCCTCGTGGCGGAACGCCGCCGTGCCGGTCAGGTGCTGCAGCGGTTCCCGGGCCGCCCTGCGCGCGACGAGGGCCTGGAACGCCCGCAGCTGGCCGGCGGTGGGCTCCTCGGCCAGCCTCAGGGCTGGCCGGGTAGTCCCCAGCACGTGAGCGAGAAGCTCCGCCGCGTCGTACTCCGGGCTGGGCACGCCGCACGCCGCCAGCCGGGCCGTGGCCTCGGCCAGCAGCCCGGCGGTTGAGTCGGTCACGCGGTGCCCTGCGACTCGAGGGCCTCGAGCCGGGCGGCCAGGTCGGCCTCGACGCAGGAGCCGATGACCGGCTCGAGGTCCCCGTCGAGGACCTGGTCGAGGTTGTAGGCCTTGAACCCCGTGCGGTGGTCGGAGATCCGATTCTCCGGGAAGTTGTAGGTGCGGATCCGCTCGGAGCGGTCGACGGTGCGCACCTGGGACTTGCGGGCGTCGGCCGCCTCGGCGTCCGCGGCGTCCTGGGCGGCCTGCAGCAGCCGGGCGCGCAGGATGCGCATCGCCTGCTCACGGTTCTGCAGCTGGCTCTTCTCGTTCTGGCAGCTGACCACGATCCCGGTGGGCAGGTGGGTGATCCGCACCGCCGAGTCGGTGGTGTTCACGCTCTGCCCGCCGGGGCCGGAGGAGCGGAACACGTCGACGCGCAGGTCCTTGTCCTCGATCACCACGTCGACCGGGTCGGCCTCGGGCATCACCAGCACCCCGGCCGCCGAGGTGTGCACCCGGCCCTGGCTCTCGGTCACCGGGACGCGTTGCACCCGGTGCACCCCACCCTCGAACTTCAGCCGCGCGTAGGGGGCTTCGCCGGGCTCTGGGGTGCCCTTCGCCTTGACGGCGACGGTCACCGACTTGTAGCCGCCGAGATCGGACTCGGTCGCATCGAGCACCTCGGTCTTCCAGCCGTGCCGCTCGGCGTTCCGGGTGTACATCCGCAGCAGGTCACCCGCGAACAGTGCGGACTCCTCCCCGCCCTCCCCGGACTTGATCTCCAAGATCGCGTCCTTGGCGTCGGCCGGGTCCCGCGGCGCCAGCAGGTGCCGCAGCCGCTCCTCGGCCAGCCCGAGCCGCTCGTCGAGCGCGGCAGCCTCCTCGGCGAACGCCGCGTCCTCGCGGGCCAGCTCGTGGGCGGCCTCGGTGTCCTCGACCAGCCGCTGCCAGTCCTGGTAGGCGCGCACGATCGCGCTGAGCTCGGCGTAGCGCTGGTTCAGCCGGCGGGCCAGCGTCTGGTCGGCGTGGATCGTGGGGTCGGCGAGACGCTGCTCGAGCTCGCGGTGCTCCGCGACCAGCCCGTCGACCGCCTCGAACATCCTCGTCCCTCCACGCGCACAGATCCTCGACGAACACATGGCGCCGGCCACCGCAGCTCGGGTGCGGGGGCCGGCGCCGGCGGTGAAGCTACTTCTTCTTCGAGCCCTGGGCCTTGGCGTAGCGCTTCTCGAAGCGGGCCACGCGGCCACCGGTGTCGAGAATCTTCTGCTTGCCGGTGTAGAAGGGGTGGCACTGCGCGCACACGTCGGCGTGAATCACGCCGTTGGTGGCGGTGCTGCGGGTGGTGAACGTGTTGCCGCAGGTGCAGGTCACCTGGGTCTCGACGTACTCCGGGTGGATGTCCTTCTTCATGGTCTTCCTCTCGAGGTATCGGTCGCCGGGTCGACGGCGCGGAACGCGCGGTCGTGAACCGGAACCAGCCATCCAGTCTGCCAAAGACCGTCCATCGCGCGCCAATCGGCCCGGTGGACTCGATCACGTCAACGGCGCGAGGGCACCTTTTCTTCCCGGTGCGGGGCTTGCTCGGTCAGTGGCAGCACCAGCCGGGCCGTGGTGCCCTCCCCCTCTACCGACTCCAGCTCCAGCCGGCCGCCGTGGTTGTCGGCGATGGCCTGCACGATCCGCAGGCCCAGACCGGTGCCGGTGATGTTGGAGTCCACGGCGTTGGAGGCCCGGTAGAACCGGGTGGCCAGGTGGGACATCTCGCCGGCCGGGATGCCGATGCCGTGGTCGGTGACCTCGATGTGCACCTGGTCACCGGACTGCTTGACCCGGATGGTGACGTCGCCGCCGTCCAGGCTGAACTTGAGCGCGTTGGACACCAGGTTGAGCAACGCCCGGGACAGCTGGGCGTAGTCGCCGCGCAGCACCATCGCCCGGGTCGGGTGCACCTCGGAGATGGTGATCCCGCGCTCGGCGGCCACCGCCCGCAGGTCATGGGCGACGTCGGACGTCAGGTGGGTGAGGTCGAGCACGTCGAAGCTGGTGCGGAACGCCTCCGACTCGGCCTTCGACAAGGTGAGCAGGTCTTCGATCAGGCCGCGCAGCCGCTGCACGTTGCGCTGCACCGCCCTCAGCATGGTGGTCTGCTGCGGCGTGAGCCGCTCGCCGAACTCGTCCTCGAACAGCTCCACGTAGCCCGCGATGCTGGTCAGCGGGGTGCGCAGCTCGTGGGAGACCGTGGACAAGAAGTCGTCCTTGGCCCGGTCCAGGTCGCGCAGCTGCTCGACCACCTGCGACTCGAGCGCGCGGACCCGGTCGTTCTCCTCGGCGAACTCGTTGAGCGCGTAGGCAACCTTGCGGACCTCGCGCGGCCCGGAGGGCACCGCCCGCGCCGAGCTGTCCCCCGCCGCGAGCCGGTCCACGGTCCGCTGCATCAGCACCAGCGGCCGGCTGATCCGCGCGGCCACGCGGGTGCCGAAGACCCAGCCCATCGCCGCGCCCAGCAGCGCGATCAGCGCGGCCAGCGCGATGGTCAGCCGCAGCTGCTGGGACGCCGTCTGGTTGGCCTCGGTGATCCGGGCGCTCAGTCTGGTGTCCACCCGGTAGTTCGCCTGCCGGATGAGGTCGAACTTCTCCTTGCCGATCATGAACAGGGTCGGGTCGATGGTCGCCGCTCCGGGCGGCAGGGTCAGCCGCACACGCGCGTAGTTGGTGAGCCAGTCGTGCGCGACCTCCTCCTGCCTGGCCACCAGCGCGGCGAGCTGCGGCTCGTCCCCGGTCAGTCTCCGCAGCCGCCTCTCGTGGCGCGGCAACCGTCGCAGGCCGTGGTCGTAGGGCTCCAGGAAGACCTCGTTGCCGGTCGCGATCCAGCCGCGCAGCCCGGTCTCGGCGTCGGTCAGGTCCTGGAGCACGGCGTGGTTGGCGGCCGCCGCGGGCCCGACCCGCTGCGTGACGGTGTCCACGGTGCCGGTGACCATCACCACGCCGCCCACACCGGTGATGCCGACGAGCACCACGAGCAGGATCAGCGCGAACACCAGGGCGCGCAGCTGGGCGCGGATGCCCGAGAGCCACCTCATGCCGACCCCAGCCCGCGCCGGGGCATCTCGCCCCACTCCAGCGGCCGGCCGCGCCAGGCCTGCACCGATCCGCACACTCGCCACCAGGCGGTGAGCTGACGGTAGCCGAAGTTCTCCATGAGCGCCGCCCCGATCGCCACCAGCAGGTCGCGCACGCCGCGGTAGCGGTGGTAGGAGAACTCCTCCAGCAGCAGGGCGGACAAGGTGAGCACGGTGGAGTAGAGCAGCGAGGCCGTCAGCAGCAGCCAGGCCATGTCCAGGCCGACCAGGTCGGTGGTCACCCAGCCGATCCGCTCCGCGGCGTACCAGCCGAGGATGAAGACCAGGTAGCCGACCCCGACCAGCTCGACGAAGGGCGCGGCCAGCTCGAAGAGCACGAACCAGGGCAGGGACACCAGCCCGACCACGCCGTACCTCGGCCGGCCGATCATCCGCCGGTGCCGAGCGACGATCTCGGTGAGACCCCGCTGCCACCGCCGGCGCTGCCCCCGCAGCACGGCCCGGTCCTCCGGCGCCTCGGTCCACGACACCGGCTCGGAGACGAACACCACGCGGCCGTCGTGACCGCCGTCCGCCAGCGTCCGGTGCAGCCGCACCACCAGCTCGGCATCCTCGCCGATGCAGTCGGAGTCCAGGCCGCCGAGCCGGCGAAGCGTGTCCCTGCGAAAGATCCCGAAGGCGCCGGAGATGATCAACAGGCCGCCGATCCTGGCCCAGGCGGCCCGCCCGATCATGAACGCGCGCAGGTACTCCACCACCTGGATCCGCGGCAGCCAGCGGCTCGGCATCCGGACGTCGACCACGCGCCCGCCGCGGATCGCGCAGCCGTTGGCGATTCGGACCACTCCCCCCGCGGCGACCACCCGCTGGGGGTCGTCGGCGAACGGCCGGGACACGTGCAGCAGCGCGTCCGGGTCCATCACGGAGTCGGCGTCCACGATGCACACGAGCGGCTTGCGGGCCGCGTTGATGCCCACGTTGACGGCATCCGCCTTCCCCGCGCCGTTCTCCTTGCTCACCAGCAGCACGTTGTGGCTGCCTCGTCGGCTCAGGTAGGTGGCGGTCACCTTGCCGCGCACGGGGATGTCGGTGGGTACGACGACCGGCACGGCCACCATGTCGAACGCCTCGCGGAGCACGGCGACCGTGTCATCGGTGGAGCCGTCGTCGACCACGACGACCTCGAAGTCGGGGTAGCGCATCGCGGTCATCGCCTGCACTGCGGCGACGATGCCGGCGCTCTCGTTGTAGGCCGGCATCAGCACCGAGACTCCGGGGACGAGCGGCTCGGCGAACGACTCGTCGTAGGCCGCGAAGTCGGCCCGCCGGAGGTAGCTGTGGAAATCCACGACGGCGAGCAGCAGCATGCCGAGGAAGCTCGAGTTGACCAGCACCGAGTAGCCGGTGAACAGCCAGCCGAGCACGGTGAGCGCCGTCACGAGGTCGGACATGTCAGGCCTCCAGCTCAGGCACTCTGCCGCAGGGCGTGCACGGCCAGCGCCTCGGCGGCGTAGGGCGAGTCCGAGCTCTCGAGCACGTCCAGCCCGTCCCGGCCGAGCCGGAGCAGCGCGGCGGCAACCTCGCGCGCGTCGTCGTGGCTCGCACCCTCGAGCGCGGCGGCCAGCCCGGCCGCGGCCGACCGGTCGCTGATGCTGCCCAGTGCCCGGGCCGCGGCCAACCGCAGGGCCGGGCGGGACTCGGCGACGGCGTCCAGCAGGGGCGCCACGGCGTCCGGGGCACCGAGCCGGCCGAGCGCGTCGGCGGCTGCCTCGGCCAGGCCGGGGTGGCCCCGGTCCCGCAGCGCAGGCACCAGCAGCGAGGACGCTCCGACGTCACCGACCATGCCGAGGCCGGTCGCCGCGACGGCCGCCCGCCGCACGGGCGGAGCCCCCGGCGCGGGGGTCGGAGCCTGGTGTCCCGGGGCGAGAACCTCCCGCACCATCTCGCGCAGTGCGGGCGAGGCGGCGGCGCCGATGCGGGTGATCGCAGCCACCACGTCTCGCGCCAGCGCGTCGTCGGCGACGACGGCGTTCAGCAGCGGCCGCACCGCCTCCGGGCTGCGCAGCGCACCCAGCGCGCGCACCGCGCCGCGGCGGACCAGGAAGTGTCGGTCGCGGAGCAGGTCCAGGAGCACCGGCAGGCTCTCCGGCCGGCCGAGCGCGCCGAGCTGGTAGGCACCGCGGGCGCGGCGCACCATCGACCACGACCCGGCTCGTGCGGTCGCCCGGACCGCGGCGCCCCGGTCGGTCAGCAGGGTGACCAGCGCGGCGTGTGAGTGGCCCTTGATCTTGGGCAGCAGCGCGAACGCGGCCTCCTCCACCCGGTCCCAGGAGCGTCCGGTGCGGCTCTTCAGCTGTGCGATCGCGGTGTCGCTCTCCGCCTGCTCACCGAGCAGCGCGGTCAGCAGCAGGACGCGCAGCGCGTGCCGCTGCTCCTCCCGGTGCCCGGCCCGGGCGGCGCCGGTGAGCCGGGCCAGCAGCAGCACGGCGACCAAGAGCACGGCGCAGCAGCCGAACGCCACCACGAGCGTGGTGACGACGTGGCTCACGAGCGGCTCCGCTGCTGGGTCACGGGCGGCTCCGCTGCAGGACGGCGGTGACCCGGGAGGCGAGCTCCCGAGGGCTGAACGGCTTCACCACGTAGTCGTCGGCGCCGACGCGGAAGCCCTGCTCGATGTCGGACTCCTGGGCGCGCGCGGTCAGCAGGATCACCGACACCCCGGCCAGTGCCGGATCGGCGCGCATCGCGCGGCACGCGTCGAGACCGCTCATGCCCGGCATCATCACGTCGAGCAGCGCCAGCTCGGGCAGGTCGCGCTGGCAGGCCTCCACCGCGGACGCACCGTCGGAGAACGCGAGGACGTCGTGACCGGACTGCTCGAGCTTGAACACCACGAGGTCACGAATGTCTGCGTCGTCGTCGGCAACGACGATCTTGGCCATGGAGACCCCCCGGGGTTGGAACCATGCAGGTGAACGTGTGGGGGCAGAATAGCGGCCCAATCGGGTGACAACGGACAAAACACGCAGATCACCCAGCCCGAGTTGTCACTGGCAGGGAGCAGGGAGGGGCGGAGCCGAACGGCTCCGCCCCTCCCTCTGCTGCGGGGTCAGTCGTTGTCGCGACCGTTGCCGGCCGTCGGCGTGGTCTTCTGCACCTGCATCAGAAACTCGATGTTGCTGTGCGTCTTCTTCAGCCGCTCCAGCAGCAGCTCGAGCGCCTGCTGCCCGTCGAGGCCGGAGAGCACCCGACGAAGCTTCCAGATGATGGAGAGCTCCTCCTTGTTGATGAGCAGCTCCTCGCGCCGGGTGCCCGACTGCACCGCGTCGATGGCCGGGAAGATCCGCTTGTCCGCGAAGTCGCGCCGCAGCCGGATCTCCATGTTGCCGGTGCCCTTGAACTCCTCGAAGATCACCTCGTCCATCTTCGAGCCGCTCTCGATCAGCGCGGTCGCCAAGATGGTCAGCGATCCGCCGTCCTCGATGTTGCGGGCAGCACCGAAGAACCGCTTCGGCGGGTAGAGCGCCGCGGAGTCCACGCCACCGGACAGGATGCGGCCGCTCGCCGGAGCGGCGAGGTTGTAGGCGCGTCCCAGGCGGGTGATGCCGTCGAGCAGCACGACCACGTCGTGGCCGAGCTCCACCAGCCGCTTGGCCCGCTCGATCGCCAGCTCCGCGACCGCGGTGTGGTCGCTGGCCGGCCGGTCGAACGTCGAGGAGATGACCTCGCCCTTGACCGAGCGCTGGAAGTCGGTGACCTCCTCCGGGCGCTCGTCCACCAGCACCACCATCAGGTGGCACTCGGGGTTGTTGGTGGTGATCGAGTTGGCGATGGACTGCATGATCATCGTCTTGCCTGCCTTGGCGGGCGAGACGATCAGGCCACGCTGGCCCTTGCCGATCGGCGCGGCGATGTCGATGACACGGCCGATCAGGTTGGTCGACTCGGTCTCCAGGCGCAAC
>DASSKA010000025.1:0-18575 GCA_035690905.1 Nocardioidaceae bacterium | reverse complement strand
ACCTCGCAGCGCCGGCACACCTGTTTGGCCTCCTCGATCTGGAGGATGGCCGGACCGGTGTTGCCGATCGGGAAGAACAGCTCCGGGTCCTCGTCGAGGCACGCAGAGCGGTGGCGCCAATCCATGGCGGTTGACTCCTTTTCTTCAAGATGTGGGCCACTGGCGTCGAGCCGGGGGCCCCGGTCGCCGTGGTGCGTGGCACGAGTTGTGAACGCATTCACGAAGTCCGACCCGAACCGGCGCTTCGAAAAACGCAGGACCGGGGGTTGTTGGTCGCGCAGGGGGGATCGCTCCTGTTGACCGATGACCACGATCGCAAGCCTAGAGGTCGGGTTCAACCCCTTTGGGAGGTCACGTTGATCACAGGGCAGGATGTTATCCCGCGTGTACCCCTAACTCCAGGCTCACACACTTCTCCGCGAACAATTGCGTAGCATCGGCTCCCGTGACCGATGCCTCCCCGTCCAGACCAGCCCCGGTCCCGCTGCGAGTCGCGGCGGGGCTGGCCGCCCTCGAAGGGGCGCTCGTGGTGGGCTACGCGGTCGCCGAGCTGTTCTCGATCACCGGCTCCCGGGCGGTGATGGGGCTGACCACGACGGTGTTCTTCTGCGTGTACGGCGCGGCGCTGGTCTACTTCGCCTGGGAGCTGACCCGGCTGCGGTCGTGGGCCAGGTCGCCGGTCGTGCTCGCCCAGCTGATCCAGGTGCTGGTCGGCTGGAGCTTTCGCGGCGGGGCCACCACGGCGCTGGCCGTCGGGTTTACCGTGTCCGGGGTGGTGGTGCTGGTCTGCCTGTTCCATCCCGCCTCGCTGCGGGCGCTCAGTCACGAGCAGGGCTGAGGTCACCGGGTCAGCCGGTTCCCTCCGTCGTACCGCCCGGCGTACCGTTCTCGGCGAGGGACTCGCGCAGCTTGGCCAGCGTCCGGGCCAGCAGCCGGGACACGTGCATCTGTGACACCCCGATCTCCTGGGCGATCTGGGACTGGGTCATGCCCCGGAAGAACCGCAGGGTGAGCAAGTGCTTCTCGCGCGGGTCGAGCTGCGCCAGCAGCGGCTTGATGGTCTCCCGGTTCTCCACGTGCTCGAGGGCCTCGTCGTCCTCGCCGAGCGAGTCGATCATCCGGATCGAGCCCTCCTCGGAGGAGTCCGGCGCGTCCAGGGACAGCGTGGTGTAGGCGTTGGCCGACTCCAGCCCTTCGACGAGCTCCTCCTCCGAGACCTCCATGCGCGCCGCCAGCTCCGACATCGTGGGGGACCGGCCCAGCTCCTGCAGCAGTTCCGCCGACGCCGCGGAGATCGCGATGCGCAGCTCCTGGAGCCGTCGCGGGACCCGGATCGCCCAGCCCTTGTCACGGAAGTGGCGCTTGATCTCGCCGATGATGGTGGGGGTGGCGTACGTCGAGAACTCGACGCCGCGGGAGAGGTCGAAGCGGTCGACGGCCTTGATCAGTCCGATCGTGCCCACCTGCAGGAGGTCGTCGAAGGGCTCGCCGCGGTTGCGGAACCGGCGGGCCAGGTGCTCCACCAGCGGCAGGTGCAGCGCCACCAGCTCGTCACGGACCTCCGAACGCCTCGGCTCGGACGTGTCCGGGTCGGTCAAGACGGTGAACAGCTGGGCGCTGATCACGCGGGTCTCGGCGAGGTCGCGGGGCCGGGGGGACCGGTGCGACAGAGGGGCGTCCCCGGTCATCGTCACACCAGGTCACCGCTGGTGCGGGACAGGGTGACCGTCAGCTGGTCGCCCTCCACGTCGGCCGACAGCGAGGTGGTCAGCGCCGACAGCACCGTCCACGCGAACCCGTCCCGGCTCGGCTGCTGCGGGGACGCGCAGGCCGCGGTCACCGAGACGGTGAGCCGGTCGGAGGCCAGGAAGAACGCGCACTGCAGGTCCGAGGCGGGCACCGCCTGGGGGAGTACCATCGCGCACGCCTCGTCGACGGCGATCCGCAGGTCTTCGATGTCGTCGAGGGTGAAGTCCAGCCGGGCCGCCAGCCCCGCGGTCGCCGTGCGCAGCACGGAGAGGAATGCGCTGTCGGCCGGGATCTTCAGCTCGACATCCGGTCGCGTGGGTGACAAGGTCGGCCTCTTCCTTGGACGGGTTTCCGTGGGCTGTTCGCTGCGGGCTGCCCCACAGCCTAAACGGGGTCGGACGAGAATCGTCCGACCCCGCCGCGGAGACTCGAGCGCGTCGTTCAGCCCTTCTTGGTCTCCCAGAAGATCTCGGCGATCTCGTCGATCTTCGCGAGCAGGTCGTCGGCTGCCTTGGCGTCCATGGTGCCCTTGGTGCCCGACGCGCCGGCCAGCTTGGTGGCCTCGTTGAAGAGGGTGTGCAGCTGCGGGTACTTCTCGAAGTGCGGCGGCTTGAAGTAATCCGTCCACAGCACCCACAGGTGGTGCTTGACGAGCTCCGAGCGCTGCTCCTTGATCAGGATCGCCCGGGTCCGGAAGTCCGGGTCGTCATTGTCGGCGATCTTGGCGATGATCTGCTTCACCGACTCGGCTTCGATCCTCGCCTGAGCCGGGTCGTAGACACCACACGGAAGGTCGCAGTGCGCGTGTACTTCCATCGTGGGGGCGAACAGTCGCGCGAACATCCCTGGTCCTCTCTGTTGTGAACGTGGGTGGTTCAACCACCTGCGACACTACCCAAGGCGGGTCGGGACTGGTCGCGAGGGAGGTTGGCGCTTGGTACCCACCGGCGGCAGGGGCAATCCGGGGGCCCGCTTCGGCATGGCCGTGGTCCGTGGCCGGTCCATGGAGCCGACGCTGTACGACGGGGACAGGCTGCTCGTGGACTATCGCAGGCCGGTGCGCGTGGGGCGGCTGGTGGTGGTCCGGCTCCCGGACGGGGTGGTGGCGGTGAAGCGCGCGACGCGGCGGGAGCCGGGCGGCTGGTGGGTCGAGCGCGACAACCCGCACGAGGGCGTGGACTCCTGGAGCGTGGGCGCGATTCCCGAGCACGACGTGCTGTCCGTCGTACTCCTGCGGCTGTGGCCGCTGAGCCGCAGATCACACTGCTGAGCGCGGGTCGCCCCCTGGCAGGCCAGCGGAGGCTGTGCCAGACTGGCACGCCTGGGTGACCCCCGCTCGAGGGCCGGTTCCCGCGTCCCACCTTCGCGGTCGAACCGCTCTCGAACCCGTTCGCAGATGTCGATTCCCCGAGGTCACCCATGGTTGCGTCCACGCCCCTCCCCTCCGCCGACGACCCGCGTCTGCTGGACCCGGTCTTCGCGCTGCACGCCGGCGGCAAGCTGGCCGTCGCGGCGACGGTGCCCCTCGAGGGGGCCGACGACCTCTCGCTCGCCTACACCCCGGGGGTGGCCCGGGTGTGCGAGGCGATCGCCGACGACCCGGACGCCGCCGACGACTACACCTGGACCTCCAACACGGTCGCGGTGGTCACCGACGGGACCGCGGTGCTCGGCCTGGGCGACATCGGGCCACGCGCGGCGATGCCGGTGATGGAGGGCAAGGCGGTCCTGTTCAAGAAGTTCGGTGGTGTGGACGCGGTGCCGATATGCCTGGACACCACCGACCCGGACGAGATCGTGGAGACGGTGGTGCGGCTCGCACCGAGCTTCGGGGGCGTCAACCTCGAGGACATCTCCGCCCCGCGCTGCTTCGAGATCGAGCGACGGCTCAAGGACCGGCTGGACATCCCGGTGTTCCACGACGACCAGCACGGTACGGCGGTGGTGGTGCTCGCGGCGCTGCGCAACGCGCTGGTGCTGACCGGGCGGGCTCTGGGTACCTCCCGGATCGTGGTCTCCGGAGCCGGGGCGGCCGGCATCGCGGTGACCCGGATGCTGCTCGCCGCCGGGGCGCGGGACGTGGCGGTGGTGGACCGGCGCGGCGTGCTCAGCTCCGGCCGTGGTGACCTGACCCCGGTGAAGCTGTCGCTGGCCCGCGACACCGCCGACGCCACCGGCCGGCGCGGGGACCTGGCGGACGCGCTTGCCGGCGCGGACGTGTTCATCGGCGTCTCCGGTGGCGTCGTCGACGAGGCGGTGGTGGCCCGGATGGCCCCGGACGCGATCGTCTTCGGGCTGGCCAACCCCAACCCCGAGGTGCATCCGGACATCGCGCACCGGTACGCCCGGGTGGTGGCTACCGGGCGCTCCGACTACCCCAACCAGATCAACAACGTGCTGGCGTTCCCGGGCATCTTCCGCGGTGCCTTCGACGTGCGGGCCTGCGCGATCACCGAGTCGATGAAGCTGGCAGCGGCGGACGCGCTGGCCGGTCTGGTCGGAGACGAGCTGGCCGAGGAGTGCGTCGTACCTTCTCCGTTCGACCGGCGTGTCGCACCGGCCGTCGCCGCGGCCGTGGCGGACGCGGCCCGCACCGACGGGGTGGCCAGGCGGCCCCGTCCAGCGTGAGTAGGCTCGGACCATGTTTGCTGTTTACGCAGATGGCTTCTCCTCCGACGACCCGCTGTCCGGGCTGGTGGTCGGCGATCGCCCGGAGCCGGAGGCCAGGTCCGGCTGGACCACGGTCACGGTGAAGGCGTCCTCGCTCAACCACCACGACCTGTGGTCGCTGAAGGGGGTGGGGCTGCGCGAGGACGCGCTGCCGATGATCCTCGGCTGCGACGCCGCCGGGCTGGACGAGGACGGCAACGAGGTCGTGGTGCATGCCGTGGTCAGCGACCCGTCGTGGACCGGTGACGAGACCCTCGACCCGAAGCGGTCACTGCTGAGCGAGCGGTACCAGGGCACCTTCGCCGACAAGGTCGTGGTGCCCACGCGCAACGTGGTGCCGAAGCCGGCGTCCCTGTCCTTCGAGGAGGCTGCCTGCCTGCCGACGGCGTGGCTGACGGCCTACCGGATGCTCTACACCCAGGGTGGCCTGAAGCCCGGTGACTCCGTGCTGGTGCAAGGCGCCGGCGGCGGCGTGGCGACCGCGCTGATCAGCCTCGCGCACGCGGGCGGGCTGCGGGTGTTCGCGACCAGCCGCGACGAGGGCAAGCGCAAGCGCGCACTCGAGCTCGGTGCGGACGAGGTCTTCGAGTCCGGCGCCCGGCTGCCGCAGCGCGTGGACGCCGTGATGGAGACCGTCGGCAAGGTGACCTGGTCGCACTCGCTGAAGTCGCTACGCCCTGGCGGCACCCTCGTGATCTCTGGCGCGACCAGCGGCCCGAACCCCGACCAGACCGAGCTGAACCGGATCTTCTTCCTGCAGCTGCGGGTGGTCGGCTCCACGATGGGCACCCGTTCCGAGCTTGCGTCGTTGACGAGCCTGCTGGACACCTCCGGTGTCCGTCCGGTCATCGACCGGGTGCTGCCCATGGAGCAGGCTCGCGACGGCTTTGCCGCGATGGCCGAGGGCGACGTCTTCGGCAAGATCGTGTTCACCCGTTGAGCCGGCTGTGAGCACCCATCTGGTCACCGGTGCCGGAGCGGGCATCGGCGAGCGCGTCGCGCGGCGACTTGCCACGCGCGGCGACCAGCTGGTGCTGCTGGCCCGCTCGGCCGGGCGGGCGAAGGAGCTCGCCGCCGACTTCCCCGGTGCGCGGACCCTCGTCGCGGACCTGGCCGAGCCGCTGGATCTCGCCGCGGCGCTGGCCGGGCTGGTCCCGGAACGGCTCGACTCGCTGATCCACGTGGCGGGCACCGTGGACCTCGCCCCGGTGGCCGAGCTTTCGGCGCAGGTGTGGCGCCGCACCCTGGACGTGAACCTGGTCGCCCCCGCCGAGCTGACCCGGCTGTGCCTGCCCGCGCTACGTGCTGCCCGGGGACACGTGCTGTTCGTGAACTCCGGGTCCGGTCTCCGCGCCAACCCGCAGTGGTCGTCGTACTCCGCGAGCAAGCACGGGCTGCGTGCCCTCGCCGATGCGCTGCGCGGGGAGGAGCGGGAGCACGGCGTGCGGGTCACCTCGGTCTACCCGGGCCGGACGGCCACCGGCATGCAGGCGAAGGTGCACGAGCAGGAGGGCAAGGAGTACGACCCTTCCGACTGGGTCGACCCGGACTCCGTCGCCACCACGGTGCTGATGGCCCTCGACCTGCCCCGCGACGCCGAGGTGACCGACCTGCGCGTCAACCCCGCCCCCCGCTGAGTGGTCGCTCCCGCCGTGCCGAGTGGTCAGGCGTGCTGTGCCGAGTGGTCAGGCGTGCTGTGCTGAGTGGTCAGTCGCGCGGTGTTGAGTGGTCGCTCGCGCGGTGTTGAGTGGTCGCTCGCGCTGGTGGTCAGAGCACGTGACGCAGGTAGCGCATCGGCTCGGCCAGATAGCTCCGCCAGTGCGCGACGATCTCCAGGTCGTCGTACGTCGACTCCCGCATGCCCCACGGGCCGACCTCGAGGATGCGTGCTCCGGGGAGGGCGGCCAGCAGAGGAGAGTGCGTGGCGCAGAGCATCTGTGCGCCCGCCTCGGCGAGGTCGTGCATCGTCCCCACGAGTGCGATCTGGGCAGAGAACGACAGCGCGGCCTCCGGCTCGTCGAGGCAGTACAACCCGGGGGAGTCGAAGCGGGTGCGCAGGATCTCGAGGAAGGACTCGCCGTGACTCAGCTCGTGGAACCGCGGTTCGCCGCGGACACCTGGGTGCTCCTCGAGGTAGCTGTAGAACCCGTGCATGGTTTCCGCTCGCAGGAAGAACCCCCACCGGGAGCTGCCGAGCGAACGCTCCAACCTGATCCACCGCCACAGAGGAGACTCCGTGCTGCGGGTCGAGTGGCGCGCCTGTGGTGATCCCCCTTCGGGGGACAGACCGAACGCCATGGCGACCGCCTCGACGAGGGTGGACTTCCCCGAACCGTTCTCCCCGACAAGCAGGGTGACGCCGCCGGGTAGCTCCAAGCCGTCCCTCAACAGCTGAGCCACGGCCGGGATGGCCGCCGGCCAGCGGCCGCGCTCGGCGTGTCCGTTCGCCATGATCCGGCGCACGGGTCGTTGGTCACGCAACGAGGTCCCCTCCACGCCGGGAGCCTAGCCGTACGACGCAGCATGACGGACCACTCAACGCAGCACGACTGACCACTCAACGCAGCACGACTGACCACTCGACTCAGTCGTCGTCGGGGTCGTCGAGGCGGGCGAGCCAGGTGGCCAGCCGCTCGACGGCCGTCTCGAACTCCGGGTTGAGGTCGGTGAACTCCTGGAGCCGGTCGGCCAGCCAGGCCAGACTGACCTCTTCGTCCCCGCGCCGCTTCTCCAGCTCCTCGATGCCTCGGTCGGTGAAGTACATTCCCGTCTCCCCGTCAGGAGAAGGCCTGCTGGAGCAGCGCCTTCTGCTCCTCGACGTGCCGCGAGTGCTGGCCCACCGACGGAGACGCCGACTCCGGCCGGGACACCCGGTAGAACGGGATGCCGCCCAGCTCGGGCGTCAGGTTGAGCGCCAGGTGCGGCCACGGGCCCATGTTCGCCGGCTCGTCCTGCACCCACCGGATCTCCTGCAGGTTCGGATACTTCGCCAGCTCGGCCTTCAGCTCCTCGACCGGCCGCGGGTACAGCTGCTCCAGCCGCGCGATCGCGGTGGTCGGCTGGTCGCCCTCGCGCTTCTTGCGCTCGGCCGTCAGGTCCCAGGTGATCCGGCCGCTGCACAGCAGCAAGCGGCGCACGCTGTGCGGGTCCACCTCGTGATCGCCGATGACCGGCCGGAACGTGCCCTCGGTGAAGTCGTGGGGCTGCGAAGCCGCCTCCTTGCGGCGCAACATCGACTTCGGCGTGAACACAACCATCGGGCGGTGCGTCTCGCTCAGCGCGTGCCGGCGCAGCAGGTGGAAGTAGCTGGCCGCGCTCGAGGGCTGGGCGACCACGAACGCGTCGTCGGCCGCCATGGTGAGGAACCGCTCGATCCGTGCGGAGGAGTGGTCCGGTCCCTGCCCCTCGTAGCCGTGCGGCAGCAGGAGCACGACGCCGGACCGCTGGCCCCATTTCGCCCGGCCGGACGTGACGAACTCGTCGATCACGGTCTGGGCGCCGTTCGCGAAGTCACCGAACTGCGCCTCCCACAGCACCAGCGTGTCCGGGCGCGCCACCGAGTAGCCGTACTCGAAGCCCATCGCGGCGTACTCCGACAGCAGGGAGTCGTAGACGTAGAAGTGACCTTGCTGCTCGGCCAGGTTGGCCAGCGGCACCCACTCGTCCGCGGTCTTGCGGTCGATGATGGTGGCAAATCGCTGCACGAACGTGCCGCGCCGGGTGTCCTGACCGGCTAGCCGGACCGGCCGGCCGTCCATGAGCAGCGAGCCGAACGCCAGGATCTCGCCGGTGCCCCAGTCGATCGGACCGTCGAGGATCGCGGCCGCGCGGCGCTGCAGCTGCGGCAGCACCTTCGGGTGCACGGTGAAGCCCTCCGGGGCGTTCACGTGGGCGTCGGAGATCCGCTTCAGGGTCTCCTTGGAGATCGCCGTCGGAGTCTCCGCCCGCCGCTTCTCCGGGTAGTCGGGCACCGTCGTCCACTCCGATGGGGTGCTGGTCGCCTCGCGCACCTCGGTGAACACCCGCTCCAGCTGCTGCTGGTAGTCGCGGAGCACCTGCTCGGCCTCCTCCAGCGTGATGTCCCCGCGCCCGATCAGCGACTCGGTGTAGAGCTTGCGCACCGAGCGCTTCTGCTCGATCAGGTCGTACATCAACGGCTGGGTGTACGACGGGTCGTCCCCCTCGTTGTGACCGCGGCGCCGGTAGCAGACCAGGTCGATGACCACGTCCTTCTTGAAGGCCTGCCGGTACTCGAACGCCAGCCGGGCCACCCGGATGCACGCCTCCGGGTCGTCGCCGTTGACGTGGAAGATCGGCGCCTGCACCATCCGGGCCACGTCGGTGCAGTACAGCGACGACCGCGACGACGCGGGGGAGGTCGTGAAGCCGACCTGGTTGTTGACGACCACGTGGATCGTGCCGCCGGTGCGGTAGCCCCGCAGCTGGGACAGGTTCAGGGTCTCGGCGACCACACCCTGTCCGGCGAACGCGGCGTCCCCGTGCACCAGCAGCGGCAGCACCGGGAAGTCCGCGCCGCGGTTGAGCATGTCCTGCTTGGCGCGGGCGATGCCCTCCAGGACCGGGTCCGCCGCCTCGAGGTGGGACGGGTTCGCGGCCACCGACACCTTGATGTTCGCGCCGCTGCCCGCGGTGAACTCACCCTCGGCGCCGAGGTGGTACTTCACGTCCCCGGAGCCCTGCACGGTGCGCGGGTCGATGTTGCCCTCGAACTCGCGGAAGATCTGGCTGTAGCTCTTGCCCACGATGTTGGCGAGCATGTTCAGCCGGCCGCGGTGCGCCATGCCGATGGTGACCTCGTCGAGCTCGGCCTCCGCGGCCGCCTCGCAGATCTCGTCGACGACCGGGATGGTGGTCTCGCCGCCCTCGAGGCTGAACCGCTTCTGGCCGACGAACTTGGTCTGCAGGAAGGTCTCGAACGCCTCGGCCTGGTTCAGCTTGAGCAGGATCCGCAGCTGCTCCTCGCGGGGCGGCTTCACGTGCGGCTGCTCCACGCGTTCCTGGATCCAGCGCCGCTGCTCCGGGTCCTGGATGTGCATGTACTCGATGCCGACCGTGCGGCAGTAGGAGTCACGCAGGATGCCGAGGATGTCGCGCAGCCGCATGAACCGCCGACCGGTGCCGCCGAACGACCCGGTGGCGAACTCCCGGTCGAGGTCCCACAGGGTCAGCCCGTGCGACTCCACCTCCAGGTCGGGGTGGCTGCGCTGCCGGTACTCCAGCGGGTCGGTGTCGGCCATGATGTGGCCGCGCACCCGGTAGCTGTGGATCAGCTCGAGGATCCGGGCCTGCTTGCTGATCTCGTCGTCGTGCGAGGCGGAGATGTCCCGCGACCACCGGATCGGCTCGTAGGGGATCCGCAGCGCCCGGAAGATCTCGTCGTAGAAGCCCTCCTCGCCGAGCAGCAGCCCGTGCAGGCGGCGCAGGAAGTCGCCGGACTGGGCGCCCTGGATGATGCGGTGGTCGTACGTCGAGGTGAGGGTCATCACCTTGCTGACGGCGTTGCGGGTCAACGTCTCCTCGTTGGCCCCCTGCCACTCGGACGGGTACTCCATCGCGCCGACGCCGATGATCGCGCCCTGGCCCTTCATCAGCCGGGGGACGGAGTGGTTGGTGCCGATCGTGCCGGGGTTGGTGAGGCTGATCGTGGTGCCCTGGAAGTCCGGGACGGTCAGCTTGTTGTTGCGGGCCTTGCGGATGATGTCCTCGTAGGCGGTCCAGAACGCGGCGAAGTCCATTGACTCGGCCGCCTTGATCGACGGCACGAGCAGCTGCCGGGTGCCATCGGGCTTCTTCATGTCGATGGCCAGCCCAAGATTGATGTGCGCCGGGCTGATCAGGGTGGGCTTCCCGTCCACGACGTCGAAGCCGGCGTTCATCTCCGGCATCTGCTTGACCGCCTTGACCAGCGCGAAACCGATGATGTGCGTGAACGACACCTTGCCGCCGCGGGCGCGGGCGAGGTGGTTGTTGATCACGATCCGGTTGTCGATGAGCAGCTTGACCGGCACGGAGCGGACGCTGGTCGCGGTCGGCACGCTGAGGCTGGCGTCCATGTTCTGGACCGTGCGAGCCGGGGCGCCCCGCAGCACGGTCTGTTCGGGTGCGTCGGTGGCCTCCGCCTTCGGAGCCGGCTCCGGCTCCTTCGGCACCGGCGGAGCGGTCCGCTTCGGCTCACCGCCGACCGGCGCCGGGGCGGTTCCCTTCGCGGCGGGCGTGGCGACCGACTCCTGCGCCGGCCGCTGGGCCGCCTGCTGGGGCGCTTCCTGCTTGGGGGCTTCCTTCCTGGCCGGCGGCTGCTGAGCCTGAGGCGGCTGCTGGGCGGGTGCCTCCTGCTGCGACGCCGTGCGTGCGCCGTTGGCGGCCGTCGTGCCCTCCTCGCGTGCCGGGGGGGCGTAGTTCTCGAAGAAGCTCCACCAAGCCTTGTCGACGCTGCCAGGGTCCAGCTTGTACTGCTCGTACATCTCGTCAACGAGCCACTCGTTGGCTCCGAACTCCCCGAGCGGGTTCTCGGGGCTGTCCTGCGAAGACTCGGCCACGGCCTGAATCGCCTCTTCCGGTGCAATAACTATGGTGGTGTGCGCACCCAAGCCTAGCCTTGGCGGCAACTCGGGTCAGCCGGCACCACCGGCCGGGCCCGCGGTGTTGCCGGACTCACTTCGGGGCCACCCACCACCCACGATCTCGGACGGGGACATACGTGACCGAACCGCTCGGTTCCACCGCCCGGCGGCTGCTCGCCGGGCTCTGCTTCGTTGCCCTGCTCGCGCCCACCAGCGCCTGCACCGGCGGAGACCAGCAGAGCGCACCGCGCCCGTCGCCCTCGCGGTCCACCGGCCAGCCCACGGGCCAACCCACTGGGCCGGCGGCCACGCTTCGTCCCAGGCCGGCGCCGCTGCACGTGAAGGTGACCCGGGTGCACGGGAGGATGTCCCAGCACGCCCGGACGGTGCTGGCTCACGTGGCCGGTCGGGCCATCTCGACGTACTTCCGGAACGCCTTCCTCGCCGGCAGCTACCCGCGCTCGGACTTCGGCAACGCCTTCGCCAGCTTCTCCAAGGGCGCGGCCGGCCAGGCCCGGCACGACCGCGACCTGCTCACCAACGCCGCCCTCGGCCCGGACACGGTCTCGGTCACCGCGAAACGGCAGTCGGCGTACCTGTCGGTGCTCGCCCCGCACAAGGTGGCTGCCGGCATCACCGCGCAGATCGACCTGAAGTTCCTGGCCGACCACGCGCACGCACCGGACCAGCTGGTGACGGTGCGCGGCCGGCTGCTGCTCACCCGCAAGCAGAGCGGAGGCTGGCAGATCTTCGGCTACCACCTGTCCCGGTCCGTGGTCGCCGAGAAGGGAACGTCTCGATGAGCCAGCTCACCGCGCCGCGCACAAGGCTGCGCCGGGCCCGGCAGCTGCTGGTGCTCGCCGTGGTGCTGGCGTTGACGGCGCTGGTGGTGCCGCAGGGAGGGGTCCGGCAGGTGCCGTTCTCGCTGGTCAAGGTGCGTACGGCGTCGGCGGTCGACCATCCACGCGACGTGATCTGGATCCTGTGCCTGGGCTCCGACGCCCGGCCGGGGCAGGCGATGACCAGCACCCGCGCCGATGCGATCCAGCTGGTCGGGATCAACCTGCGCACCGGAGCGGCCACCGACATCGGCGTGCCCCGTGACTCGTTCGTGAACATCCCGGGCCACGGTCGCAACAAGATCAACTCGGCGATGGCGTTCGGCGGGCCGCAGCTGATGGCGCAGGCGGTGGGCAACCTGGTCGGGATCCACCCCGACTACGTGTTCGCCGCCGGCTTCTTCGGGTTCCGGCACATGCTCCGGGCGATCGGCGGGGTGACGGTGCACTCCAAGTTCGCGTTTTCCGACCCGGTGCGGCCGCAGGGCTACCACCACGGGAAGAACCGGCTCACGCCGTTCCAGGCGCTGATCTTCGCTCGGATGCGGCACGCCCTGCCGCGCGGAGACTTCGACAGGTCCCACGACCAGCAGTCGCTGATGAAGGGCATCCTGCGCGAGGTGCGCCGCAAGCAGGACCAGCCCGGCTTCATGGAGCGGGGGGTGCTGTCGGTGGTCAACAACCTCAACACCGACCTGCGGCCCTCGGAGCTGTTCACGCTGGCGCAGGCTGCCACCCGGATCCAGCCGCACAAGTACCGCGGCTGCGTGATCAACGGGTCCACCGGCTACGTGGGCGCGATGAGCGTGGTCTACCCAGACGTGGGCGAGGCGCGCAGCATCGCTCGCCGGGTGCGTCAGGACGCCACCCTGGAAGGCCGCTGCTGACCCCGTCGTTCCCTCAGCGGGCCATGTGGAGTCGGACCGTGGTGCCGGCCGCGTCGGTGTGCAGCTGGACCAGGTCGCACAGCTGGTTGGCCAGCCACAGTCCCCACCCGCCCTCGGCGGCGGGGTCGGGCCGGCGCCGGCCCACCAGCGGGTCGGTGATCTCGCCGCGGTCCCGGACCTCGCACACCACGCCCTGGGCGTCCAGCCAGGTGCGCAGCACGCCGCCGCCCCCGCCGTGACGGATGCTGTTGCCGACCACTTCCGAGGTCGCGACCACCAAGTCGTCGGCTCGGCCCTCGGACACCCCCGCGACCCTCGCCTCGGCGCGGACGGCCTCCCGCACGGCCGAGAGCCGCGTCATGTCGAAGTCGACGGTGCGGCAGTGCGGCGCTGCCGTGGGCAGATGCGCAACGGAACGCCAGACCAGCTGCGGGTCGGTGAACGACTGGCTTGGCTCGCGCCTCCCGTCCACTCGCACGACGGGATGGGTCCGGTAGGCGTCGGCGATGACGGCGGCGTCGAGAACGTCCAGCTGGTAGGGGCACAACGCGTGCACGGACGTGTCCGCCAAGGCATTGTTGATCAGGGCCTCGTGTCGAGTGGCCTCCGCGATCTCCGCGGCGCTGCGTCCCGGCCAGATCGGTTCGCCGACGACGCTGACCTCCCCTCCCTCGTTCTCCTCGAGGAAGGAGCGGAAGGCAGGAATGATGCGGCTCGGATTGCGGCCCAGAGCCGCCATGTCGACGACCTCGACGTCCTGCCAGGCCTGGCCCAGCCGGGCAGCAAGACCCTCTGCCCGCTCGCCGGAGATCACGGCGAGCACCGGGCGCGCTGCGTCCAGCGCCTCGCTGACGAAGTCACCGACGACGGCGGTGCACTCCTCCGCGTCGCGGTAGAAGAGCGCCTCGTGGCGCAGAGCTGTTCCGCTTGCCGCCGACGTCGTCATCACTGCTCCACGCGCACATTCGGCAGGCCCAGCATGCCGATCACACGTGCCACCATGGCCCGGGTGCCGGCCAGCAGCACAAGGACGCCTGCTTCATCCGCGTGTCGCAAGGGCATTGCTCGACGTACCCAGGTTCCCGAGCGTCGATGCGACCTCGCGCCCGAAAGTTGAGAACAGCCTGCCGAGCGTGGTCGCGAAAGCCTCGCGGTTCGACGGGTCGGGGGCCAAGCCCTTCGACCCCAGCACCGGGGCCACGCCTCAGAGGCCGGAAAACGGCCTCTGACCTGGGCTTTTGCAAAGCGCCCCCGGTAGGATTCGAACCTACGCACCCGCCTCCGGAGGGCGGTGCTCTATCCCCTGAGCTACGGGGGCTCACAGGGTGCGCGACAGAGCGTACATGACGACCCGATCCCACCGTGAGCGCGGTGTGAGACGGACGATGCGGCGCCGATAGGCTGGCCTGGTGACCCCAGAAGAGCTCTCCGACTCCATCGTCCAGGTGCTGCACGGACTCGTCGACGAGGGTGCGCTCGCGCTGCCCTCGGGCGCGCCGGCGAGCGTGACGGTGGAGCGACCGAAGAACCGGGAGCACGGGGACTACGCCACCAACGTGGCGCTGCAGCTGGGCAAGAGGGCCGGCATGGCCCCGCGTGACCTCGCCGCGCTGGTCGCGGAGCGGTTGCGGACGTTGGAGGGCATCGCCGAGGTCGGGGTGGCCGGCCCCGGGTTCCTGAACATCACCGTCGAGGCGGGGGCCCAGGGCGCGGTCGCCGCGCAGATCGTTGCCGCCGGCCCGTCGTACGGCTGCGGCGACGCCCTTTCCGGCCACCGGTTCAACGTGGAGTTCATCTCCGCCAACCCGACCGGGCCGATCCACCTCGGCCACACCCGCTGGGCGGTCGTGGGCGACGCCATCGCCCGGGTGCTGGAGGCCGCCGGAGCCGAGGTGACCCGGGAGTTCTACGTCAACGACCGCGGCAACCAGATGGACAAGTTCGGCGCCTCCATCGAGGCGGCAGCACTGGGGCGTCCGGTCCCGGACGACGGCTACCACGGCGACTACATCGCCGACCTGGCCCGGCAGATCGTCGAGGAGAACCCGGGCATCCTGGACCTCGAGGGCGTCGACCGCACCGTCGCGTTCCGGGAGGCCGGGTACGCCGACCAGCTGGCCGAGCAGCGGCACCAGCTCGACGAGTTCCGCACCCACTTCGACGTGTGGTTCTCCGAGCGCGACCTGCACGAGAAGGGCAAGGTGCGGCACGGGCTCGACAAGCTGCGGGCCCAGGGGCACCTGTACGACGCGGATGGCGCGCTGTGGATGCGCACCACGGACTTCGGCGACGACAAGGACCGGGTGCTGGTGCGCAGCAACGGGGAGCTGACCTACTTCGCCTCGGACACCGCCTACTACGTCGACAAGCGCGAACGCGGCTTCGACGTCTG
Organism: Nocardioidaceae bacterium; assembly: GCA_035690905.1. Taxonomy (GTDB): domain Bacteria; phylum Actinomycetota; class Actinomycetes; order Propionibacteriales; family Nocardioidaceae; genus DASSKA01. The sequence goes on along the minus strand of DASSKA010000025.1, from coordinate 3,457 downwards.
CCTGTACCTGCTCGGCGCCGACCACCACGGCTACGTCGGCCGGCTCAAGGCGATGGCGGCCTGCGCCGGCGACGACCCCGAGCAGAACATCGAGGTCCTCATCGGACAGCTGGTCAAGATCATGCGCGGGGACGAGGAGGTGCGGCTGAGCAAGCGGGCCGGCGCCCTGGTCACCCTGGCTGAGCTGATGGAGATGATCGGCGTGGACGCGCTGCGCTACACGCTGGCGCGCTACCCGTCGGACTCTCCGCTGACCATCGACGTCGAGCAGGTCACCAAGCAGGCCAGCGACAATCCGGTCTTCTACGTGCAGTACGCCCACGCCCGGCTCGCGTCGATCCTGCGCAACGCCGCCGACCTCGGGGTCGCGCCGGCCGGTGACGACTTCGACCCCGGGTTGCTCGCCCACGAGACCGAGGGCGTGCTGCTTCGCGCGCTGGCCGAGTTCCCGCGCGTGGTCGGCCGCGCCGCCGAGCTGCGCGAGCCGCACCGGGTCGCCCGCTACCTGGAGGACACCGCGGCCGCGTTCCACAAGTTCTACGACTCCTGCCGGGTGCTGCCGCAGGGCGACGAGACGGCCGAGCCGATCCACACCGCCCGGCTGCTCCTGGTGGCCGCCACCCGCACCGTCCTGGCCAACGGGCTGGGGCTGCTCGGCGTCTCCGCCCCGGAGCGGATGTGAGGCCCGTGGCACCCCGCAGCCCGGCCCGGCCGCTCCGGCTCGCGCTGCTCGGGTGCGGATCCGTGGGCAGCCAGGTGGTCCGCCTGCTCCATGAGCACGCCGACGACCTCGCCGCGCGCGTCGGCGCCCCGATCGAGCTGGCGGGGGTGGCGGTACGACGGCCCGAGCTGCATCGCGATGCGGAGCTCCCCGCCGACCTGCTCACCACCGACGCCGACGGCCTGGTCCGTTCTGGTGTCGACCTGGTCGTCGAGGTGATCGGCGGGATCGAGCCTGCCCGGTCGCTGATCCTGGCCGGCCTGGAGAACGGCGCCTCCGTGGTGACGGCCAACAAGGCGCTGCTGGCCGAGGACGGCAGCACGTTGTTCGCGGCAGCCGAGAAGGCCAACCGGGACCTGTACTTCGAGGCCGCGGTCGCCGGCGCGATCCCGATCCTGCGGCCGCTGCGTGAGTCGCTGGCCGGCGACAAGGTGCGCCGGGTGCTGGGCATCGTCAACGGCACCACGAATTTCATCCTCGACCGGATGGACACCTCCGGCAGCGGCTTCGCCGAGGCGCTGGAGGAGGCCCAGGAGCTCGGCTACGCGGAGGCCGACCCGACCGCTGACGTGGAGGGCTTCGACGCCGCGGCCAAGGCGGCGATCCTGGCCAGCCTGGCCTTCCACACCCGGGTCACCGCGTCTGACGTCTACCGGGAGGGCATCGCCGAGATCACCGCGGCCGACGTGGCGTCGGCGCGCGAGATGGGCTACGTCGTCAAGCTGCTCGCGATCTGCGAGCTCCTCGAGGGCCCGGGCGGTCCGGCCGTCGCTGCCCGGGTGCACCCGGCGATGCTCCCGCGCTCGCACCCGCTGGCCAGCGTTCGCGAGGCCTACAACGCGGTGTTCGTCGAGAGCGACGCCGCCGGAGAGCTGATGTTCTACGGGCCCGGCGCCGGCGGAGCGCCCACGGCGAGCGCCGTGCTCGGCGATCTGGTCACGGTCGCGCGGAACCGTCGCGCGGAGGTGCGAGGCGTCGGCGAGTCGACGTACGCCCAGTGCGAGGTGCTGCCGATGGGCGAGACCCGCACCCGCTACCACGTCGCCCTCGACGTCGACGACCGCGCCGGTGTCCTCGAGGCGGTCGCGCACGCCTACGCCCAGCACGGTGTGTCCATCCAGACGGTGCGCCAGGAGGGACGTGGCGACGACGCGCAGCTGGTGGTGGTCTCGCACCGGGCCACCGACGCCGCGCTGGCCGCGACGGTCGAGGAGCTGCAGACCATGGACTTCGTGCACGACGTCTCCTCGGTGCTGCGGGTCGAGGGGGACGGCGAGTGAGCACACCGGCGCACCAGTGGCGCGGCGTGATGGAGGAGTACGCCGACTGGCTCCAGGTTCCTGACGGCACTCCCGTGGTCACCCTGCGCGAGGGCGGTACCCCGCTCGTGGAGAGCCGGTGGCTCTCGGACCTCACCGGCGCCCAGGTCTGGCTGAAGGTCGAGGGCGACAACCCCACCGGCTCGTTCAAGGACCGCGGCATGACGGTGGCGCTGTCGGTGGCGGTCGGCCAGGGCGCCGAGGCCGTGGTGTGCGCGTCGACGGGCAACACCTCGGCGTCGATGGCCGCGTACGCGGCACGAGCCCGGGTGCAGCCGCTGGTGCTGGTTCCGCAGGGCAAGATCGCCGCCGGCAAGCTCGCCCAGGCCATCGTGCACGGGGCGCGGGTGATCATGGTCCGCGGCAACTTCGACGACTGCCTGCGGATCTGCCGCGAGCTGTCCGAGCGCTACCCGGTCGCGCTGGTGAACTCGGTCAACCCGATGCGGCTGGAGGGGCAGAAGACCGCTGCGTTCGAGATCGTGGACTTTCTCGGCGACGCACCGGAGGTGCACGTGCTGCCGGTCGGGAACGCCGGCAACATCTCGGCGTACTGGAAGGGGTACGTCGAGTACCACAAGGCCGGCCGCAGCAGCCGGCTGCCGCGCATGCTGGGCTGGCAGGCGGCCGGTGCCGCCCCGCTGGTCGGCGGTGCGCCCGTCGCCGACCCGGAGACGGTGGCCTCGGCGATCCGGATCGGCAATCCCGCGTCGTGGCACCTGGCCGTCGCCGCCGCCGAGGAGTCCGGTGGGCGGTTCCAGGCGGTCTCCGACGAGGAGATCCTGGCCGCGCAGCGGCAGCTGGCATCCTCCGACGGGGTGTTCGTCGAGCCGGCCTCGGCCGCCGGGGTCGCCGGCCTGCTGAAGGACGTCGGCTCCGGCGTCGACCACCGGGGCAGGCAGATCGTCGTCACCGTCACCGGGCACGGCCTGAAGGACATCGACACCGCGCTCTCGACCTTCACCGACCTGGTCGACACGGTCGTGGACGCCGACGTCGAGTCGGCCGCCCGGGCCGCCGGCCTGGCATGAGCGTCGACGCACCCGGCCGGTTCGTCACGGGTCCGGTCACGGTCGAGGTCCCCGCGACCAGCGCCAACCTCGGACCCGGCTTCGACTGCCTGGGTCTCGCCCTCGGGATGCACGACGTGCTTACCGGGGAGGTCGTCGAGGGCGGCCTGGAGGTCGAGGTGACCGGCGAGGGTGCCGGGACGCTGCCGCGCGACGAGCGGCACCTGGTGGTGCGTTCGATGCGGGCGGCCTTCGCCGTGCTCGGCGTCGAGCCGCCCGGCCTCCGGCTGCGCTTCGACAACACGATCCCGCAGAGCCGTGGGCTCGGCTCGTCCTCGGCGGCCATCGTCGGCGGTCTCGCCCTGGCCCGGGCGCTGGTGGAGGGCGGTGTCGAGACGCTGGACGAC
>DASSKA010000024.1:0-6006 GCA_035690905.1 Nocardioidaceae bacterium | reverse complement strand
TGATGTCCGGGATCCCGGCGATCGCGACGATGTCGCCTGGGCCGGCGTACTCCCCGGGCTTGCGCTCGAGGGCCTCGGTGACGAGCAGCTCGGTGATCTTGACGTTCTGCTGCGAGCCGTCGCGCTTGAGCCAGGCGACCTGCTGGCCCTTGCGCAGCTCGCCCTCGTGCACCCGCACCAGCGCGAGCCGACCCAGGAACGGCGAGGCGTCCAGGTTGGTGACGTGCGCCTGCAGCGGCGCGTCCTTGGTGTACGTCGGAGCGGGGATCGTCTCGATGATCGTCGCGAACAGGTCCTCGAGGTCCGGCGCCTCCGGCAGCCCCCCGTTGTCGGGCTGCTTCAGCGACGCCCGACCGGCCTTCGCCGAGGCGTAGACGACCGGGAAGTCCAGCGCGTCCTGCCCGTGGCTGTCGTCGAGCAGGTCCAGGAACAGCTCGTAGGTCTCGTCCACCACCTCGGAGATCCGGGCGTCGGAGCGGTCCACCTTGTTCACCACGAGTACGACGGGCAGGTCGGCGTTCAGCGCCTTGCGGAGCACGAACCTCGTCTGCGGCAGCGGCCCCTCGGACGCGTCCACCAGCAGCACGATCCCGTCCACCATCGACAGCCCGCGCTCCACCTCGCCGCCGAAGTCGGCGTGCCCGGGGGTGTCGATGATGTTGATCGTCATCCCGTCCGGGGAGGACGGCCCGGAGTAGTGCACGGCGGTGTTCTTGGCGAGGATGGTGATGCCCTTCTCGCGCTCGAGCTCGCCGGTGTCCATGGCCCGTTCGTCGACGTGTTGGTGCTCGCCGAACGCACCCGACTGGCGCAGCATCGCGTCCACCAGGGTGGTCTTGCCGTGGTCGACGTGCGCCACGATGGCCACGTTCCTCAGGTCATTGCGTACTTCAGGCATCAGCGTTCGTCTCGTGTAGTGGAGGGGATCGGCCCCGCGTCGTACCCCTTCGAACCGGGACAGACGCCGGCGAGCGGGGTGCGGGGACCAACACCGAAGTCTACCGGCGCAGCGCCCAGCGCCCGAATCCGTGCGGTTGCAGACGGTTGATCCCAAACAACTTGGGTAGTAGGAGCACCGAACGGAGGTGCATCACGATGGTCAATTTCACGACCTCGGACTTCGCACCGGTGGCGCTCGGGTTCTTCGGCCTGGGCACCGGCTACCTCATCTGGGGGCCGCAAGAGCTGTTCAAGTGGCCCGCCCGGGACACCTCGGTGGACAAGGCCACCGGCGTCTGGGGCATCTTCCTGCCCGGTCTCTGCCAGCTGGTCACCGGCATCGTCTTGTTCGTCGGGCTCACCTGGTTCCAGGTGTTCAAGGACCCCGCGCTGTACATGGCGGCGCTGGCCTTCTCGGCGTACGGCATCCACTGGTTCGCGCTCGGCTGGAACCGCTTCTCCCACCACGACTTCCGTCCCAACGGCGGGATGTCGGTGGCCTACACGATCCTGTCCGTGCTCGGCGTCTGGGTGTTCTTCGCCGCCGGCGCCTGGCCGGTGGCGGTCTTGTTCATCGGCCTGACCGGGGTCTACGTCTCGGACTTCTTCGTGGCCGTCGGCGTCGAGGTCGGCGAGCGCGCGCTCGGGTTCTTCCACGTGGCGACCGGGATCTGGCTGATGTACCTGACGTTCAGCACGGTGCTGAACATCGCGCTGGGCTACTCGCTGCCCGGCGGGTGAGGCTCGCTCTCTCGCAGGGTGACGATCGGGACAAACCAGCACGTGTCGGTGGATCCGGGTAGAACTGGATCATGAGCCGTTGCCAGTTCGTCCCGCCGTACCTCCTCGAACGACTCGCCGGGGCCGGCGTCCACCCGGACGTCAGCCGCAGCGGACGCGACACGCTCGCAGTCGACGAGCAGATGCGGCGGGCGCGGCTCTCTCACGCCGTCCATGCCGAGCGGCCGGCCACCGAGGCCGGACCGCCCGCGTGGGCGGTGTACACCGACAGCAACGGCACCGCCCTTCCGGGCACGGAGGTGCGCGAGGCCGGCCAGCCCGGATCCGGTGACGCCGCGGTCGACGAGGCCGCCGTCTCCGTGTCCGCCACGTTGGCGATGTACCACGAGGTGCTGCACCGTGCGTCGTACGACGGAGGGGGCGCACGTGTCCTCGCCACCGTGCACTACGGCAGCAACTACGACAACGCGTTCTGGAACGGCACCCAGCTGGTCTTCGGCGACGGGGACGGGCACGTGTTCGGCCGGTTCACCACGCCGATCGACGTGGGCGCGCACGAGTTCACCCACGCCGTGACGCAGTACACCGCCAACCTCGCCTATGCCGGCCAGTCCGGCGCGCTCAACGAGTCGATGTCGGACTGCTTCGGGATCTGCGTCAAGCAGCGGGTCCTCGGCCAGAGCGCCGAGCAGGCCGACTGGCTGATCGGCGAGGGCATCTTCCTGCCGTCGGTGCAGGGCCGGGGGCTGCGGTCGATGAAGGATCCCGGCACCGCCTACGACGACCCGGTGCTCGGCAAGGACCCGCAGGTCGGGTCGATGGCCGACTACGTGCACACCGACAGCGACAACGGCGGGGTGCACCTCAACTCCGGCATCCCGAACCGGGCCTTCTACCTCGCCGCGGTCGGGCTCGGCGGGAATGCCTGGGAGACCGCCCTGCCGGTCTGGTACGCCGCGCTCACCTCCGGGATCGGCGCGGACACCGACTTCGCCGGCTTCGCCTCCGCGACGGTCGCCGCCGCCCGCGCGGTCTCGGCCGACGCCGCCTCGGCGGTGCGGTCCGCCTGGGCGCAGGTGGGGGTGACCGCGGCGCCGGCCCCAGCTGGGGCGCCGGCCGGAGCCGGGGCGGTCTCGGGCTCTGGCGCAGGCGGGTCCGGCTCTGGGGCGGGCTCCGGCGCGTCCGGGCCCGCGGATGCGGACGGCGTCGTGGAGGTACGACGTACCGGCGGCTTCGCCGGCGTGGAGCGCACCGGCGCGATCCGGCTGGGGGAGGACCCGCGCACCGACCAGGTCCGGAACCTGCTGGAGCGGATCGACCTGGCCGCGCTCGCGCCGCTGCGGCTGGCGCCGGACCGGTTCGTGTACGTCTTCACGCTCCACGACACCGAGGTGACCGTCGCGGAGGACCAGCTGACCCCCGAGCTCGAGACGCTGGCCGGCCTGCTCCTGGGCGACTAGTCGAAGACGCGGTGCACCTTGTGCTGCGCGGCCTGCGCCCGCGGCCGGATCACCAGCTCGTCGATGTTCACGTGAGGAGGCCGCGTCACCACCCAACCGACGGCATCAGCGATGTCCTCCGCGACGAGCGGCTCGGCCACTCCGGCGTACACCTTCTCGGCCTTCGAGGCGTCTCCGTCGAACCGGTTCACGCTGAACTCGTCGGTGCGCACCATCCCCGGCGCGATCTCGCAGATCCGAACCGGCTGGTCGTAGAGCTCGAGCCGCAGCGTCTCGCTGACCACCTGGGTGCCGTGCTTGGCGGCGGTGTACCCGGCGCCGCCCTCGTAGGCGATCCGGCCGGCCGTGGACCCCATGTTCACGATGATCCCGGCGCCGCTGGCGACCAGCGCGGGCAGCAGCGCCTTGGTGACCAGCACCAGTCCGACCACGTTCACCTCGTACATCGCCCGCCACTGCCCGGGGTCGGCCTCGGCGATCGGGTCCGCGCCGAGGGCCATCCCGGCGTTGTTGACGAGTACGTCGAGGCTTGCGCCCACCGTGGCCGCGAGCGCGGCGACCTGGTCCTCGTCGGTGACGTCGCAGCGCACCGGCGTGCCCCCGACCTCCTCCGCCACGGACCGGACCCGCTCCTCGCGGCGGGCGGCGCAGAACACGTGGAACCCCTCGCGGGCCAGCCGCCGGGCGGTGGCCGCCCCGATCCCGCTGCTCGCCCCGGTCACGACCGCTGTCTTGGTAGCCATGGTCCGATTGTCCCCGGTTGGTGGGGGAATACCTCAGGCAGGGACATGGTTCGGCCCACGGAGGTATGCCCACGTGACCACAGCCCCACAGCCGCAGGCCCCGTCGCCGGCCGAGGCGGCAACCCGCACCCGCCACGGGCGGATCGCCATGGTCAGCCTGCACACGTCGCCGCTGGACCAGCCCGGCACCGGGGACGCCGGCGGCATGAACGTCTACGTCATCGAGCTCGCCAAGCGGCTTGCCGAGCGCGACATCGCCGTCGAGATCTACACCCGCGCCACGTCCTCATCGCTGCCGCCGATGATGGAGGCGTTCGCCGGGGTGACCGTGCACCACGTGCACGCCGGCCCGTTCGAGGGGCTCACCAAGGCCGAGCTGCCCGGCCAGCTGTGCGTGTTCGCCCGCGAGGTGCTGCGGGCCGAGGCACGCCACGACCAGGGCTGGTACGACCTGGTGCACTCCCACTACTGGCTGTCCGGGCAGGTCGGCGCGCTGGTCCGCGACCGGTGGGGCGTGCCGCTCGCGCACTCGATGCACACCATGGCTCGGGTCAAGAACGCCTCCCTCGCGCTCGGCGACTCCCCGGAGCCGGCCCAGCGGCTGATCGGGGAGGAACAGGTCGTCGAGGCCGCCGACATGCTCATCGCCAGCACCGACCTGGAGGCGAAACAGCTCATCGAGCTGTACGACGCGGACCCGGCGCGGGTGGAGGTCGTGCACCCCGGCGTGGACCTGGACGTGTTCCGGCCTCAGGGCCAGCGTGACGCCCGCGCCCGCCTCGGCCTGCCCGCGGACGCGGTCGTGCTGATGTTCGCCGGCCGGATCCAGCCGCTCAAGGCACCCGACGTGCTGCTGCGCGCGGTGGCCGTGCTCCTGAAGGGGGACCCCTCGCTGCGGCACCGGCTGGTCGTCCCGGTGGTGGGCGGTCCGTCCGGGACCGGCCTGGAGCACCCGGAGTCGCTGGCCCAGCTGGCCGCGGCTCTCGGCATCTCCGACGTGGTGCGGTTCGTCCCGCCGGTGGCACAGTCCGAGCTGGTCGACTGGTACTCCGCGGCCACGCTCGTCTGCGTCCCGTCGTACAACGAGAGCTTCGGGCTGGTCGCCGTGGAGGCCCAGGCGACCGGGACCCCGGTGGTGGCCGCCGCGGTCGGCGGGCTGACCACCGTGGTCCGCGACGGGGTGTCCGGGCTGCTCGTGGAGGGGCACGACCCCGAGAACTGGGCGCGCGCGATCGAGCGGGTCGTCGCCCAGCCGGAGCTGCGCTCGGCGATGTCGATGGCTGCCCGCGCGCAGGCCGCGCGGTTCGCGTGGGAGGTGACCGCGGACCGTACCCTCGAGGTGTACCGGATGGCCGCCCGGGCCATGCGCGACGACCTCGAAGGGGTGCGCCCGTGACCGACCCACTCCGCCGGGGGCGCGAATGACCGAGCGGCACGACGCGGTCGCGACCCTGCGCAAGGTGCTCGGCGGCAGCGAGCTGGAGTGGCGGGAGATCTCCGAGGGCGTGTTCACGATCGTGCTGCCGGGGGAGCGGAAGCTGCAGACCCCCTGCCGGCTCGACGTCGGGCCGCACGCGCTCGGTGTGCACGCGTTCGTGTGCCGGCAGCCGGACGAGAACCACGAGCGGGTCTACCGCTGGCTGCTCGAGCGCAACCTCAAGCTGTTCGGCGTCGCGTTCGCGCTCGACCAGTCCGGCGACATCTACCTCGACGGCCGGCTGCCGCTGTCCGCGGTCACGCCCGAGGAGGTGGACCGGCTGCTCGGTGCGGTGCTGACCTACGCCGACGAGTCCTTCAACACCATCTTGGAGCTCGGGTTCGCGACCTCGATCCGCCGAGAGTGGGAGTGGCGTACCTCGCGCGGGGAGTCGACTGCGAACCTGGAGGCGTTCCGGGGCTGGCTCACCCGCTGACCCGTCGAGCCGGCGCTCGCGCGGTGTTGAGCCGGCGCTTGCGCGGTGTTGAGCCGGCGCTTGCGCGGTGTTGGATCCTGCCGGCCGCACCGTGCTTCCCATGGAAATAGGAAGCCTGCCAGGCTCTTCTGCTCTATGTGTGGGTGGTTCAAGCGCGCCTTGAACGGCGCACGCCGTTCCCTGTCTAGGTTTCTGAGCTGTCAAGGTCCA
>DASSKA010000023.1:0-11206 GCA_035690905.1 Nocardioidaceae bacterium | reverse complement strand
CGGGCTGATGACCTGCTTCGGGTCCACGTCGGAGACCAGCACCGCGATCCGGCTGTACTCGCGGGACCTCTACGCCCGCCTGGAGGCCGAGACCGGGCAGGCCACCGGGTTCCGTCCGGTGGGCCTGATCGAGGCAGCGGCCGACCCGGACCGGCTCGAGGAGTACCGGCGGGTCGCGGCCTTCCAGCGGCACCTCGGGCTGGAGGTCCACGAGATCTCCAACCAGGAGATGGCCGAGCGGTTCCCGTGGGCCCGCACCGACGACCTGCTCGCCGGCTTCTACGTGCCCGGTGACGGGCGGGTGAACCCCGTCGACCTCACCGCGTCGCTGGCCCAGGGCGCCCGGCGCCTCGGCGTGCGCATCGTCGAGGGCGCCACGGTCACCGAGGTGCTCACCCGGCCCGCCGGGCAGGTCGCCGCGGTCACCGGGGTGCGGGTCGCGACCGCCGGCGAGGACGCCGGTGAGGTGGTCGAGTGCGAGTACGTCGTGAACTGCGCCGGGATGTGGGCCCGCGAGCTGGCCGCCGGCAACGGCCTGGTGGTCCCGAACCAGGCGGCGGAGCACTACTACCTGATCACCGACACGATCGAGGGCCTCGACCCCGACGCACCGGTCTTCGAGGACCCGTCGTCGTACGGCTACTACCGCGAAGAGGGCGGCGGCATGATGGTCGGCCTCTTCGAGCCGAAGGCCGCGGCCTGGCGTGTCGACGGCATCCCCGGGAACTTCTCGTTTGGCAAGATCCCGCCCGACTGGGACCGGATGGCGCCGTTCCTGGAGAAGGCGATGGGACGGGTGCCGGTCACCCTCGAGGTCGGCGTGCGCACCTTCTTCTGCGGCCCCGAGTCGTTCACGCCCGACCTGGCGCCGGGGGTCGGCGAGGCACCCGGGATGCGCGGCTACTTCGTCGCCGCCGGCATGAACTCGGTGGGCGTGCTCTCTGCAGGGGGGCTGGGCCGGGTGCTCGCCCACTGGATCGTCGACGGAGAGCCGGACGTGGACGTGACGGGCTTCCACGTCGACCGGTTCCGCGCCCACCAGCTCGACCCGGCCTATCGCGCGGCACGCACCGCCGAGATCCTCGGCACCGTGTACGCCGCGCACACGCCCGGCAAGCAGCTGCGGACCGCTCGCGACGCGCTGCTCTCACCGGTGCACGACCAGCTGGTCTCGCGCGGCGGCTACATGCGGGAGGTGTCCGGCTGGGAAGGCGCGGACTGGTTCGCGGGCCCCGGAGAGACGCCGGAGGCGGAGCCGACCTGGGGCCGGGCGCCCTGGTTCGCGCACTGGCGGGCCGAGCACGAGGCGGTCCGGGAACGTGTCGGGCTGATGGACATGTCGTTCATGGCCAAGTTCGAGGTGAGCGGGACCGGGGCCGGTGAGTTCCTGGACCGGCTCTCGGCGGGTCCGGTGAACGGCGACCCCGGGATCATCACCTACACGCAGTGGCTCAACGACGACGGGCGGATCGAGGCCGACCTGACGGTCAGCAAGCTCGCCGACGACGACTTTTTCGTGGTCGCGTCCGACACCGCGCACGGCCACGTCCTCGACCGGATGCGCCGGTACGCCCCGTCGACGGTGACGATCAGCGACGTCACCGCCGACCTCGGCCAGCTGAACGTGCAGGGCCCGCGCTCCCGCGACCTGCTGGGCGAGCTCACCGACGCCGACCTCTCCACCGCCGCGTTCGGGTTCCGGTCGGTGGGCCGGGTCAAGCTCGCCGGGGTCGAGGTGCTGCTCACCCGGATCACCTACCTGGGCGAGCTGGGCTACGAGCTGTACGCCCCGGCGGCGTTCACGCCGGCGGTGTACGACGCGATCAGCGCCGCCGGTCCGGCGTACGGCCTGGCCCCGGTAGGGCTGAAGGCGCTGGCCTCCCTGCGGATGGAGAAGGCCTACCGCGACTACGGGCACGACATCGACAACACCGACTGCCCGCTGGAAGCCGGGCTCGGGTTCGCCCTCGCGCTGGACAAGCCCGGTGGGTTCATCGGCCGGGACGCGGTGGCGGCGCGGAAGGCGTCCAACGCGGCGGCCGGCGGCATGACCCGGCGGATCGTGCAGGTGCGGCTGCTCGATCCCGATCCGCTGCTGTACCACGCCGAGATGGTGCTGCGGGACGGGGTCGAGGTCGGCTACGTCCGCGCCGCGTCGTACGGCTGGACCCTCGGCGGCGCCGTCGGGCTGGCGCAGGTCTCCGGGGAGGGCGAGCCGCTCACCGCGGACTGGCTGTCGTCGGGGCGCTGGCAGGTCGACGTCGCCGGCCGCCGGTACGACGCCGAGGTGTCACTGCGCCCGATGTACGACCCGACCTCCGCACGGGTCCGCGCCTGACTCGGGGCGATCGACCCCGGCCGGGGGTCAGCGCCCGGCGGTCGTGCAGATGCAGGAGCGGTTGCCGTCGGCGTCCTCGACGACCCAGTACGCCGGGGCGGCGCGGTCGCTGACGAGGCGGCCCCCGGCATCCAGGACGGCCTGCAGGCGACGTTCGGCCTCGTCGTGGGGCACCCACACGTCGAAGTGCCAGCGCTGCTCGAAGGGCTGCTCCGGGAGCGCCAGGTCCTCGTCGACCTCGGTGGGGTCCTGCCACCACACGGTGGGCACCTGGCCGCTGGGGTCGACGGGCTCGCCCTGGTCGACCGTGCCACCGAGCAGGGCCGCGTAGAAGGGGGCGAGTCCTGAGCCGCGTGCGGTGTCGAGTCCGAGCTCGAGCTGGGTCAGGCCCGCGACGTCGGAGTCGATCTCGAGCTCCGCTGCGAAAGTGCTGATCTGTCGCGCCAGGTCGAGGTCGCGGCTGGTGATGCCGTGCACGTCGTGGCTGGAAAGCGTGACGATCACGTCGGTGTAGCTGAGCTGGATGTCGGGGTGGTGGTTGGCGGCCTCCGCCGCCTCGCCGATCTTGTTCGCCAGGGCCAGGCCGGTGGCGAAGTCACCGGTGCGGAACCGGGCCTTGATCCGTCCCAGGATCTGTCGCCAGTCAGTGAGGCCCGCCTCACGCACCTGCGTCGCGGTCAGCTTCTCCAAGGGGTCGGTCATCGCTCTCGCTCCGTCGGGTCGTGAGGGAAGTTCCTCTGCGTCACGGTAGCCGCGGTTCCGGACGAATGACCACCGGAACCCCCGTGGCAACCGACCACCTGCGATCCTGGTGGTCGTGACCCGGAACGCCCAGCAGCCGATCGCTCGTTGGCTGGCGCCGGTCGTCGCCGATCTCGGGTGCGTGCTCGTCTTCGCGTTTGCTGGCAAGACCTCGCACGAGGCGAACGAGTCCGACTGGGTGGTCCTTGCCATCGCGTGGCCCTTCGCGCTGGCCGTCGCACTGGTGCACGGAGGTCTGGTGCTCCGCGGGCGGCAGACGCGTCGGGTCTGGCCCGAGGGTGCGGCGGTCCTGGCCGTGACCTACCTGCTCGGCATGCTCCTGCGCGTGGCCTCCGGGCGCGGCATCGCGGCCGGCTTCCTGGTGGTCGCGGTGCTGTTCCTGGCTCTCACCATGCTGGGATGGCGCGGCATCGTGCAGGTCGCCCTCAGCCGCCGTACCTCGCGGGCGCCGTAGTCCAGCATCTCCGGGGTCGGGGCGACCCCGGCGCGATGCCGCCCCCACACGGGGTCGTGGCGCTACCGTGCAGGCATGCCGGAGCACAGCGAACCTGGCCGGGACGGACCCGGGTCCGTCGGGCCGGAGAACGAGCCCGACGAGCAGCAGCTGGTGCTCATGCAGCGCATGGTGGACCTCTCGGTCCAGCGGACGAGGCTGGCCGAGCAGCGCACCGAGATGTCGGCCGAGCGGTCGTACCTGAATGTCGAACGCACGCTGTCCGTGTGGATCCGGACGGCACTGGCCGTGATGGTGGTCGGGATCGCCGTCGACCGCTTCGGGCTCTTCTTGCTCCAGAGCCACGGCGTACGGGGTCGGAACGGGACGGCTTCCGACTTGGTCGGCGTCGGCCTCGTCGCGCTGGGCGTGCTCATGGCGGTGCTCCCCAGCGTCCGCTTCGCGCGCTACTCCAGCATCTACTGTCGTACCCACACGCTTCCGCACCACCACGGCCCGTTCATGGCGCCCGCGTTCGCGGTGCTCGTGGCGCTCTTCGGCGTCGTCCTGCTCGTCCTGCTGCTCCTAACGCTCTGACGATGGCTCTCCGCGCTACTCCCCGGCGGTGACCGTGCAACAACGGGTCACCTGAACCGTCACTGCTGGCCGATCCAAAGTGCCCGCGCGCATGGCCGGCTCGTCTCAATCCGGTCGTGACATGAGGAACAGCCCGAACACGGTGACGAGGAGGCCACCTCCGAGCCCCCAGGGAACGTATCGGCGGATCCACTCCGCCGCGGTGACGTCTCGCCGCCTGGTGCGGCCGTACTTGCCGATCTGAAAGATTCGAGCAGGGTCCCTTCGGGCGACCGCGGCCATCCACGCCGCCATCACGGCGTAGAGGAGCATGGTGGCGACGCCTAGCACGACGAAGGTCACGACCTGACGGTAGTGCCCGACGCGCGGCTCCGCAGACGATCTATCAGGTCGAGGAATATGCGTTGACCCCTCCAGGGCTCGCCACCAGACTGCACCGATGGCCTCACGAATCATGAACACCAGCTTCGACTGTGCGGATCCCTATGCGCTCGCCCTGTTCTGGAGCCAGGTTCTTGACGTACCGATGGATCCCGACGACGTGCCGGGCACTGACGAGGCCGGCTTCGAGGTGGGGGACGGGCAGAGCATCTTGTTCTTGAGAGTGCCCGAACCCAAGAGAGTGAAGAACCGGCTGCACCTGTGCCTCGAGCCTCGACAGACCCGGGATGCCGAGGTGAGCCGGCTGCTCGAGATCGGCGCCACCATGCACGACGACCTGCGCAAGGAAGACGGCACAGGGTGGGTCGTGCTGGCCGATCCGGAGGGAAACGAGTTCTGCGTGCTCCGCAGCGCCGAGGAGCGCACCGGGAGACAGCAACTGCAGTGATGACCTCGCGCTAGAACACTCCATCCCGACGCGACGGGACGTCACGAAGCGAGGGGCTCGAACCTTCGGGAGAAACCTTGATCTGGGATCACGGCCGAGCCGCTTCGAGATGCCTCTTGACCTGCTCGAGTGCCTCATCGAGGCGCTCGGCGGGGTAATGCAAGCTCGACCGTGAGGGAAACAGGAAGCTCGCAGTGCTGCCGTCGGCAAGCTTGGCGGACCAACGCTGATAGACGTAGATCGTGAGGACGATGACGGCGACCAGGACGCCGATCGGTATGCCGATGAGCATCGTGAGACGTGCTGCGACTGAATCCATCTGTCCCCTCGCGGTCACCCGGTTGCCCGCAGCGCGGTCGCGAGGACCAGCCCGACGGTGGTGACCGCGAACAGGCCGTGGACCAGGACAGCCGGCGGCGGGAAGTGATCCTCGGCCGCGTGTTGCGGCCCGGCCACGTGGCGGCCACGCGGCTGGCCGTGCCCAGCCCTGAGCCAGAGGCCGAACATCGTCGCACCGAGCGTAGCGACCAGTCCGAGCACCGCCACCGCGGACCAAGCAAGCGCCGAATTTCCCACGACCAGGTAGCCGATCCACACAGCCAGGCCGGTCGCGGCCAGACCGCCGTGCCCGAAGATGAGTTGCGGAGCGAACCGCGACGGCTGTTCACCGAAGCGAGGACGCAAGCCCCCGTTCGCGATCCAGGTGGCGAGAAGGTAGCCGCCCATGAGCGCGGCGAGAACCCAGGTGACCAGGGCGGCGAACCTCATGGAGCCATTCTGCGGTGCGTTGCACCAGTCGGGGTACGACGCCTCGCCCTAGGTGCCTCCCGGGGTCAGGGAGCGGCATAGCGGTGCCGGGGGAATGGGGGCTTACAGCCGCGCGGGAACCGCAGGAAGTAGTCCTGATCCTCGGGTCCCATCTCCCAGAACACCGTAGCCTCGGAGAGCTTGGTTACGGTCTTCCCCGGCCAGTGGCCCGATGCGTCGACGTCGCGGATCATCTCCTCCCCCACTCTGCGCTGGTCCGCGCTGGTGCAGAAGATCTCGGAGCGGTACAGAGAGCCGACGACGCCTTCGCCGAGGTCGGGTCGGTGCGCCTGGAAGAACACCTCGAGTAACCCCCTGAATGAGAGCCGCTCGGGATCGAAGATGACTTCGACTACCTCGGCGTGGCCGCCGTTGTTCTCCTCGGTCGGGTTCTCGTTATCGCCACCCGTGAAGCCGGTTCGAGTGGAGATGACCCCTTCAGGCTGGCGCAGCAGCTGCTGCATGATCCAGGCGCATCCTCCGGCGAGGATCGCAGTCTCGGTGTTGTGGCCCATGACGGACTCCGTCCATCCGGATAGCGCCCGACGCTACTACCGCTTGGCCAGTTGATAAAGGCTTCGGCCTGCTTGGGCTCGGTGATGAGTCCGACGGCGCCGGTGGGAACAAGTTCGCCGACGCACCCATGGCGAAGCTCGTGCTAGCCACGCCGGATCGTTACCCACGACTCCCACGTCGAGTGGAGGATGAGTCCGGTGATGATGAGGCCGACGACCGGATCCGCGATTGGAAACCCGAAGGCGATGAACGCTGCGGAGACGATGATGCCTGCACTGACGTAGCCGTCGGCACGGGCGTGGATACCGTCAGCGACCAAGGCCGCCGAGTCGAGTCGTTTACCGGCGCGCCAGCGGATGATCGCGGCCACCTCATTGCCGATGATGCCGACGGCGCCCGCCACGAACAGTGTCCACAGGTGTGTCGGGGTTTGCGGGTGGAGGAAGCGGTCGATCACCTCGACCAAGGCGAGTAGCGCGCTGGCCAAGATGACGGCGACGACGAAGTATCCGGCCCAGCGTTCCCCTTGTCGGCTCCGCAGGAGGAAGGCCACGCCCAACGGAATCGCGGTCAGGGAGTCCCCACCGTTGTGGATGACATCGGTGAGCAACGCGACGCTGTCGCTGAGCAGGAACACCGCGAGTTGAACCAGCGACGTGACGAGCAGGACAGCAAGGCTAAGGCTGACCGCCCTGACCCCCGCGCGGGATCGGACGATCGAGGGGTCCACGAGTCCGTGGGAGTGATCGTGATCCGCGTGGCCACTGGCTTCATCGGCCTCTGGGTGCTCCGTGCTCATCGCGGTCCAAGTGTCTCAATGGTGGCGAGGAGGACCTCCATCAGGGCACGCTCACAAGCAGAACCCGTAAGCAGGCCGGCGCGATCGCAGTGCAAACGACGCGCCTGGCGGGCTCGCTGGTCGCGGCTGCCCTCGCCAGCGACGAGCTACTTCCAGTAGTAGTACCAGTTGCCGGCGTAGTTCTCGTCGAAGTTTTGTTTGCTGTCGAGGCGTACGAAAGTGGTGCGCCGGTCGAGGTAGCCGAACTCGTCTCTCGACTTGGCCAGCTCGAAATAGGCGTCATCCCACTGGTCCCGTACCGGTGATCCCTCAAGTGCCGCGACCTGTTCGGAGGTCTGCACGAAGACCGTCGGCGGGGTTCCCATGAAGCGTTCGACGCGCCAATAGGACTCACCCAGGTCGAGCGCCTGAGCAAACGCCTCCAGCTCTTCCTTCGACACAAGGTCGTGCACTTCACCTACGGCAACCTCTTCGAAGCTGGAGAAGCACACGAGGAGTTCGCCGCCAATGCTTCGCCCCGCCGGCGGCTGGAAGGCGCGGTCCCGGCCCCTTGGGCCTGTCCCTTCGAGGAACATCCGAACGGTCCGCGCCTGTATTTGGGGGTCGTAGGTGTAGGGCGCAGTCAAGAACTGCCGCTGCTCGTCAGTGCGCTCGAGGACGACATCGAGTCTCGGGCGAACCGCTCGCGACTTGCCGTGAACCGGGATGGTGTCAGTCTCGAGCCAGAGCGGGGCGACCTGGAACTCGCGCTCGAACGCCCGCACGAAGTCGGCGAAGATGGGGCTGATCGACGACTCGCCCCGCCTAGCGGACTTGGCACGCAGGTATGCGTGGTCGCTGGGCAGGAACACGGACACGACGATATGGCCTGGCTAGAGCGGATTCGGCGCAATCAAGACCCACGGGGTGGACCTGCTGGGGCAAACCGGCCTCCGCCCCGCATGTACCTCTGCGGCAATTGGCCCGGGCCGGGACCACCGTCCGCTCGCCTCGTCCCTTCGTCGCAGCCGACGGGGGACAAGTGACCTGGGGGTGCGCAGTCGACGGTCGACAGGGGATGAGATGAGGAGCTGCAAGAGCCACATCTTCAAGAAGTCCGGAAGGGGCGCCTCCATCGCTGTGGGCCCGGGACCGCCGACTGGCGGACCACGATCTCCATCAGTACCTATACGAGCTGGTAAGCAAGGTTCACCGCGAGTGGCGGGAGGAGTGGCAGATGCCTGAGCTTGTCGTCGACTTCATCACCTCGCTCGACGGGTATGCCTCGGCCGAGGGCTGGCCTGGCTGGTGGGGCCTGGAGGGACCGGAGTACCTCGCCTGGCTGGCCGAGAACCCCGAAGGGGACTATCTGGTCCTGATGGGTGCGACCACGTACCGGCTCATGTACGGCTTCACGAGGGACGGCGAGCCGGGAACGGATGTGCTGACAGGCATGTCCAAGGTCGTCTTCTCCAGCACCCTGACCGAACCGCTGCAGTGGGAGAACTCGACCCTGGTCGCCGGGGACGCCGCTGAGGCTGTGCGGAGGATGAAGGATACCGGCGACAGGTCTATGCGCACCATCGGCAGCCTCTCGTTGTGCCGGTCGCTGTTGGTAGCCGGCCTCGTGGATCGGTTCCGGGTGGTGATGTTCCCCGTGATCACCGGGGCGACGGGCCGTGAGCGGATCTACGACGGCTACCCCGACGTCGCCCTGGACATGACGCACAGCCGGACCTTCGACGGCCAGATCCAACTGGTCGAGTACGTGCCGAGGGTGCTGGACGGCCCACCGGGCGCGCCCTGAGGGTCGATCTCCTCCACGCCAACTGAGGAGGAGCGCGTCCTGCTCCCAACTCGGGCAGGACGCGCTCCTAGACCGGTCGAGCCGTCAGCGGTCGCCGACCTTGTTCTCGTCGTACGGGTTGTAGATGAGCCCAAGGTGCAGGCCATAGATGACGTGGAAAATCATCACGCTGAGCATGTAGTTCCAGCCGAGGCTGGTGCTGAAGAAACCTGCGTGCGAGCCGCGGGCGGGGGCGTAGACCAGCGGCGTCATGACCAAGAGCGCCAGCACCCCGAGCACAACGCCGAAGACCAGTCCCTTGATGAGGTTCACGGATGCGCCGCGTCCGCGAACCCGCAGACGGGGTGAAATCGCGATCGCGAACACGAGAGCGAAGATGATCCCGTCAAGGTAGTGCGCTGCTCCGCCGAGAATGAACTGCACCGTCGGGCTGGCGTCGGGCACATAGACCAGCCCGTTGGCCGTCGGCCAGTCCAGGCGAGTGAGCCCCACCCCGCCGAACCAGAAGGCGACGATCGTGCCCACGTGCACGGCCACGAAGCCGGCAAGCAGGGCCGAAAGGACCCGATGCTTGGTGGCCCACGTCCGAAACGCCGCGACCGGGGAGCCGGTCGACTGCCCGCCAAGCGCCTGGGCTTCACCCGCCAAAGACACCGCCATGGAACTCTCCTTTTCGTAATCTTCCCGCAATATAGGGTCCGGGTGGATTCGCGAAGAAGGTTCGTTTCATTACGGTTCAGTTACGGACATCGCGCTCAGCGCTGGTGGGCTCAGCCAGGCTGAAGGCCTAGCACCCCGACTGGTAGTGGCGCCGTGGAATTGATGGACTTTCGTGTTCGAGGGTCCGGTCATCGAGTGGCGTGGGCCCGCGCCTTTCTACTTCGTTGCCATTCCCGAGGCTTCCGGGACGCTGGGCCAGACCCCTGCCGGCAGGGGGTGCGCGGCTGGTGTCGGGTCACTACTGTGAGAACGGCCACTCGTCGTATGTCTGGGAGCGCCATGTCGCAGGTGAAGCAGCACAAGTTCCAGCTCGATGAGAGCGAGATGCCGACCCGGTGGTACAACGTCCTTCACGACCTGCCCACCCCACCGCCGCCCGTGCTGCACCCGGGCACCGGGCAGCCGGTGGGGCCGGAGGACCTGGCTCCTTTGTTCCCGATGGCTTTGATCCTCCAAGAGGTGTCTACCGAGCAGTACGTCGACATTCCGGATGAGGTTCTGGACGTCTACCGGCTGTGGCGGCCGAGCCCCTTGTATCGCGCACACCGGCTGGAGAAGGCGCTGGGCACGCCGGCGCGGATCTACTACAAGTACGAAGGAGTCTCGCCGGCCGGCTCGCACAAGCCGAACACCGCAGTTCCACAGGCGTTCTACAACGCCCAGGCTGGGATCAAGAGGCTCACTACGGAGACTGGAGCCGGCCAGTGGGGCACGGCGTTGGCATTCGCCTGCGCACAGTACGGCCTCGCCTGCGAGGTCTGGCAGGTGCGGGCGTCGTATGACCAGAAGCCCTATCGGCGGGTGATGATCGAGACGTTCGGCGGCACGGTGCACCCGAGTCCCTCGGAGCTGACCGAGTCCGGCCGCAAGATCCTTGCCGACCATCCCGACTCGACCGGCTCGTTGGGGATCGCGATCAGCGAGGCTGTCGAAGTCGCGGCGCAGGACCCGACGACGAACTACGCGCTCGGCAGCGTGCTCAACCACGTGCTGATGCACCAGACGATCATCGGTGAGGAGACGCTGCTGCAGCTGGCCAAGGTCGGCGAGACCGCGGACCTGCTGGTCGGGTGCACCGGCGGCGGCTCGAACTTCGGTGGCCTGATGTTCCCGTTCCTCCGCGAGAAGTGGGCCGGCCGGATGTCGCCCACGGTCCGTGCCGTCGAGCCGGCCGCGTGTCCGTCGTTGACGCAGGGCACCTACGCCTACGACTTCGGCGACACGGTCGGGATGACGCCGCTGATGAAGATGCACACGCTCGGCCACGACTTCGTGCCCGACCCGATCCACGCCGGTGGCCTGCGCTACCACGGGATGAGCCCGCTGCTGTCGCACATCTACGAGGAGGGGCTGATCGAGGCGACCGCCAAGAAGCAGCGCGAGTGCTTCGCCGCCGGCGTGCTCTTCGCCCGCACCGAGGGCATCGTGCCGGCCCCGGAGCCGACCCACGCCCTGGCCGAGACGATCGCCGAGGCCGAGCGGTGCACCGAGAGCGGGGAGGAGAAGGTGATCCTCACCGCGCTGTGCGGCCACGGCCACCTCGACCTGGCCGCCTACGAGTCCTACCTCGCCGGCACGATGACCGACCACTCCTACGAGGAGGAGGAGATCAGCAGGGC
>DASSKA010000022.1:0-33564 GCA_035690905.1 Nocardioidaceae bacterium | reverse complement strand
TGGGTGCCCCCGGCAGGATTCGAACCTGCGACGCACGGTTTAGGAAACCGACGCTCTATCCCCTGAGCTACGAGGGCGGCGCATGGCTGAAACCTAAGCTGTAAGCCTCGCTCCAACCCTCGCGGAAACCCCGTCCGGGCCGGCCATGCTGTGGCAAGGGTAGTCGACGAGCTCGGCGAATGCCGGACTGGTCGACCCTCCCGCCGACGGTGGCCTAGTTGCGTGCTCGCCACCGCGCTCAACCTGCTGATGCCGGCGAGCACGGCACGTCCACGGCGGAGTGATGTCCTCACGAACGCGCGGATCGCGGCTGCCAAATCCGTGCGTTACGCGAGCTTGGGTGGCGATGTGCCTCGACAGAGGTAGGCCCTCGCCTTGGCGACCGAGTCGGTCGGTAGGCGAGTTCACTGCTCCCTAACCATTGGGTGAACACATTGGGTGAGCGCTGAGCACTATTCCACTCGACCAAGTGGGATACCACTTGAAGGAGTGGTATCCTGCTCAACCGAAAGAGGATTTCCTGTGGACCTGTCCAATCCCATCGGCTCGGTCGTGCCCAGCGCCCACGGAGCAGTGCTGGCTGTGCTCGCCCGCACCAGCGAACCACTCAGCGGCCGGAAGGTCGCCGAGCTGACTGACGGCAAGGTCGGCCAGTGGCGGACCAATGAGATTCTGGGCCAGCTATCCGATGCGGGCATCGTGATCCGCGAGCACCGACCGCCGGCAAAGCTGTACCGACTCAACCGCGATCACGTAGCCGCCCCGGGCATTCTCGCGCTCGCGGCGATGTGGGCCACGCTCATGCAGCGGATTCGGGACGAGCTCGGCACCTGGGAGCTGCCGGCGACTGCGGCCTGCCTGTTCGGCTCGGCCGCCCGCGGCGAGGCGACCTGGGACAGTGACATCGACATCCTCCTGATCCGTGACGTCGATCCTGCAAGCGCGGACGCCGACGATCAACGATGGCACGATCAGGTCGACCGGCTCGCCGCACACGTCTTCGCCTGGTCGGGGAACACCTGCGAGGTCCTTGAGCTCAGCCTCGCCGAGCTCAACGACGCGGTCGGCCGCGACGACCGCCTCGTGCGTGACCTTCGCCGTGAAGCCATCGCTCTGGCTGGTCGCGACGTCCGCATGTTGCTGCGACGGAAGACCGCGGAGTGAGCGCCCTCAACGAGGCCCGGCTCCACCTGGAGAAGGCGCGGGAGTTCCTCGATGCCGCACAGGGCAGCCTTGACAGGGAGCAGTTCAACGCCGCCACCTCGAACGCAGTCATATCGGGCATCAACTCCAAGGACGCGATCTGTCTCCGACTGACCGGCGCCACCCGTAACTCCGACGGTCACAACGAAGCCATCGCCGAGCTGAAGGCCGCCGGCCCGGCCGGCGCGAAGCTCGCCCCGACACTCAGCCGACTACTCAAGCTGAAGACGAAGTCGCAGTACCAAAGCGTGTCGGTCGCTGCCAGCGACGCGCGCAAGGCGGTCGAGTGGGCGGTGCGGCTCCTCGAGGGCGCGGAGGAAGTCGTGGCGGCCCGCTAGGTGTGATGCCCAGGCACGTTGTGCGATTGGGTACGGCGAGCCGTAGCTAGGTGAAGGCCTCGAAGAGCTCGGGCTACCGCTTGGCGAACTCGGTCGCGTTGTCGAGCACGACGTTGCGGCCCGTCCTGATCGCGTCGTTGAGCGGCAGGTGGTCGTAGGCGTCGATCGCGCACCATTGCGAGGGCTCAGCCATCGGTGCGCCGTCGGAGGACAGGAACCGGAGCTGTCGGCCGCCCACTACGGGGAGGGCGAACCCGGCGCGTACGACGCCGCGCAGCTCGGTCAGCCACTCAAGCGCGATGGTCGCGATCTCGTCGATCCTGCGCGCGCCGCCCAAGGCTTGCGCGAGATCGGTGGAACTGACGATGTCGCTGCCCACAGCACCCCACAAGGAAACGTGCGTTCTGCCCCCTGCCCAACCCTCGACATTGTTCTCCGAGAGGGAGGAAATGGCCAGCGGTCTGACCTGGTGGTTCGCCGGCTGGCTGGCCGAGCCCCGGGCAAGTGGTGGCAACCGCAGGACCATGGGCCCTCTAGCCCAGGCAGTCTCACCCTCCAGCGGACCCCCTGCCTGCAGACAGCGTTGTTCGAAGGAGTCTTCACAAGGAGGTACCCCATGCAGCACAACGCACCCGTCGACCAGGCACGGACCGCTTCCTGGCGGTTCCTGACGGCGGTGATCCTTCCTCTGGCTGCCCTGCTGGCGTCCAGTCTCGGCACGGCGGCCGCGGCGAACGCGACCCTCGCGCGTGCACCGGCACCGGCGCTTCGGACCGGGTGGACGGGCTGGTCGGCGCTGCCGAACAGCAGCCGCACCGTGGACGCGCCGCGAGCCGTCACGTTCAACCACGCGCAGTACGTGTTCTTCCGTGGCAGTGACAACGGCATCTACTTCAAGCGTCTGAAGAGCTCGTCGTGGAGCACGGTCCGCCAGGTGCCCGGAAACGGCGCCACGCCCTCGGCGCCGACCGCAGTCAGGTACTCCGGCAGTCTCTACGTCCTCGTCCGCGGCACCGACAACCACATCTACGTCAATCGGCTCAACAGCGGCAGCTGGAGCGGGTGGAGCGAGGTGCCCGGCGGCGGGGCGACGACTGCCGGCCCCGGCGCCGCCGTCTACGGCGGGTCGCTGGCCCTCTACGTCCGAGGCACCGACAACGGCATCTACGTCAACCGGCTCAACAGCGGCAGCTGGAGCGGCTGGTCCCAGCTGCCCGGCGGCGGCAAGACGACCGATGCGCCGTTCGCGGTCAACTTCTCCGGCGACCAGTACGTCGCGGTGCAGGGCTCCGACAACAAGATCTACGTGGACCGGTACAACGGCACATCATGGTCCGGGTGGTCCGAGGTTCCCGGCAACGGGCTCACGCCGTCCGGGCCGGCCGGCGTCACCTACAACCACAGCCTGTACCTGTTCGTGCGCGGCACCAACGACCACATCTTCCTGAACAGGCTGAACAGCGGCAGCTGGAGCGGCTGGAGCGAGGTCCCCGGCAACGGGCTCACCCCGTCCGGGCCCGGAGCGGCGAAGTTCTCCGGACGGCTGATGCTCTACGTGCGCGGCACGGACGACCAGATCTACCTCAACCGGTTCACTTTCTGACCCCCGACCCCGGCGAGGTGGTGGCGGACGACGCCACCGCCTCGCGCGGTCAGGAGTCGTGCGCGGTCCGGTAGTGCGCGGCCAGCAGGTCCTCGCCCCAGTCACGGCGCAAGTCGCGCCACACCGTGTGCACATGGTTCGCGCCGTTCTGGGTGTTGTCGTACTCGACCAGGAAGTGGGTCCCGCGCAGCGCGTAGTAGTGCCCCTCGCCGGGCTCGGTCGACCCGGCCCACGCGAAGGTGAGCGGCTCGAGGGAGACGGGCGACCGCTGCCGGACCCGGCCGAGGTAGACCTCCACCAGCGCGGCCATCAACTGCTGCTGGTCGGGCCGGAGGTGGGGGTACGCGATGCCGGTCGGCACCGCGGCGATCTCCGCGCGCACCGCATTGCCGGTGAGGATGTCCGTGGGCGGCTCGCCGGAGACCACCCCCGTGGTGCGCTGCTCCTCGTCGAGGCCGCGGACCAGCGCGCGGGCAAGGTCCTCCTCCGCAGCGAGCAGTCGCAGCCCCCGCTGGGCGCCGTCGGGGACGCGCGCCGGGTTGGCGCCGAAGAACAGCGGGGTGACCGTCACGTGCTCGCCCACCACGGTGAAGTGCAGGCACAAGTGGTGACCGCCGAGCCGCCAGCCCCAGGCGTCCCCCGAGCCCGGGTCCCCGAAGACGCTGAACCAGTAGTGCCCGGGGTCTCGCCGCTCGGAGTCGGGCCGGCCCTGGGCCTCCTCGAGGCGCCGGAGGACCGGTTCGAGCGCCATGATGCCGCGGGCGGTCTCCGCGCCGCTCGCCGACAGCCCGGCGTCCACCAGGCCCATCGCCCGCTCCCGCTGGGCCGGCTCCATGTCCGCGAGGGCCAGACCGTTGCGGGGGCCGGGCGTGTACATCCAGCGGAAGCGTTCGGCAGCGGTGAAGGGGTACGACGCGGTGAGCCGTTGCTCGTCGTACAGGCCCTCCAGGAACGCCTGTGCCTCGGCCCTCATGCGCTCAGTCAAGACCCACCTCCCACGGGCGGCACGTCGACCCACGCCGAACCAGCGGGTCGGAGCGCCGAGGAGCCGCCGGTGAGCTCCGCGAGCAACCCGTGCAGCTCCTCCTCGTCCCCGGCGTCCACGCCGAGGTGGAGGGTCGCTGCCTCGGCGTAGTCCACCCCGCGGACAAGCACGCTCCTGGCACGCAGATCGTTCTCCAGCCTGCCGGCCAGGGCGTGCTCGACCACCACCTCGAAGAGCCGGAGCTGCCGTCGCTCGAGCACGCCGACGGAGTCGAGCGCTGCACGGACCGCGTCGGAGTAGGCGCGCACCAGGCCGCCGGCGCCGAGCAGCACGCCGCCGAAGTAGCGGGTCACCACCGCCACCACGTCGCTCACCCCGCGGCCGCGGAGCACCTCCAGCATCGGAGCGCCGGCGGTGCCAGACGGCTCGCCGTCGTCACTGGACCGCGTCGTGGCCGCGTCCGGGCCGAGCACGAACGCCGAGCAGTGGTGCCGCGCGTCCCAGTGTTCCTTGCGCGCCCGCTCGAGCACGGCACGCGCCTGCTCCTCGGTGTCCGCACGGGCGACGTGCGCGATGAAGCGGGACCGCTTCACCTCGATCTCGGCGGTGCCGCCGCGGGCGACGGTGTGGTAGCTGGGCACGGTTGCTCCAACGTATCCGGCTCCGCCAGTCGGCTCACAGCCGTCGGTAGCAGCCGTGCTGGGTGCAGCCGTAGCCGGGCCGGCGATCAGTCGGTGAACCGAACCATGATGGTCGCGACCACCGGGCCGGTGCGGCCCTCGCGGATCTCGACGTCCTCCCGGTAGTGCCGGTTGATGCGCCAGGCGGCCTCCAGTGCATCGTCGAGGTTGTCGGCGCTAGCGCCCAGCTGCCAGGACGCGCCGTCCTTCACCTCGGCGGTGTACAGGATCGTCCTCTCGTGCACGACTGCCTCCGATCCCCCTGTGTCGCCCGACTACAAGGGTGCGCCACGACGCGCGGATCTGCCAGGGTCTCAGGTCCCCCGGGCTCGATGCACGGTTACCGTGTTCGTCATGGGGAACGGGTTGGCCGCGCGGTTCGGCTACGCGGTGGAGACGCTCACCCCTGGCTACTTCGCGCTGGTGATGGCCAGCGGCATCGTGTCGGTCGGCATGCACCTCCAGGGATTCAGGTTCCTCTCCTTCGTGCTCCTCGCGGTCTGCACCGCCGCCTTCGCCGTCCTGCTGGTCCTCAACGTCTGGCGGCTGCTGGCCTACCGCAAGGCGCTGGTGGAGGACTTCATGGACCCCGCCCGGGCGTTCGGGTTCTTCACCTTCGTCGCGGGCACCAACGTCCTCGGCGTGCGGCTCGGGGTGACCGGGCACTACCTGGCCACCGCGGTGCTGCTCGTGTTCTCCGGCACCGCGTGGCTGCTGCTGGGGTACGTCGTGCCGTGGACCGCGGTGCTCAGTCGCGAGGAGCGGCCGGTGACCGCGACCGCCAACGGCACCTGGTTCATCTGGGTGGTGGCCAGCCAGTCGGTGGCCGCGGCGGCGGCCGCGCTCGAGCCGACGGTGACCACCGGGCGTCGGGAGCTGGCGCTGCTGGCGGTGGTGTGCTGGTCGGTGGGCGTCTTCCTGTACGGCGCGGCGGCGGTCTTCGTCTCGCTGCGACTGATGCTCTACCAGCTCCGGCCACAAGACCTGAACCCGCCGTACTGGGTGTCCATGGGCGCCATGGCCATCACCGTGCTGGCCGGGGCCCGGATCGTGGAGATGGCCAACGCTCCGATGGTGGACGCCACCCGGGGCCTGATCTCCGGACTGACCGTTGTGTTCTGGGCCTTCGCCACCTGGCTGATCCCGGTGCTGGTGGCCGCCGGCTGGTGGCGGCACGTGAGCCGGCGGGTGCCGCTGAACTACGAGGCGACTCTCTGGAGCGTCGTGTTCCCGCTGGGCATGTACGCCGTGGCCGGGATCTACCTGGGCCGGGCGGACTCGCTTCCGTTGGTGCACGGCGTGGGCGCGGCGGAGCTGTGGGTCGCGTTCGTGGCCTGGCTAGCGGTCTTCGTGTCCATGGTCGTGCACGTGGCCAGGACGGTGCTGCTGCCTGCCGGCCGGCCCCGCTAGACCATCTCGGGTGCGTGCAGGTGGGCGTGCACGAGGTCGAACTCGCGCACATCCTGCACCTTGCCGCCTCGACCCATCCCGGACGCCGTGCGTGCACGCAGCTCGTTGGCCTTCTCCCGGGTGGCCATCAGGGTTTTCCGGCTGTCGTAGGCGATGGTGGCGAGTGCGCGACCCTCGGCCCGGTTCACCAGCAGGCTCGCGCTGCAGAACCCATCGAAGCCTTCGAGAGCCGGCAGGGTGGCGGTCCGGAACACCTCGAGCAGGTCGTCCACGTCGGCGGGGTCGCCCTGGATCCACGACGACCGGACACAGGCACCCTCGGGTGCGGGGTGCAGCCGGTGCATGTTGACCAGCTCCCACTCGTCGACTGTCGGAATGCTGCCGAAGACCTCCGCGGCTCTCTCCCTGATCGGCCGGATGGTCAGCTCACTGTCGTGGAGCGCCTGCTCGCTCTCCCAGGCGCTGGTGGCGATGCAGCGTCCCGTGGCCCGGTCCGCGACGAGGGACAGACCGATGCAGCCGGGCGTCTCCCGGACCTGTGGGAAGACGGTGTCCTGGATGTACGCGATCCCCTCATCGACGGACTCGGGGCGGGAGTCGGTGGTGACGGTTCGTGCGAACACGGGTCACCCCTTTCGCTCGGGCAGCACCTCGGTGGTGCCGCAACCACTCCACGCTCCTCCGTCGTACGGCACGGCAACACCGCACGTCCGAACTAGTCCCGTCCGTGAGCCGGTCAGTCCCAGGCGCCGTACACGTGCACGAGCAGCCGCTTGGTCGACGTCAGCCGCCACAGCTGGCGGGCGTCCTCGGTCCAGAAGTTCACGCAGCCGTGGCTGTGCCCGACGAACGGATCCATCATCATGCGCGATCCGTGCAGCGCCTCGCCACCGGAGAAGAACTGGGAGTAGGGCATCGGCGCGTTGCCGAACGTGGTGCTCACGTGGTCGATGTCGCGCCAGTACACCCGGAACTTCCCGGTCCGTGTCGGGGTGTAGTAGTCGCCGCCGCGCACCAGCCAGGAGTTCAGCAGTACACCGCCGTGGTAGAGGTTCACCTGGTGCCGGGACCGGTCGTAGCAGGCGTGCCAGCCCTTCGTGCGGCAGCCGTCCGGGACCGCGCGCTTGCCGCGGATGGTCTGCTGGATCAGCGGGGTCCAGGTGCGCTGGTTGACCACCCCCGTGACCTTCAGGTCGTTGTGCCGCTGGAACCGCTTCACCGCCCGTTCGGTCAACGAGCCGAAGTAGCCGGTGGGGTCGGCGTGGAACAGGCCGAGCCACTTCAGCCGGTACTGCACCTCGTAGACGTGCTCGATGTGGTACGGGTCGAGGTCCACGTCGCCGGCGCGAACCACCTCACGAGAGAACGGCTCGGTCAGCCGGGTCCGCGACGAGGCCTCTGCCGGCGCCGCCACGGCGGCCAACGTCACCATGACGGCGAGCACCGCCAGCATCGCGGTCAGCATCCTGAGTCTCATCTCGATCCCCTTGCAGGTCGGCCGAAGTCGGTTCGGTCCACCTGGCAGGTTCACGGTAGTGCGGACCCGTGGCGTTGCTCAGAGGCGAAGGTCAGCCAGAAGCCGGACAGGTGTCAACTGTGAGACGCGGCAGCGAGCGATTCGGTTGCCTCCACCTGGTCGAGCGGTGCCGCGGCCGGCTCGGAGCGCACCCGGGGGAGCGCCTCGGGATGGGCGTCAACCAGCCAGGTGAGCAGCTCCTCACGGACGTCGCAGCGCAGGTCCCAGGCCGACGGTGCGTCCGCGGCGGACGCCAGCACCCGGACCACGATGGTGCGTTCGGTCATGTCGGTCACCTGGAGCACCCAGTCCCTGCGGTCCCACAGCGGGTTGTCCTCCACCACCTCGTGCGCCTTCTTCCGCAGCTCCGGGATGGGCGCGGCCGGGTCGAGGTGCAGCTCGACCGAGCCGAGCACCCGTGCTTCTCGCCGGGTCCAGTTCTGGAACGGCGTGGTGGTGAAGTACGTCGCCGGGAGCACCAGCCGCCGCTCGTCCCACAGGTGCACGACGACGTAGGTGAGGGTGAGCTCCTCGATCCGGCCCCACTCACCCTCGACCACCACGACGTCGTCGATGCGCAGCGCCTCGGTGAACACCAGCTCCAGGCCGGCGAACACGTTGCTGAGCGTGGTCTGGGCGGCCAGACCGGCCACGATCCCGGCCAGCCCGGCCGAGGCGAGCACCGACGCGCCGTACGCCCGCAGCGAGCTGAACGTCATCAGGATCGCGGCGCAGGCCACCACCGCGACCACCAGCGCGGTCAGCCGGCGCAGCGTGGTCAGCTGGGTGCGCATCCGCCGCGCCCGCCGGTTGTCACGCACGTCGACCCGCAGCCGCTCCATCGCGGAGTCCTCGGCGACGAACAGCAGCTTGACCAGCAGCCAGGCCACCGACGCGATGGTGGCGATCGAGAACACGTGGCCGAGCGGGTGCGCCACCCGGTCCGGCACCCTGGTCGCCGGCAGCGCGAGCAGCAGGCCCACGGACGGCAGTGCGAACAGCCAGGGCCGGTGGCACTGCACGTGCAGCCGGCGCAGCATCCGGACCCGGCTCAGCCGGCCCACGCGCTTGCCAACCAGCGCGGTCGACCAGCCGAGGAGCAAGGCGCAGACCAGGGTCCCGCCCAGGATGACCGTCGGCCTGGCCCAGCTCTCGTACATGCAGGTTCCTCTCCGGCCTCGACAACGGCTGCGAACCCCGCGGTGCGCCTCGGACGGCGGCGGGGGACAAACAGGACACCATTACCCGATCCCGGCGCTCGGGTAACGGCCGCCGGTCCGGCCCGCGCTGCGGCTCGCGGTTCCCTTTACCAGGGTCCCCCGGTAAAGGGAACCCTCCCATGGTGAATTCACCATGGGAGGGTTCCCCTTTCCATGGGCAGTACGACGGTCAGATGCCCACGGCCCCCCGGGCGCGACCAGCGTGGAGCCCCGCCTCGACCCGCCCCAGCGCTGCGACTCGCACCGCTGCACCCGGCTCGCGACGCTTCGGTCATCGAACACGGATCGCCGCAAGCCGTACGATCGACGGCAAGGGCCACCGCAGCACCTCCTGGAAGGCAGTCGCACCGACATGTCCGAACCTACCGACGCCGAGCGCGCGAAGGCCCCCCGCAAGCGCCGCGTCTGGAAGATCGTGCTCGCCACGGCGCTCGTGCTGGTGCTCGTCGTTGTCGTCGGCGGCTTCCTGGTCTACGAGCACCTGAACGGCAACATCACCTCGCTGGACACCACCAAGGCCCTCGGCACCGACCGCCCCTCGGCGTACGTGCCGAAGACCCCGACTCCCCACCGACCGCTGAACATCCTGCTGCTCGGCTCGGACACCAGGCAGGGCAAGGGCAACCACATCGGCGGGCAGACGCCCGGCCTGTCGGACACCACGATCCTGCTGCACATCAACTCGACCCGGACGGCGGCGTACGGCGTCAGCATCCCGCGCGACTCGATGGTGCAGCGGCCCGACTGTCTAAGCAAGGACGGCAAGTCCACCGTTCCCGGCGGGCTGAGCATGTTCAACGAGGCGTACGCCATCGGCGGCGCCGGCTGCACCGAGCGCACCGTCGAGCAGCTCACCGGCATCCGCATAGACCACTTCGTGGTGGTGGACTTCAACGGCTTCAAGCACATGGTGGACGCCCTGGGCGGGGTGGAGGTGTGCGTGCCCAAGCCCGTGCACGACGACATCGGGCACATCGACCTGCCCGCCGGCACCTACACGGTCACCGGCCAGCAGGCCCTCGACTACGTGCGGGTGCGTCACGACATCTCCGCCAACGGCGACATCGGCCGGATGAAGCGCCAGCAGGCGTTTCTGGCGTCGATGGCGAACAAGGCGATCTCGCTGGGCACGCTGTCCAACCCGGTGAAGCTGTACAGGTTCCTCGACGCCGCCACCAGGTCCCTGACGACCGACCCGGGGCTGGCCAACCTCAAGGCACTGGCCGACCTCGCCAACCAGCTCAGGGGGATCGGCCTGGAGAACATCCAGTTCCTCACCGTGCCGTTCGAGACCTACCAGCCCGACCCGAACCGGCTGGTGTGGGCTCCGGAGGCCAAGAGGCTCTGGCGCCGGATCCGGCTTGACGAGCCGCTGTCGCACAAGGAGTCCCGGTCCACGATCAGCGCCAGCGACCAGGTCCCCGGCTCGCCCGGAGCCAGCTCGAGCGCCGACCCGAGCGCCGGCGTCTCGCCGACGGTGAGCCCGACCAAGGCGCAGCAGCGGCTGGAGAACGGGCTCTGCGCCTGACCTCGATGGTTTCGAGACGCTCGCTTCGCTCGCTCCTCAACCACCGCTCCTGACCCATTGAGCGTTGCCTGACGGCGGTTGGCTCGTTGTCCAGGGCACGGTCGCGCGCCCGCGCGGCCCTCCGAAGAACACGAGGAGGACCGATGGTCGCTTCCGACCGGCAAGGACTGAGCCGACGCAGGCTCCTGGGATCGGTGGCCGCCGGTGGGCTGGCGACGTCGCTGGGCAGCCTGGCCGAACCTGCCGAAGCCGCCACCCGCCGGGGATCGCTGCCCGGCCGGGTCGATGTCGCCGTGGTCGGCGGAGGGCTGTCCGGGCTGGTCTGCGCCGAGCGGCTGGCCCGCCGCGGTCGCTCGGTGCTGGTGCTCGAGGCGCGCGGGCGGGTCGGCGGGCGGGTTCTCAACCACGAGCTCCGCAGCGGCGGGGTGGTCGAGTCCGGAGGCGCCTTCGTCGGCCCTACCCAGGACCGCATCCTCGCACTGGCCCGGGACCTCGGCGTGAGCACGTTCAAGGAGTACGTCGACGGGCAGAGCACCTACGTGCACAACGGGCTGACCATGCGCTACCAGGGCACGGTGCCTCCCGACCCGACGATCCTGCCGGACGCCGCCCAGCTGCAGCTGCGCATCGACCAGATGTCCCAGGACGTCCCGGTGGACGCCCCGTGGACAGCCCCCAAGGCCGCGGAGTGGGACAGCATCTCCGTCGACCGCTGGGTCCGCGAGAACTCCGCCAACCCCGACGTGCGCAACCTGCTGCTGTCCTACCTGCAGCCGGCGTTCGGCTGCGACGGGCCGGAGATCTCGCTGCTCTGGTTCCTGTGGTACATCGCCACCGCCGGTGACGCGCAGCATCCCGGCACCTTCGAACGGTCGTCGAACACCGCCGGGGGCGCCCAGGACTCCCGTTTCGTCGGCGGCTCCGGCCTGATCCCGCAGCGGCTCGCACACCGGCTCGGCGACGCGGTGGCGCTCGACGCCCCGGTGCGCAGCATCCGCCAGCACGCCGACCACGTGGAGGTCGTCAGCGACCGCGGCACGGTCCGCGCCGGCAGGGTCGTGGTCGCCGCGCCCCCGGTGACCGTGCTCGGCATCGACTGGCACCCGCTGCTGCCTCCGAAGCGCGCGCAGCTGCTGCAGCGGATGCCGATGGGCACCCTGATGAAGTGCGACGCCGTCTATCCCACGGCGTTCTGGCGCCGTGACGGCCTCAACGGCTTCGGGCTCGTCGACTCCGGCGCGGTCCGGGTCTGCTTCGACAACAGCCCTGCCGACGCCTCGGTCGGGGTGCTGCTCGCCTTCGTCGGTGGCGGCACCTGGCGCAAGTATGGCGCCATGCCGCGCGCCCGGCGTCGCCGCGCGGTGCTCGAGGGCTTCGCGAAGGTGGTCGGGGACCGCGCGCTCGAACCGATCGAGTACGTCGAGCACGACTGGACCCACGACCGCTGGACCATGGGCAGCCCGGTCGCGGTCGCCGGCTGCGGCACCACGACCGAGTTCGGGCCCACGATCCGGGAGCCGTTCGGCCGGGTGCACTGGGCAGGCACGGAGACCGCGACGTACTGGTCGGGCTACATGGACGGCGCCGTCCGGGCCGGTGAGCGCGCCGCGCGCGAGGTCGCTTCGACCTAGGGGGTTCGCCTCCGAGACCGCCTCGTCGACGGGGAAGGTGTCCGCCTTGTCGGGGTGGTTGAAGGCCTGCACCGTGCCGGTCTCGGCGGTACCCGATCGGCCCGCGACAAACCCGCGCCAAACCGGGGCCGGGTTTGAAATCCGCCACGATCGGTGATCACCCACTGAGGGGGCTGTCCACTCGCGTGACGAAAGGGTTTGACCGTGAAGAACCGTCGGAGCTACCTGCTCGCCTCCCTGGCCCTGCTCGGCTCGGTCACCGCCTGCGGCACCAACGGCCAGGCGACGACGGTGTCCGCGACGGTGACCGCCGGCAACGGTTCGTGCACCACCACTCCGGAGCAGGTGAGGGCCGGTCACGCCACGCTCGACGTCGAGAACACCGCAAGCGCGCCGACCGGGGTCGCCGTCTACACCGAGAACGACAGCGGGCACTTCACCCACCTGCTCGGCCGGGCGCCCCAGGTGCAGCCCGGCGGCCACGCCAGCATCGCCACCGCTCTGCCTCAGGGGCAGTACCGGATCGTGTGCACCCCGGCCTCCGGCCAGCCCGACGCCACCTACCTGCGAGCGGTGATGATCGCCGAGGGCGGTGGCGAGGCCAGGTCCTACGACAAGCTCTTCACGTTCCAGGTCACGCCACAGGGCCAGGTCAGCACCGAGCCGGACCTGACCGTGCACGCCGGTGACGTGGTGAAGCTCGAGCTGTTCAACCGTGCGCACGCCCAGTACAAGCTGGTCGTCACCAACTCCCTGGACCAGCAGGTCGCCGCCTTGGGGGCGCCGGCGCAGGACCTGGGCCAGACCAACGTGGAGCTGGACCAGCCGGGCCGGCTGAAGGTCCGGGTGTCGGCGGCCGGCTCGACGCAGACCTTCCCGCTGACCGTCACCAAGTAGCCCACCGACGAGCGGGAGTCAGGGCAGCACCAGCTGGCCCTTCCCGAGGACGGTCACCCCGCGCTCGCTGACGGTGAACCCGCGCCGCCGGTCCTCCTCGTGGTCCACCCCGATGCAGACCCCGTCCGGCACGATCACGTTCTTGTCGAGGATCGCGTTGCGGACCAGGGCATCGCGGCCGATCGTGACGTTGTCCATCACCACGCTGCGCTCGACGCGGGCCGCACCTGCGACGTACACGTTGGTGCCGATCACCGAGCTGTCCACCCGCGCCCCGGAGACGATGGAGCCGGCGCACACGATCGAGTCGCAGGCGGCGGCGTTCTCCACGAACTTGGCGCCGGGCAGCTGCGGGTGGGAGGTGAACAGGGGCCAGTCGGTGTTGTAGAGGTTGAACACCGGGTTGACCGAGACCAGGTCCAGGTGTGCCTCGTGGTAGGAGTCCAGGGTCCCCACGTCGCGCCAGTAGTCCCGGTCCCGCTCGGTCGACCCGGGCACCACGTTGCGCTTGAAGTCGTAGACCGCAGCGTCGCCCTGCTCCACCAGCCGGGGGATGATGTCCCCGCCCATGTCGTGCCGGGAGTTCGGGTTGGACGCGTCCTTCTCGAGAGCGTCGACCAGCACGTCAGCGCCGAACACGTAGTTGCCCATCGACGCGAATGCCTCGTCGGGGGAGTCCACCAGGCCCGGCGGGTCGGCGGGCTTCTCCAGGAACTCCTCGATCGTCACCCCGTCCGCGGCGGCCTTGATCACCCCGAACTGCCAGGCCTCCTTGCGCGGCACCCGGATGCCGGCCACGGTCACGCCGGCCCCGCTGTCCAGGTGCGCGGCGACCATCTGGGAGGGGTCCATCCGGTAGACGTGGTCGGCGCCGAACACCACCACGACGTCGGGCCGCTCGTCGTTGATCAGGTTCATCGACTGGTAGATCGCGTCCGCGCTGCCGAGGTACCACTGCGGTCCGCGGCGCTGCTGCGCCGGCACCGGGGTGACGTAGTCGCCGAGGATCGGGGACAGCCGCCAGCTCACCGAGATGTGCCGGTCCAGCGAGTGCGACTTGTACTGCGTGAGCACCGCGCAGCGCCGGTAGCCGGCGTTGACCAGGTTGGACAGGGCGAAGTCGATGAGCCGGTAGCTGCCGCCGAACGGGACGGCCGGCTTGGCCCGGTCGACGGTCAGCGGCATCAGCCGCTTCCCCTCGCCCCCCGCCAGCACGATCGCCAGCACCTTCGCCATGCCCGAAACCTTAGCCCGCGACCAGGCGGGTGAAACATCGCAAAGCCGGATACATTCGCGGCATGCGCGCAGCGATCCTCACGAGGGAGTACCCGCCCGACGTGTACGGCGGCGCGGGGGTGCACGTGGACTACCTCGTCCGGGAGCTGCGCCGGCTCGTCGACGTGGAGGTGCACTGCATGGGCGGGCCTCGTCCGGGTGCGGTCGCGCACACCGAGCGGGAGCCGCGTCTGGCCGGAGCCAACCCAGCTCTGCAGGTGCTGTCCACCGACGTGGCGATGACGGCCGGTGTCACGGAGGCGGACCTGGTGCACTCGCACACCTGGTACGCGAACATGGCCGGGCACTGGGCAGGGCTGCTGTACGACGTACCGCACGTGGTGACCGCGCACTCGCTGGAGCCGCTGCGCCCGTGGAAGGCCGAGCAGCTCGGCGGCGGTTACCGGTTGTCGTCGTGGGCGGAGCGGACGGCCTACTCCGCCGCGGCCGCCGTGATCGCGGTCAGCGAGGGCATGCGGCGCGACGTGCTCGCGGCGTACCCCTTCCTCGACCCGGACCGGGTGCACGTGATCCACAACGGCATCGACACCACCCCGGGTGGGGCGGACGCATACTGGCCGGACCCGGGCACCGACGTCCTCGAGCGGCTCGGCATCGACCCGGGGCGGCCGTACGCGGTGTTCGTCGGCCGGATCACCCGGCAGAAGGGCGTGCCGCACCTGCTGCGCGCCGGGCTGGACTTCGACCCGGCGCTGCAGGTCGTGCTGCTCGCCGGTGCCGCCGACACCCCGGAGCTGAAGGCGGAGACCGACGAGGCGATCGCGGCACTGCGCGCGGCCCGCGACGGGGTCGTCGTCGAGTCGCGGATGCTGCCGCGCGCCGAGGTCCGTCAGGTGCTCAGCCACGCCCTGGTGTTCTGCTGCCCGTCGGTCTACGAGCCGCTCGGGATCGTGAACCTGGAGGCGATGGCCTGTGAGACGGCCGTCGTGGCCAGCCGGGTGGGTGGCATCCCGGAAGTGGTCGTGGACGGGGAGACCGGCCTGCTCGTCGACTACGACCAGGCCGACCCGGTCGGGTTCGAGCGAGGCCTGGCCACGGCGGTCAACCGGCTGGCCGCCGACCCCGCCCTGGCCGAGCGGTGCGGGGCGGCCGGGCGGGAGCGGGCGGTACGTGATTTCGGCTGGGGTGCGGTGGCCGAGAGGACGGTGGCGCTGTACCGGTCTCTGGTCTGACGCGTCAGGCAAAATCGGCCCGGTGTGGCAGAAGGGGTTGCCGTTACGAATCCGTTATCAGAGACTTGAGCGTCGTACCGGGCGAGGTGGGGTGCCCGGTGGGGGAACCGAGGACGAAGGAATCCGCGCGTTGAAGGTCGCAATCACCGGCGCCACGGGAGTGATCGGCACTGCCGCCGTCCGGGCGTTGCTGGCGGCCGGGCACCAGGTCGTCGGTCTGGCGCGCACCGCCACGAAGGCCGCGGAGCTGGAGCGGCTGGGGGCGGCCGCGGTGGTTGCCGGACTGTTCGACCAGGACCGGCTGGCATCCATGTTCGAGGGCTGCGACGCGGTGTGCAACTTCGCCACCCAGGTGCCGGTCGGGCTGGCGAGCATCCGGCCGCGGAACTGGCAGAAGAACGACCGGCTGCGCACCGAGGGGGTGGCGAGCGTGGTAGCGGCGGCCCGCGCGGCGGGGGTGCGGCGGTTCGTGCAGGAGAGCGTCTCCCTGCTGTACGCCGACCAGGGGGACGCCGTGATCACCGAGTCGTCACCGCTGGCGATCACCCGGGCCACCGAGCCCGCGGCGGTGGGGGAGTCGCACGTGCAGGCCTACCAGTCCGGTCCGCGGACCGGGGTGGTGATCCGCTTCGGGATGATCATCGGCGACGACCCGCTCACCCGTTGGCGGCTGCAGGCCGCCCGCAACGGCCGGCCGGTGGCGATCGGCTCCCCGCGGTCCTGGACGCATCCAGTGCACACCGATGACCTCGGACCGGCGGTGCTCGCCGCGCTCTCCGTGCCGAGCGGGGTCTACAACGTGGGTGCCGCGCCGGTGCGGCGGGCCGACCTGGTGCACGGTTTCCAGATCGCCGCGGGGCACCCGACGCACCGGAGCGGACGGCGGGGCACGGGCTTCGCGGGCCCGGTCGCCCGGCGGCTGACCGGGGTCCGGCTGGAGCCGCTGGCCCGCTCGCTGCGGGTCAGCTCGGAACATTTCACCAGCCAGACCGGTTGGACCCCACGACGCGCCACGTTCGGCGTGACCTGGTTCGACGCCGTGCGACCGGAGATCTCAGTGACCGACACCCCCCACCCCGCCGAGCGGCAGGCGGCGCCTGCCCGAAAGGCAGCGCACTCCGACGCCGCGCGGCGCCGCCGGCTGGCCGAGGTGTTCGGCGAGGTGCTGCCCAGCACCACGCGTGACGAGCGCGGTGAGCGCCGCGAGGAGGCCGGTCACGACGCCTGGTTGCGCAGCCAGGTGCCGCCGCACCACGGCCCCTCGCGTTAGTCAGATCCCGGTGCCGCTGATGGGCCGGCTGCCGTTGGCGAGCAGGTCCCGGATCTCGAAGGGTGTGCGCGGGCACCCACGCTAGGCCCTGACGAGCACCGACAGGATGGACGAGACGCCTGCCGTCGCGAGGGCCCGGGCGGTCTGCTCGGGCACCGCGAGCACGACCAGGGCTCCGGAGAGCGGCCCGGGAACCCGGTCGGGCCTCGCCCGCGGAACGGCCAGGATGAGTGCGCCCGTGGCCACCACTCGGGCGGGGGAGCGGCCCTGCGGATCCGCGGCGAGCACGTCGACCCGGTCCCCGACCCGGAGCAGGCCCACGGCGCCGGGGTCCCCGATCCGGACCGGAGCCGCGACCAGGCCGGGCAGGCCTTCGAGGAGGCCGGCGTCCAGCAGCCGGGCGTCGGTGATCGGCTCTCCCGCGCGGACCGGCCCGACCGTCGTACGCCCGAGCGCCTCCTCTGGGCCCACCACACCGGCCGGCACGGTGCCCGGCGCGAAGCCGACCTCGCGGAGGTCGTCGGCGGTCAGCGCGGTCCCGGGCGCGAGGTCGTGGGCGGCGGTGAGCACCGGCGTGGTGGCCGGCGGCGGAGCGGCGGCCGCCTGCAGCGCGATCGCGGCGGCTGACGCCGCTGCCAGCGCGGCGAGCAGCCGCCGGTGGCTCAGGACGGCGCGGCGCAGTCGCCGGTGAACAGCGGCGAACCAGGGAGAGGTGGGCAGGAGCGGCATCCCCGCAGGCTAGGCGCGACCGGCCTTCCCGCGTCGCCGCTTGTCCACAGCGCCGGGGGTCAGGCGGCCGAGCCGGCCTTCGTGGCGGCGCCCTTCGTGGTCGACGAGCTTCCCGAGCTCGCAGAACCGGTGGAGCTGCCCGACCCGTTCCCGGAGCTCGACCCAGCGTCCGAGGAGGAGCTCGACCCAGCGTCCGAGGACGCGCTCGAGGACCCGGAGTCCGAGGAGGACGACGAGCTCTTCGAGCCGTTGCGGGAGTCGTTGCGGCTGTCGGTGCGGTAGAAGCCCGACCCCTTGAACACCACGCCGACGGCGTTGAAGACCTTGCGCAGCCGGCCCTCGCACTGAGGGCACACGGACAGCGAGTCCTCGGTGAAGCTCTGCACCTGCTCGAAGGCGTGCTCACATTCCGTGCAGGCGTACTGGTAGGTCGGCACCCGGTCCTCCGCGAACTCCATCCCCCGGTTGCGGGGGAATCCGAACTGTTGTCATCTGGCACTCGCCTGATGTGACTGCCAATTATCGCAACGTCGCGGCGATCCGTAAACTTCCCCTCCCGCTGGGGCACAATGGCGGCCGTGTCCGCGCCCGCCTCCACTCCGTCCCGGGCCTACCCGCACGGCCGGTTCCGGTCGCTGCCCCGCTCGGCCCGCTGGGCGACGTACGTCGCGGTGGCGGTCGTGCTGGTGCTGCTGGCCGCGCTCGTGGTCGGCGTCGCGGTGGTCCGCCGGTCCTTCCCGCAGACCTCGGGCACCATCGCGCTGCCGGGACTGGGCGCGCAGGTGAACGTGGTCCGCGACGAGCACGGCATCCCGCAGGTGTACGCCGACACCGCGCACGACCTGTTCTACGCCCAGGGCTACGTGCAGGCGCAGGACCGGTTCTTCGAGATGGACTTCCGGCGGCACGTGACGTCGGGGACGCTCTCGGAGCTGCTCGGCAAGCCGGCGCTGGGCGCGGACATGTACATCCGCACCATGGGCTGGCGGCACGTCGCCGAGCAGGAGCTGTCGCTGCTGAAGCCGGAGACGCTGGCCTACCTGCAGGCCTACAGCGCCGGCGTGAACGCCTACATCCACAGCCACACCCCGTCACAGATGTCGCTGGAGTACTCCGTGCTGGCCCTGAACGGGCTGGACTACCAGCCGGCCGACTGGACCCCGCTGGACTCGGTGTCCTGGCTGATGGCGATGGCCTGGGACCTGCGCGGGAACATGGACGACGAGATCGAGCGGGCGATCGCGTCGGTGAACCTCACCCCGCAGCAGGTCGACCAGCTGTTCCCGCCGTACCCCTTCGACCGGCACCGACCGATCGTGGACCAGGGCGGCGTGGTCGATGGAGTCTTCGAGCAGGACGCGGCCACGGGCGCGCAGAGCCGGCTCCCGGCCCGGCCCGCGCTGTCGCCGAGGATGGTGCACACGCTGGCGTCCCTGGACGCCGGGCTGAAGCACCTGCCGGAGCTGATGGGGCACGGCGCCGGGGTGGGCAGCAACGGCTGGGTGGTCGACGGGGCGCACTCCACCACCGGGAAGCCGATCCTGGCCAACGACCCTCACCTGTCGGTGAGCATGCCGGGGATCTGGTACCAGATGGGTCTGCACTGCCGGCGACTGACCAGCGCCTGCCCCTTCGACGTCGCGGGGTTCACCTTCTCCGGCCTGCCCGGGGTGGTGATCGGCCATAACCAGCAGATCGCCTGGGGGTTCACCAACCTCGGGCCGGACGTGCTCGACCTGTACCTCGAGAAAGTGCGCGGCGACCGCTACCTGTACGACGGACGTTGGCTGCCGCTGAGCATCCACGAGGAGACCGTCAAGGTCCAGGGCTACAAGCCGGTCACGTTCGAGGTCCGCGCCACCCAGCACGGGCCGCTGCTCTCCGACGTGTCCGCGCAGCTGAGCACGGTGGGCGCGGACGCCCCGACCAGCAAGGGCGCGCCGCCGCGCGGCAACGGCTACGCGGTGGCCATCGACTGGACCGCGCTCACCCCGAACCGGACCGCGGACGCGCTGTTCGAGATCGACCGGGCCACCGACTGGGACCAGTTCCGGGCCGGCGCCGCGGACTTCGCGGTGCCCGCGCAGAACCTGGTCTACGCCGACCGGGCCGGGCACATCGGCTACCAGGCTCCGGGCATGATCCCGATCCGCAAGTCCGGCAACACCGGTGACTACCCGGCCGAGGGCTGGCTGCCCTCGGACGACTGGACCGGGAAGTACGTCCCGTTCGACGCGCTCCCCAACGTGCTCGACCCCCAGGACGGCTTCGTGGCCACCGCCAACCAGGCGGTGATCGGGCCGAAGTATCCCTACTACCTCGGTGACTCCTGGTCCTACGGCTACCGCAGCCAGCGGATCGTGGACCTGATCGAGAGCCGTTTCAGCCAGCACGGCGGGAAGCTCAGTCCCGCGGACATGTCCGCGATCCAGCTGGACACCCGCAACGGGTTCGCGCCGACGTTCGTGCGATACCTCGACAAGATCCTGGTGCCCTCGTCGTACTTCTCCGCCGGACAGCGGCTGCTGCGCGGCTGGGACTACACGCAGCCGACGGACTCCGCGGCCGCCGCCTACTACAACGCGGTGTGGCGCGACACTCTGGCGCTGACCTTCCACGACCAGCTCCCGGAGGCCATCTGGCCGAGCGGTGACGACCGCTGGTACGAGGTGATGCGCCGGCTGCTCACCCAGCCGCACAGCCGGTGGTGGGACGACGTGACCACCAGGGCACGGGTGGAGTCTCGCGACGACATCCTGCGCCGGGCGCTCGAGGACGCCCGCAACGAGCTGGTGCGGACCCAGTCGCGCCGGCCGTCGGACTGGACCTGGGGCCACCACCACGTGCTGAACCTGGAGAACCAGAGCCTCGGGCAGTCCGACATCGGTCTGGTGCGTTGGCTGTTCAACCGGGGCGGCTACCAGGTGGGCGGCGGGCCGGACGTGGTGGACGCGACGTCGTGGGACGCGGCCGCCGAGGGGTACGACGTGACCGTGGCGCCGTCCATGCGGATGGTGGTCTCGCTGGCGGACCTGGACAGGTCGACGTGGGTGAACCTGACCGGGGTCTCCGGCCACGCGTTCAGCTCCCACTACGCCGACCAGACCGACCTGTGGGTGCAGGGCAAGACGCTGCCGTGGCCGTTCTCGCCGAGGGCGGTGCAGGCGTCCGCGGACCAGACGCTCAGCCTGGTGCCGCGCCGAAGCGGGTGATCCCGCTCGGGGTGACCGCGGCGGTGACCCGCCGGTCGTGCTGCTCGGCGGGCACGGCGTCGAGGATCTCGCCGTCGAAGAGCAGCAGGCACACGAACGTGCCGGCCGGCACCCGGGCCAGCGCCCGGTCGTAGGAGCCGCCGCCCCGCCCGAGCCGCATCCCGGTCCGGTCCACGGCCAGCCCGGGCGCGAGCACCACGTCGGCGGTCGCCAGCGCATCGGGTCCGAGGCGGGGGGCGCCCGGCTCCAGGGTGCCGCGGCGGCCCGGCATCAGTCCCTCGGGGCCGGTGTAGGTCGCCCAGTCCAGGTCGTTGTCGGGCATCAGCAGCGGCAGGATCACCCGGCGGCCCATCGCGTGCAGCGTCTCGATCACCGGGCCGGTCCCGGGTTCGGTGCTCACCGAGACGTACGCGGCGATGGTGGCGGCCCGTCGTACCTCTTCGGCGGCGAGCAGATGCTCGGCGATCGCGTTCGCGTCCGCGACGATCTCGGTGAGCGGCCGGCGCCGGCGCTCGGTGACCAGCTGGTCGCGCAGCGCGATCTTGCGCGCGTCGACCCCGGTGTCCATGTGCTCACCGTAACGGTGGCCCCTAGCATCGGGGCATGAGTGATCAGGGGCTGGCCCAGGCACGCGAGAAGATGACGCAGGCGGGGGTGGACCCCGTGGCGATCGAGGTGTTCTCCCACTACTACCGGCTGGTGGAGTCCGGCGAGACCGGGATGGTGCCCGAGTCCAGCATCGAGCCGCTGGAGATGGCCGCGCTCGACGACGTCGACGTGCCCGACGACGCGGCCCGGGACGCGATCGGCCGCACCGCGGTCATCAAGCTCAACGGCGGGCTCGGCACCTCGATGGGCATGGACCGCGCCAAGTCGCTGCTGCCGGTCCGCGACGGACGGTGCTTCCTGGACGTGATCGCCGAGCAGGTGCTCGCGCTCCGCAAGGAGTACGACGCGCGGCTACCCCTGCTGTTCATGAACAGCTTCCGTACGTCGGAGGACACGCTCGACGCGCTGGGGAAGTACGCCGACCTGCCCGTCGAAGGTCTGCCGCTGGAGTTCCTGCAGAACAAGGAGCCCAAGCTGCGCGCCGACGACCTGACCCCGGTCACCTGGGCGACCGAGCCGGAGCTGGAGTGGTGCCCACCCGGGCACGGGGACCTCTACACCGCGCTGCGCGGCAGCGGCCTGCTGGACCGGCTGCTCGACGCCGGGTTCACCCAGGTGTTCGTGTCCAACGCCGACAACCTCGGTGCGGTCCCCTCCGCCCGGGTGGCCGGCTGGTTCGCCGGGTCCGGGGCGCCGTTCGCCATCGAGGCGGTCCGTCGTACCCCCTCCGACCGCAAGGGCGGGCACTTCGCCACCCGCAGGAGCGACGGCCGGATCGTGCTGCGCGAGACCGCGCAGACGCTGCCCGAGGACAAGCAGGCGCTGGCCGACCTGGACCGGCACCGGTACATGTCCACCAACAACCTCTGGTTCGACCTGCGCGCGGTGCGCGAGGAGCTGGACCGCCGCGACGGCATCCTGGGCCTGGCGCTGATCAAGAACACCAAGACCGTCGACCCCTCGGACCCGGACAGCCCCGAGGTGGTCCAGATCGAGACTGCGATGGGCGCGGCCATCGAGGTGTTCGACGGCGCGACCACCATCGAGGTGGGCCGGGACCGGTTCGTGCCGGTGAAGACCACCGACGACCTGCTGGTGCTGCGCTCGGACTGCTACGAGCTCGGAGACGGGTCGGTGCTGCGCCAGGTGCCGGAGCGGGCGCCGTTCGTGGACCTGGACAGGGCCTACTACAAGCTGGTCGACGACTTCGACCGACGGTTCCCGGACGGGCCGCCGTCCCTGCGCCGGGCCCGGTCGCTGACCGTGCACGGCGACTGGACGTTCGGCGCCGAGGTGCGCGTGGTCGGCGACGCGGTGCTCGAGGAGCCGGACGCGCCCGGACGTGTCGAGCCCGGGACCACGCTCGGCGACTAGGGTTCGGCTTATGTCCGTCATCGCCATGCCGCAGGACCGGTTGAGCTCCGTCGAGGAGCACGTCGGACGGATCCTGTCCGCGATCGACCCGCTCGCGCCGTACGACCAGCCACTGCTCGAGGCGCACGGCCTGCCGGTGTGCGAGGACATCGCCGCGCCGATGGACCTGCCCGCGTTCGACAACTCCGCGATGGACGGCTACGCGGTCACCTTCGCCGACGTGGCGACCGCCAGCGAGGACCACCCGGTGCACCTTCCGGTGCTCGGTGAGATGGCCGCCGGGCAGACCAGGCTGTTCGCGATGTCGCCGGGCACCGCCGTCCGGATCATGACCGGCGCGCCGATCCCGCAGGGCGCGGAGGCGGTGGTGCCGGTGGAGTGGACCGACGGCGGGGTCGCCGCGGTGCGGATCACCCGGGCCCCGACCATGGGCCAGCACATCCG
Source organism: Nocardioidaceae bacterium (assembly GCA_035690905.1). GTDB lineage: Bacteria > Actinomycetota > Actinomycetes > Propionibacteriales > Nocardioidaceae > DASSKA01. The sequence goes on along the minus strand of DASSKA010000022.1, from coordinate 10,447 downwards.
CCGCCGCGGCGAGGACGTGCAGACCGGCGACATCCTGCTCGAGGACGGCACCGTCCTCGGGCCCCGCCAGCTCGGGCTGCTCGCCTCGGTCGGCCGTGCCCAGGTGCGCTCCCGGCCGAGGCCGCGGGTGGTGATCATGTCCACCGGCTCGGAGTTGAGGGACCCGGGGACCACCCTGAGCCACGACTCGATCTACGACGCGAACTCCTACATGCTGGCGGCTGCCGCCACGGCGGCCGGCGCGATCGCCTACCGGGTCGGCATCGTCACCGACGACCCGGACGAGTTCACCAACGCGCTCAGCGACCAGCTGGTGCGCGCGGACCTGGTGGTCACCAGCGGTGGCGTGTCCAAGGGCGCGTACGACGTGGTGAAGGAGGTGCTGTCCGGGCTCGGGTCGGTCGCCTTCGGGGAGGTCGCCATGCAGCCGGGCAAGCCGCAGGGGTTCGGCATGGTCGGCGAGGACAGCACGCCGATCTTCACGCTGCCGGGCAACCCGGTCTCGTCGTACGTCTCCTTCGAGGTGTTCGTGGTGCCGGCGATCCGGCGGATGATGGGCCGGCTGCCGTACCGGCGGCCGCTGGTCCGCGCCGTCGTCGACCAGGGCTTCGGCTCCGCGCCGGAGCGCCGGCAGTTCGTGCGCGCCCGCTTCGAGATCGACAAGATGGGTGCCCACGTGTCGCCGGTCGGCGGGCACGGCTCGCACCTGATGGGCGACCTGTCCGACGCGAACGCGCTGATCGTGGTGCCCGAGGACGTCACTCGGGTGCCACCCGGCTCGCAGGTGCAGGTGCTCGTGCTGGACCGGGACTTCTAATGGCCCCGGGAGACGAGCGCAGCCAGCCGCGGCTCACCCACGTCGACGCCTCCGGCGCCGCGCGGATGGTCGACGTGTCCGGCAAGGACGTCACCAGCCGGGTCGCGGTGGCCACCGGCCGGGTGCTGGTCTCGCCGGTCGTGGTCGGCCTGCTCCGCGGCGAGGGCGTGCCCAAGGGCGACGCGCTCGGAGTCGCCCGGGTGGCCGGCATCATGGCCGCCAAGCGCACGTCGGACCTGGTACCGCTGTGCCACCCGCTGGCGATCTCCGGGGTGGCGGTGGACCTCGCGGTCGCCGACGACGCGGTGGAGGTCACCGCCACCGTGCGCACCACCGACCGCACCGGTGTGGAGATGGAGGCGCTCACCGCGGTGTCGGTGGCTGCGTTGACCGTGGTGGACATGGTCAAGGCCGTCGACAAGGGCGCGGTGATCAGCGACGTGCGGCTGGAGTCGAAGTCCGGCGGCAAGAGCGGGGACTGGACGCGGTCATGAGTACGACGGACCTGACGGCCACCGTGATCACCGCCTCCAACCGGGCCGCGGCCGGGGTCTACGAGGACACCGGCGGCCCGCTGATCGTGGAGGCCCTGACCGGGCTCGGCTTCGCGGTGACCGGCCCGGTCGTCGTACCCGACGGGCAGCCGGTCGCCGACGCCATCGCCGACGCGCTCGCCCGCGGGGACCGGGCGGTGCTCACCACCGGCGGCACCGGGTTGACCCCGACCGACGTCACCCCGGAGGCGACCCGGCCGTTCCTGGATCGGGAGGTGCCCGGCATCGCCGACGCGATCCGCGCGCACGGGCTGGCCCAGGGTGTGCCGACCGCGGCGCTCTCGCGGGGGCTGGCCGGGGTGGCGGGGCAGACCCTGATCGTGAACCTGCCCGGCTCGCGGGGCGGCGTCAAGGACGGGCTGGCGGTGGTCGGCCCGCTGCTGGTGCACGCGTTGAGCCAGATCGCCGGCGGCGATCACTGAGGCGGCCTCGATGGCGGGTAGCGGGTTCTGGCGGGTGCAGCTGAGCTCCGGACGGGTGGGGCTGCGGCCACTGGCGATGGGTGACGCCGTGGTGTGGCGCGAGGTCCGGGCCCGCAACGTGGACTGGCTGCGGCCGTGGGAGGCCACCGTTCCGGCGGGTGACCGCAGTGGACCGCGCACGTTCCGCGGACTGGTCCGGGACCTGCGCCGGCAGGCCCGCGAGGGCCGCGCGCTGCCGTTCGCGGTCACCGTGGACGGGGTGTTCGCCGGCCAGCTGACGGTCACCAACATCAGCGCGGGATCGGCGAGGTGGGGGCAGGTCGGCTACTGGATCGACCGGAGGTACGCCGGCCAGGGGGTGATGCCCACCGCGGTCGCGCTGGCCGTCGACTACTGCCTGTTCGAGCTGGACCTGCACCGCATCGAGGTGGCCATCCGGCCGGAGAACACGGCCAGTCTGCGGGTGGTGGAGAAGCTGGGGTTCACCCGGATCGGAATGGCGCCGAAGTACCTGCACATCGACGGCGACTGGCGCGACCACCTGCTGTTCGCGCTGACCGCCGAGGAGGTGCCGGAAGGCCTGCTCCGCCGGTATCAGGACCGGTACGGCGCGCCAAACCCCTGAAATCACATCAGTAACAGGAGTTGTCTTGCGACACACCGTTCCGCCTGCGAGGCGGAACGCCGCAGCGCTCTTATCGTCAGGGCGTGGACTTGTCAGGGATCATCTTCGTGGTGCTGGCTGTGGCGTGGGCCGTCTACCTGATTCCCAAGGCGCTCAAGCACCATGACGAGGTGGCGCGCACCCGGTCGGTCGAACGTTTCTCCAACGCCATGCGAGTGCTGGCCAGACGCGAGCCGGTGAACCGGCGGGACACCCGCCTGGTGGTCACCCCGCCGCGCCCGGCCGGCAGCCCCCGGGTGATCCCGCCGGCCGCTCGTGCCGCGACCTCCGATCTCCCCACGCCCTCGCCGGCCCCGCCGGCGTCCGCGGCCTCGTCGCGTTCCCCGCGATCCGGCTCCCGCCCGGAGCGGGCCGCGGCCCGGGCCGCCGCCCGCCGGCGCCGCCATATCCTGCTGGCTCTGCTCCTCGCCGATGCCGCGGTCGTCGCGGTCGCGGCGTTCACGCTGGTGCCGTGGTGGTCGGTGGCGATCCCGTCGGCGCTCACGCTGCTCTACCTGATCCTGTGCCGCACCCAGGTGCGCCGCCAGTCCGAGGCGGTCTGGGCGCCGGCCGCCGTGGACACCGACGGAGCGGTCGCGCCGCGCCGGGCGATCCGCGTCGACGCGCCGTACGGCAACCCCCGTCGGCCCGCCGGTCCGGACGAGGAGGAGACCGTCACGCTGTCGTCCGCCTCGCTTCGTGCCGCGGCGGGGGCGTCCTCGCTGGCCGAGGCGGAGGCCGCAGCGGTGCACGCCGACCAGCAGCAGACCGTCGCCGTCACCGTCACCACGGTGGACGGCGAGTCGCTGTGGGACCCGCTGCCGGTCACCTTGCCCACCTACGTCGGCAAGGCGAAGGCCGCGCGCACGGTGCGCACGATCGACCTCAACGGGCCGGACGCCTGGACCTCCGGGCGCACCGCCGAGGACAGCCGGCTGGTCGAGGAGGCCAATGCCTCGGCGTCCGCGCCTTCCGAGGACGCCGCGCCGGAGCAGCGCGCCGTCGGTTCCTGACCCCGCCTCCCGATTCGGGGGCGATGCCGGCTGGATGGTATGTTTTCTGCTCGCTTGCGGGTTGGACCGTGGGCAGCGGGGCTGTGGCGCAGTTGGTAGCGCGTCTCGTTCGCAACGAGAAGGTCAGGGGTTCGAATCCCCTCAGCTCCACCAAACCCGCTGGTCAGCAGGCCATGTCCGGATCCTGGATTCGGGAGCAGGAATGGCAACTCAGCGGAAAGTCAACAGAAAGTCGGCTCATCGCCTCCGGTTCTCGGGTCGTCTGGACCCGTCTGCTGCCGGCTCGGCACCACGGGCGCACCTGCGCGGTATGGAGACCACAGCACAGCGCCAGACCGCCACTCGACCGTCCGCGGAACGCGGGATCGATCCCGTCGTCACCCTGTCGCAGCTCGCCAGCCAGCTCGGCGTCACCGTGCAGACCCTCTACGACCTGCGCAGCCAGGGCCGCGGGCCTCGCGGCTTCCGGGTCGGGCGGGAGCTGCGGTTCCGGGTCACCGAGGTCGACGCCTGGCTCGCGCAGATGGAGGCCGCCGACGCCGAGCGGCACCCCCGAGGGATGGACTGATGCGCAGCGGCCGTCCCCGCACCCCGATCGGCACCCACGGCGCGATCAACACCCGACGGGACGGCGGCCGCGTCGTCGCGGAGACCAGGGTCCGCGACCTCGACGGCCGGCTCCGGCAGGTCCGATCGACCGGGCCGAAGGCGGCCGCCGCGCGGGCCCGGCTCCTCGAGCGCGTCCGGGAGCGCCCTTCCCTGCCGAGCGCGGGCGTGCTGCGGCCGACGAGCTCGTTCGCCGATCTCGCCGACCTCTGGCTGACCGACTTCGAGCTGCGCGACCTGGCCTCCAACACCAAGGAGAACTACCGGACCTGCCTGCGGCTCCATGTCCGGCCGGCGTTCGAGCACTACACCCTTGCCGAGGTGACCACCGGGCGGGTCGAGTGGTTCCTGGCCCGGCAGGCGAAGGTGTCACCGTCGCAGGCCAAGCAGACCCGGACGCTGCTCAACCTGGTCTTCGGCTACGCGCTGCGTCACGACGCCATCAGCCGAAACCCGGTGGAGGGCACCTCGCAGCTGCGACGGACCAAGGCGACGCCGAAGGCGCTGACCCTCGAGCAGATCACGGCGATCCGCACAGCCGCCGCCACCTGGCGCTCCGAGCCGGGTCTTCCCGGGCCCAAGCCGGACGGCCAGGTCCGCGACATCATCGAGATCCTGCTGGGGACTGCGATGCGCACCGGCGAGGTGCTGGGGCTTCGCCCGTGCGACATCGAGGACCTGCCCTCGGGGATGACCGCCAGCGTGAACGGCACCGTCCATACAGCGCAAGGGAACCGGAGCACAGCGCCAGGCCCGGCCCAAGACCGACGCCTCGATCCGGCGCATCCCGGTGCCCGAGTTCGCCGCGGTGGTGCTGCGGCGCCGGATCGTCGGGCTCAGCGTTGGCGACGCGAACCGGACTATCTTCGCCAACCGCACCGGAGGCCCGCTCAGCCCCTACAACGTGCGCCGCACGTTCCGGGAGTTCCTGGCGCTCGCGGGTCTCGCGAACACCGGCATCAGCCTGCGGTGGTACCGCCGTACCGGGGCAACCGTGATCGCCCGCGCGGTCGGGACCGACGCGGCCGCGGCCTTCTTGGGCCACGCGTCAACGGTGATCACCGAGGGTCATTACATCGAGCCGGATCGTTCCGTCGATCCCACCCCCGCGGTGCACCTCGAGCGCACACTGCGGCCGGCCGAGCCGGACGGCTCGCTGCTGGCCACCAGCCCGGCCGACCGGGAGGACGAGCTGCTGGCCGTGGTCGACCGCGAAGGCGACGACGCCGCGCTTGCCTAGCGTTCAATGCGGCAGTTCCGACGGTGCTTCAGCCAGACGATCCCACGCCCACTACGTGAGGCCCAGCCCGTTTCCTGCAGACGCCTCGGCGGGGGGCATTGACAAGGATGTTGTTCACGCGCATGGTCGAGGTGTCGCATTCGGCCGCTTCTCTCGCTACGAGCTGCTGGGCGCTCCGGGGCAGGGCCTCGCTGATTCAGCGGGGCGTGTCGACGGGAGGGGTTGGTCGTGCCGATTTGCACGACCGCGGCGCCGGGCACGGTGGTGGTGACTCACCACCACCGCGATCCACGGGTCCAGCGGATTCGATCTGCGACTTCGCTGGGACGCAGCCCACGCCAGACCACGGGTTGCGGTGCCGCGGTCATAGGCCCAGTCCTGGTGACGCGTGCCGCTGGGACATCGCGCCGCCGCTGGCAGCGGCTTGCTGTGCGACTTTGAGCGCGGCGTGAGCTCGGGCGCGGTCGTGGCGCTGGCTGTCGTCGATGGGTGGGTCGCCGAGCGGGCTCGTGGTGGTGATCGTGTGCCGGTCGCGGTAGGCCGCAATGGTCACCAGTGCACACATCCCGGGAAGGACCCGTCATACCGCCCAACTAGGTCACACTCTAGGTAAAGGGCTGAAGCGTTAAACCCCTCATCTGGGTAGTAGCAGGTCAATTTTGGCACCTGTACGTTCCGAACATCGGCCACCGCCTGGGTGGCTCTAAGAGACGGGGGAACGTGATTGACCTTTAGCGCGCGATTCAGGATCGCCTCGGTGCTCGCCGTGCTTGCGGCCAGCGTCGCAGCCGGACCCGCGGTGTACGCGTCCACGAACGGACATGCCTCAGAGGGCAAGTCGACCGCGGCGCCGCCCGTTCCGCCGCCGATGTACGGCGACGCATCAGGTGCGGCCTCCCAGGTGGTTACGGTGGGGTCGGACCAGTGCGGGCTTCCAGCCGACCAGCGCACGGGGGCTTGGGCGTGCGTGGACCCTACCCAGACGGCGCCTAGCAGTGGTTCTAGCGCGTCCGGGGCAGTCGCGCCGGACGCGCTGAGTCCGGATGTGACCGCGAACGGTTGGTGCAACTACGAGGGCTGTTGGAATGTCGTGGACGGCCTGCACGCCAACAACCAGTCCAACTTGGAGTTCGGGTACGGTCCTACGACGCTGGGTACCGGGAAGTTGACGGCCAAGCACAGCATCAACGGATCTCAGATGCAGACCTACACCACGTTCCGGGCCTCGATCCCGACACAGGCGATCTATGCCGAGGGGAATCTACTGCGCGGGGACCCGTCCACGGTGGGCAGTGTGGTGGATGGCCAGATTCAGTACGAGTACAAGGCGTCGCTGGCCGCGGCCACCACGTGGCACCCGAAGTGGGCCTACCAGAGCGACTACTACAACTCCTACGACACCCAGTACACCAACCACTCCAATGTCATCCAATACTCCTGGGAGGTGGCCGGTTATCCCGGGTTCTGGTGGGCCTACCAGGAGGGTTGCATCGCCCACGACCTGGACAACAACAACAAGTACCAGTTCGAAGACTCGGAGAACCTGTTCAAGGATCCGGCGGGGTCGGGCTGGAACTCATGACGCGTCGCCGGTTCTATGGCGAGGAGTTTCCCGCCGATCCCAGCCAAGGCCGGAAGCCGGAAGGTACACCGGAGCCCCCGCTGCGGGCCTGGCTGACCCCGAAGGAGCACGGTCTTGGTGAAGATTGGCCGCCGTTGACCTCGGGACCAGGATCCTGGTCGATGAGCCTGGAGCGGCCGGAGTACCCGCTTTTCGACGGTGATTTCGAGGAGCTTGTGCAGCAAGCGGTGGAGCGCGGCGCGGTGGAGTTTTACGTGTGGTCTCCGACTCGGCAAACGTTCGACCAGTTCACCGCCAGGACGGCTCGCCCCATCGATTAGAGCGATCAGAGGGCCTACCGGCGCACGCCGAACCTGTGTCCGTCCAACTGGGCGACACCCGGTCGGCGTGCGCCTACCCTTGTCGACCTGCGCCGGCAGCATCGGCGAGTTAACCGACGGCATCGTCTACGTCTGCGCGAGGCGGTGCCCAGGCTGGCCGAGCGCGCCCGAGCCGAATCCTGGACCCACGAGAGTTCCTGGTCGCCTGCCTGGAACACGAGGCGTCGCACGGGAATCCCACAGCGGCGAGTGCCGGATCCGCGCGGCCCGGTTCCCGGCCCGCGAGTCGCTCGAGGAGTTCGCGCGCTCAAATGCGACACCGTCGCACACCTGGGCACACTGGAGTTCGTCGTCGCCACGGAGAACGTGGTCTTCCTCGGCCCACCCGGCACCGGCAGACCCACCTGGCCACCGGCCCCGCGATCCGCGCCTGCCAGGCCGGCCACCGCGTCCAGTTCGCCACCGCCAGCCAGTGGGTCGCCCGCCTCGCCGAGCCCGCCACGCCAGCCGACTCCAAGACGAGCTCGTCCGGCTCGGCCGCTATCCGCTGCTCGTGGTCGGCGAGGTCGACTACAGCCCCATCGAGCCCGAGACCGCCACCCGTTCTTCCAGCTCGTCTGCAGCCGCTACGAACGCGCCTCCCTGATCGTCACTTGCAAAAAGCCCAGATCGCTGGGGCGAAATCTTCGGCGACGACGTAGTCGCCGTCGGTATGATCGACCGACTCCCCACCACCCCGAGGTCGTCGCACTCAACGGCGACTCCTGTCGACCAAAGACCGCGAGCTCGGCCGAGTGCCGACGCTCCACGACTGAACACCATGAACACTCAGGGGTCAATTCAACCGTCGGAAGGGGGTCAAATGTTGACCGGCGTTGACACGCTCGGGGGAGCGCCGGCCGGGCCTGCGGCCTGTCAGCACAAAGTCAGAATTTTCCGACCTGGCCGCTCGGTTGCGCAATCTCGCGGCGAGCGTCCGTGACCGGCTGGGGGAGCGGCGAAGGCTCTCTGACCGGGCAGCTTCGCCGCTCTACGACCGGCATGAGCACTTCACTGATGCCGGCCCCTGATGCCGCGCCCGAACCGCTGCTGCTCCCCGTCGCCCTGACCGAAGCCGACGCCAACCGAATTTCCGCGGCGATCAGCGCCGCGCGCACCGAGTCCACCCGCCGCGTCTATGCCTACACCTGGGGCCGGTGGGCCCGTTGGTGCGCCGCCCGCAACCTCAGTCCGCTGCCCGGCGACCCCGCCGCACTGTGCGCCTACCTGACCGAGCGCGCTGCCGCGGGCATCGCGGTCTCCAGTCTTGACGGAGCGTGTACCGCGATCCGACACGTACACCGGATGCATGGCCTGGACGATCCGGTCGCGTCGGAGACCGTCCGGCAAGTCCGGCTCGGGCTGCGCCGCACCTACGGCACCGCGCCCCGACGCCTCGCCCGGCCGCTGTCCACCGGCGACATCCGCCAGATCCTTCACGGAATCGACCGCACCACGCCGGTCGGGGTCCGCGATGCCGCGCTAATCCTGCTCGGCTACGCCTCCGCGATGCGGCGCTCCGAAATAGTCGCCCTCACCCTGCTCGACGTGGAGGAGAAGCCCGACGGGTTGCTGGTTACGGACCGCCGGTCCGACCAGGAAGGACACAGCCAGATCGTCGCCGTCGCCCGAGGCAGCCACCCGGAGACGGACCCGCTTGCCGCCATGGCCGCGTGGCGCAGGCTGCGCGGGCACGACCCGGGTCCGCTGTTCACCCGCTTCTTTCGCAGCCGGATCAGCCTGCACCCGCTCTCGGGGGACGCAATCGCCCGGATGCTGCGCACCCGCGCACACGACGCGGGCCTGGACGCCACCCGGGTGACCGCCCACTCCCTGCGCGCCGGGCACGCCACCACCGCGGCTCTCGGCGGAGTCCCGCTCGCCCGCATCGCCGCGCAAACCCGGCACAAGGACCTGTCGGTGTTGGTCAACCGGTACATCCGTCCCCTCGAGGCGCTGGCCACCACCTCCAGCAGGGACCTCGGACTGTGAGGCCGCCTGGCCCAGCGGCAGTCACGGAAGTCCCGCGCGGTCGAACTCCTGCTGGAGCCGTGGGCGTCGACGATGCGTCTCGCGGAGTTCGGCAATGAATGCATCGACCTCATCCGACAGGTCGCTGCCGGCGGCGAGCTTCCCCATCTTGGCCAGGCGGCGGGCGGCCAGGCGGTAGTGCTGGGCGCTGGCGTTGACGAGCTGGTGCTCGACGAGGCGCCGGTGGATCGGGAGGACGGCAGAGGGATCGACCTTCTCGTAGGCCTTGATCAACTCGCTCCAGACGTCGTCACTGTCGAGGGCGAGGGAGTGGGCGAGGCGCCACGCGACCCTGACGTCTCTCAGGGTCAGCAGCGCGAAGAGCACCGCGTCGCGCGGGCCGGACGACAAGGTGGCGGTCACCTCGTCGCGGTAGTCGTCCCATGCTGTTCCCGCCGCCTGGTGGAGTCGGCCCGCCGTCGTCGAGGACGGCCAGCGGCGGAATGTGACGAGCCGCGCATCCAGCACCTGGTCTGATCGGTGCTCTTCCAGGAGTTGGCACCAGTAGTCGGCCGCCTTGAGTGACTGGTGGCCTCGGTCGAAGTCGGTGGCCTGCTTCGCCCAATCGATCGCCAGGTCGATCTCGCCAATCTCCTCGAACGCCTCGGCGGTGTCCTCCAACCAGGCAGCGACTCTCCGGTCCTTGGCGTGGGTGCGGATGATCGCGTCGATGTCGTGATCGTGGACGGCGAGACGCTGGGCGTTCCAGTCAATCACGAACCACGCGTGGGAATGAGGCGACTGCCACCTTTCGTCCGGGCGTGGACCCAGGCCCGCCTCGATCTCGTTCAGGCGCGCACGGTATGCAGTCATGCCGCTGTCACCGAGTGCAGGCGCGTAGGCGACGGGATCGAGCTCGAAGTAGTCGACATCCCCCTCGAACTGGAACTTGATCATCCAGTCGACCAACTTGGCCGGCGCGACCTTCGCGGCTGAGGCCGCCTTTGGGTGGAGGTCGAGCAGGCGCCGGCAGGCGTCGCCGATGATCCCGCTGGAATCATCGGCACGTGCGATCACCTTGATAGCGCTCGCGAGCGCCTTGTGGGTCACCGCAGTAAAGAGGCTCTTCTGACTGATCCGTGGGTCATTTCCGGCCGGGGAGGGCGGGGCGGTGGCCGCCGAGGTTGAGCATGGCCAGGGCGATCAGGGCTTCGGGTGA
>DASSKA010000021.1:0-26481 GCA_035690905.1 Nocardioidaceae bacterium | reverse complement strand
AACTCCATCGGGGCGTACGACGGGTCGGTCGCGACGATGACCTTGCCGTCGGACTTGATGCTGCTCGGCACCATCTTGGCGAGCGAGGCGTCCACGGCCGAACCGCCGGACGTCTTGCCGCCCCCACCGGTCGAGCCGGTGGGGCCGGAGTTGCTGCCACATGCCGCCGTGGCGAGCAGCGTCGCGGCCGCCAGTCCGACCGCCGCGACACGCAACTTGGGTCGAGACATCGTTCCTCCTGTAGGTTCCACCCCGCCCGCGTGTGGGCGGGGTCACAGTAGCAGTCACCCATACCCGGGACCGGGTGCAGGTGGTGTTTCTGGGACCAGAGTGGCGAGCGGTCATCCTGCCCTGCCGATCCGCCAGAGCCGGCCCGGCCACCAGATCGGGTCACCGATGTCGTAGCTGACAGCCGGCACCAGAAGCGACCGGACCACGAAGGTGTCCAGCAGCACGCCGAATGCCACGATGAACGCCATCTGGACCAGGAACAGCAGAGGTATCACCGCCAGCGCGGAGAAGGTCGCGGCGAGCACCACGCCGGCCGAGGTGATCACGCCTCCGGTCACGGCGAGACCGCGCAGCGTGCCCTGCCGCGTGCCTCGTCTCAAGCTCTCCTCGCGCACCCTGGTCATCAAGAAGATGTTGTAGTCGATGCCGAGCGCGACCAGGAAGACGAAGGCGTACAGCGGGACGGCCGGGTCCGCGCCGGCGAACCCGATCGCGTGGTTGAAGACGAGCGCAGACACCCCGAGGGTCGCCGCGAAGCTGAGCACTACGGACAGCATCAGCAGGACCGGGGCCACTAGGGCACGCAGCAGCACGCACAGCACCAGGGCGATCACCAGCAGCACGATCGGGATGATCCTGAACAGGTCTCTGCGCGAGTTGGCGAGCGTGTCCACGGTGATGGCGGTGAAGCCGCCGACCTTGGCGCTCGGCACCGCGCGGTGGACAGCGTCCCGCAGTCGGGTCACCGCGTCCTGGGCCTGCTGACTGTCGGCGGCGGCCTTCAGGGTGGCCTGCACGTCCACCAGGCCACCGACCACCTTCGGTGGCGCGGTGCCGGGCGGCACCGGGCCCTGCCGGGACAGCACGCTGACCGCGGCCACACCTGGCACCGCCCTCGCGGCGGCGGTGATCCGGGCCAGCCGGTCGGCCGGCCCGATGACGACGGCCGGCGCCGCCGCCCCGGCCGGGAAGTGCCGTGCAGCGACGTCCTGTCCCTCGACCGCCGGCTGCGGGTTCAAGAACAGGTCAGCCTGCGGGGTGCCTCCGGCGCGGAACGTCGGCAAGAACGCGGCGAGCGCGACGAGCACGACGGCCGTGGCGATCCACACCCGTCTGGGGTGGCTCCCCACCAGCTTCGACACCCTGTCCCACAGACCGCGGTTCCAGCTGTGCTCGGAGCCGTAGTGGGGGTGGAACGGCCAGAACGCCACCCTGCCGAGCAGCACCAGGACCGCGGGAAGGAAGGTGAGGGAGGCGGCCAGCGAGCACACGATCCCGATCGCCGCGATCGGGCCGAGGCCACGCGTGGAGTTGAGGCTGCTGAACAACAAGCACAGCAGGCCGAGGATCACGGTGGTCCCGGAAGCGACGATGGGTGCGAGCGACTGCCTGAGTGCCACCAGGATCGCGTCGAACCGGGACTCGTTCTCGCGCAGCTCCTCCCGGAACCGGGACACCAGCAGCAGCGCGTAGTCGGTGGCCGCGCCCACCACGATCACGAACAGGATGCCCTGGCTCTGGCCGTTGAGCGTGACCACGCCGCTGCTCGCCAGCGCGTAGACGATCGCGCTGGCGGCGGACAGCGCGAACAGCGACGACACCAGTACGACGAAGGGAAGGATCGGGCTGCGGTAGACCAGCGCCAGGATCACCAGCACCACGAGGACTGCCACGCCGAGCAGGATCCCGTCGATACCGCCGAACGCGTCCACCAGCGCGGCGGCCAGCCCGGCTGGTCCCGTCACGTAGGTACGCAGGCCAGGCGGGCCACGGCCGACCTCGGAGCGGATCTCGTCCACCACGTCGACGAGACGGCTGCCCAGGTTGGCGCTGAGCGGGACGACGAGCTCGACGGCCTTGCCGTCCGGGGAGGGGACCGGGCCCACGACGTGTCCCACGACCGCAGGTCGCTGCCCGATCCGGCTCGCGTCGGCGCGTGCCTTGTCGAGGTCTGCCCGGGAGATCCCCGACTGCCGGACGTAGACGACCAGCGCCGGATTGGTGTCCTCGCTGGTGAACCTGCGCTGCAGCCGCTGCACCTGGGTGGCCTCGGCGTTGGTGGGCAGGAAGGACAGGTTGTCGTTGGACTGGACCTGGCCCAGCTTCCCGGCGTACGGCCCTCCGAAGCCGCCGATGACCAGCCATGCCGCCACCACCAGCGCGGGAACGGTCCAGTGCGCCCAGGAGCCACCCCGGTGGCTGGCTCGATGCTCGGGTGGGCTCACGTGGCTCCCCGCTCCGTGCGGCGCGTTGATCAGTATGCTGACGAATGATTTTACCTCCGGTCAGCCACCCCCACAGAGGGCTGATGTCATGACGATGGATGACCCTTCGGCCTGGCCGACCGGGCGGCTTCTGAGTACCGCCGCCCGGCTGGTCGAGCTTGCCTGGGCCGAGCACCTGGACGCGGTGGGGATCACGCACGCGGGTCTGATCGCCCTGCAGGTTCTGGAGGACGGGTCCTGCTCGCAGGTCGACCTGGCGCACCGCTGCCACGTGCGTGCGCAGACGATGAGCCGGATCCTCGACCGGCTGGAACGCGACGGTCATGTGGCACGCGAGTCCGACCCGGCGGACCGCCGGCGCACGTTGGTGCGCGGCACGACCGCCGGGATGCGGGCCCTCCGCGCCGCCACCGAGACGCGCCCGCAGGTGCTCAGGCTGCTCGAGGAGGGTCCGCAGGCGGCGGCGTTCCGGGCCCATCTGGTGAGGATCGTGGAGCAGCTCAGCAGCCGACGGCCGCCGGGAGTCCGCGTCCAGCGCACCGGACCCCACGAGGAGGGGTAGCCGCTCGCCCGGGCATCACCGGTTCCGCCGCCAGATCGCCGTGGACAGCGCAGTGGCGAACCCGCACCACAGGGGGTAGGGCGCCAGCGCAGCGGCGGCGTACGGCGAGGCCCCGCCGGACCGGCGCGCGAGGTCGGCGCTGCTCAGCGCCAGCAGACCGGCGACGGCGGCCGCAGGCAGCAGCCGGTGCGCCCGGAAGAACACCCACGACCAGCCGGCGTTCGCGACCAGGTTGACGGCGAGCGCCGTCCGGAAGGACCGTGCCTCAGGCGAGCGGCCGCCACGCTCCATTGCGGTCAGCACGACACCGCTCACCACGGCGATGTCGGCGTACAACGCCGTCCACGCGACCGGGAACACCTGGGCAGGAGGCTGGAACGGCGGCTTGTCGAGCGTCTCGTACCACGCCGACCGTACGCCGGCGCTGGCCAACCCCCCGGTGACCGCGGTGACGGCAACGGCGGCAGTGGTGCCGGTCAGGTTCCGCAATGCGCTGCCCATGAGCCCATCCTGACCCTGCCCACGGCACACTGTCACCCGTGATCGGTCCCGTTGTCACCACAGGCTGGCTCGAGGAGCACCACGACCAGGTGGTCGTCGCCGACGTCCGCTGGTATCTCGACGGGCGCTCCGGCCTCGAGGCGTTCCTGGACGGCCACCTGCCGGGCGCGCGCTTCGTGGACCTGGAGCGCTGGCTCGCCGCCCCCGCCGACCCCGCCCTGGGGCGCCACCCGTTGCCCGACCCGGAACTGTTCGCGCAGGGCATGCGCCGGCTCGGCCTCGACGCCGGGGACACGGTGGTCGGGTACGACGACGCGGGCGGCACCGTCGCCGCCCGGCTGGTGTGGATGCTGCGCGTCACCGGTCACGACGCCGCGCTGCTCGACGGGGGCATCACCGCCTGGGCCGGGCCGCTGGAACGCGGCCGGGGGTCTGTCGTACCCGAGGGAAGCTTCACCGCCACGCCGTGGCCGCCCGAACGCTTGGTGGAGCTCGACGACCTCGACGACCTCGACGGCGTCCTCGTGGACGCCCGCGCGCGCGAGCGCTACCGCGGCGAGGTGGAACCGGTCGACCCGCGGGCCGGACACATCCCCAGTGCGCGCAGCCTGCCCTGCCGGGACAATCTGGCAACCGACGGCACCTTCCTACCGCCTGGCGAGCTGCGGCGCCGGTTCGAGTCGGCCGGTGTCCGGACCGGCGAGGAGCTGGTCAGCTACTGCGGCTCGGGGGTCACGGCCTGCCACAACCTGCTGGCGGCCGAGCACGCCGGGCTGGGCACCGGCCGACTGTTCCCCGGCTCCTGGTCGCAGTACAGCCACACCGACCGGCCGGCCGCGACCGGCGAGCAGCCTGGCTAGGACCGGGCGCGCTCGCAGACCCAGCCCTCGGGCATCCTGCCGGAGGCCAGGAACGCCTGCAGCTCCGCGCTGGCCTGGTCCGAGAGGACCGCGTCGGCTTGGGCGTAGAGGATGGCCTCCTCCTTGGCGTTGTGCGCCTCCAGCAGCGGGACCAGGTCCGCGCACAGCGAGACGACAGTGTCCGCCCCGGGGTCCTCCCGGAGCGCGCCCTCCAGGGTGTCCAGGACCTTCCACATCTCGCCGTGCTCGCGCAGCATCACGAACACCGGAGGCATCATCCCGGCCGCCCGCAGCGGGGGGAACAGGAACTGCTCCTCCAGGTAGATGTGGCGGCGCAGAGCGGCGATCGCGGCGATCAGCGGCTCGGTCTCCACCTCATCCGCGGCACGCCGGGACGTGAACGCGGCGATCCCCGTATCGATCTCGCGGTGCTCTCGTTCTAACGCTTTGGCCAAAATGCCGTTCATCTATGGCCTCCTTGTCTCCGCAGTCCGATCATGGAGGATGCGCCATTGGAGAGGTATGGGAGTTCTGACATGATACGGCCCCGTGGACGCCGAGCAGCCGCGCGTCGTGCGTGAGCAGCCGAGCCCCCCGTCGGGCTCCGCCGCGCACGTGCTGCGGCGTGCCCAGCTGGTGGCGGACGAGCTGGTCGCCCGTGCCCAGCAGCAGCTCGACGAGGCGGCCGCCAGGCGCGACGAGCTCGAGCGCGAGGCCCGGGTTCGGTACGACGAGGCGACGGCGGCCCGCGAGGACGCCGAACGGGTCGTCCGGTCGGCGCAGGAGAGGCTGGACTCGGCCTCGGAGGAGGCCCAGCAGCTGGTCTCCGACGCCGCGGAGCAGGCCACGTTCCTCATGCAGGCCGCGGAGTCGCAGCGTCGGGAGATGCTCGACGAGGTCGAGGCGACGACCGCAGAACGCCGCGAGGAGGCGGACCGCCTGCTGCGGGACGCGCAGCACGACGCGGAGAAGTGGCAGACCGAGGCGCGCGAAGCCGCTGACGGCCTGCTGGCCGAGGCGGCCCGCCGCGCCCAAGAGCAGGACGACGCCACCAGCAGCCTGGTCGAGCAGCGCCGCGCCGAGGCCGAGGACCGGGCCGGTGAGCTGCTCGCCGAGGCGGAGGGCCGGGCCGAACAGCTGGTGCAGCGGGCAGAGAGCGAGGCGGACGCGATCCGCGCAGCGGCGGACCGCGACGCCGCTGCGGTTCGGGCCGAGGCCGAGCTCGTCCAGAACCGGGCCCGCTCGCAGGCCGACGACGTGCTGCGCAGCGCCCGCACCGACGCCGAGCAGACCCTCGCCTCGGCGGCCGAGCAGACGGCCTGGACCGAGCAGACCATGAAGTCGCTGCTGGCTACCGCCGAGCTGGAGGCGCAGCGGACCCGGGCCGCGGGGCACACCGCCGCGGCCGCGCATGTCAAGCAGGTGCGGCTCCGGCTCCAGGACGTGATGGCGCGCCTCCGGATCCGGCTCGCGGATCTCGTCCAGGAGGCCGACGAGCGGGCGGTCGAGCTCGGCGAGGTGGCCGAGCACGTGCGCGCGGCAGCCGACAAGGAGGCCGAGCAGCTGGTGGCCGCCGCCCGGACCGCCGCCGAGCGGCTGGAGGCGGATGCGCGCGAGCGGGCCGCGCAGCTGCACGAGCGGGCCCAGCGCCGGCTGGAGGAGTCGGAGTCGGGCGCCCGGCTGCTGCGCGAACGGGTGGCACAAGAGGTCGTGCGCAGCCAGCGCAGCGGGCAGGACGAGCTGCGCCAGGCCCGCGAGGAGGCCGCGGCCCTGGTGACCCAGGGGCGGCACGAGGCGGACCTGCTGCGCAGCCAGGCCCGGGAGCTGCTGGCGGACAGCAGGAAGCAGGTTGCCGTGCTGACCCGCCGACGCGACGAGATCGCCACTGAGCTCAGCCAGCTCTCCGGGGTGATCCAGGCGCTCGCCGTACCCACCGATGCAACCGGCACCACCGAGTCGCCGCCCCCCAACAGTGAGACCGAGGAAGAAGAGGACAGCAGCCGATGACCGACTCCCCCAACCCGTTCCGTGTGGTGCTGCGTGGCTACGACACCACGCAGGTGGACCGTCGGATGAAGGAGCTGCTCGAGGAGGCCGCCGCCTCCCGTGGCCAGGTCGCCGCGCTCGAGTCGCGGATCACGGACCTGGAGACCGAGCAGGCGCACACGGACGAGCAGGTTCCCGCGGCTGCGCCGGCCTCCTTCGCGCACCTCGGCGAGCGCGTCGGGCAGATCCTCGAGCTCGCCGAGGAGGAGGCCGACGAGCTGCGGGCACGTGCCCGTGAGGACGCCGACGGGCAGCGGCGCCAGGCCGACGAGGCGGCTGCCAAGGTGCGTTCGGAGGCGGACCGCTACGCCGAGCAGCGCCGCAGCGACGCGCAGGTGGAGTCGGCGCGGCTGCTGGAGGACGCGCGGCGCGACGCCGACGAGCGGCTCGACGCGGCCGAGCGGGACGCGGCGGCCCGGCTCCAGGAGGCCGAGGCGGTCTACGAGGACCAGCGAGCGAAGGCGGCGCAGGCGGCCGCGGACTTCGAGACGACCCTGGCCCGCCGGCGGGAGAAGGCCGAGCAGGACTTCACCAAGCAGATGGCCGAGGCGCAGGGTCGGCTCGACGCACTCGAGCGTGAGATCGAGAAGTCCCGCGCCGACGCGTCCACGGCGCACGACGAGGCGGCCCGGGAGACCCGGCGGGTGCTCGAGGAGGGCGAGCAGAAGGCGGCCGCGATCGTCAACGACGCCAAGGCCGTCGCCGCCCGGGTCCGCGCCGACTCCGAGCGTGAGCTCGCCGCGGCGACGCAGCGACGGGACAGCATCAACGCCCAGCTCGCTAACGTGCGGCAGATGCTCACCACTCTGACCGGTGCGGCCCCGGGGGCGCTGATGAGCCAGGTGCTCGGTGAGCCGGTGGAACCTCCGGAGCCGGAGGCCACCGACCAGCAGCCGGCCGAGGCAGCGCCCGCCCCGGACGCCGACGAGACCGAGGCCGACGAGGCTGCTGGCGACGAGGCTGCTGGCGACGAGGCTGCCACCGCGGAGGCCGAGGACGGCGGCGACGAGGCTGCCACCGCGGAGGCCGAGGACGGCGGCGACGAGGAGGAGCCCGAAGGTGACGCCGCCGAGGAGGGCTTCACCCCGCTCACCCCACCACGCGTGCGCTGACCTGTAGAGTGCGCCCCGGGAGGGGAGTATTCCCCCGCGGCAGTGTCGTCATCACGGAGGCTTGGCCTACCCGGTGCTGCCGGCCCGTGGCGGTGCGCGATGCGGACCCCCGGGCGGAAGAGACCTCCGGAACTGTCCCCTGCTGACGTCCGGAGGTCGTGTGTTCACTGCAGTCCCGCCCTGGGTGTGGGCGATCACCGTCGTGGGTCTGGTCGCGATCGTCGTGCTCGACCTGCTGGTGATCGGCCGGCGCGACAGCAAGGTGAGCGTGCGGCAGGCCACCTACTGGGTGGTCTTCTACGTGAGCCTCGCCGCGCTGTTCGCGGTCGGGCTGTTCTGGTTCGGCTCGAACGGCTGGGGCAGCGAGTTCGTCGCCGGCTACATCACCGAGTACAGCCTGAGCGTGGACAACCTGTTCGTCTTCGTGCTGATCATCAGCCGCTTCGGCGTGCCGGATCTCGCCGAAGACAAGGTGCTCTACATCGGCATCATCGTGTCCCTGGTGCTGCGAGCGGTGCTGATCGCCGCCGGGGTCGCCGCGTTGTCGGCCGCGACGTGGGTCTTCTACATCTTCGGGGCGTTCCTGGTCTTCACCGCCGTACGCCTGCTCATGGAGAGCGACGACGAGGACAGCGAGTTCACCGAGAGCGCGGTGGTCCGGGGGCTGCGCAAGGTGCTCCCGACGACGCAGGAGTACGTCGGACCTCGGCTTGCGGTGCGTACCGAGGGCCGGTGGCTGATGACCCCGCTGGTGTTCGCGATCGCGGCCATCGGCATCGCCAACGTGGTATTCGCCTTCGACTCGATTCCGGCCATCTTCGGACTGACGCAGCACGCCTACATCGTGTTGACCGCCAACGCGTTCGCACTGATGGGCCTCCGGCAGCTCTACTTCCTGCTCGGTGGCCTGCTGGAGAAGCTGGTCTACCTGAACATCGGTCTGGCGGTGATCCTCGCCTTCATCGGCCTGAAGCTGGTCTTCGAGGCGCTGCACGGCTCCCACATCGACCACCTCGGATGGCTGCCGGTGCCCGAGGTGAGCATCGCCGTCTCGCTGGCGTTCATCGTCATCACGCTGGTCGTGACTGCGGGCGCCAGCCTCGGGAAGACCTGGGTCGACGAGCGTTCACGTGCGTCTTGACCGTCGAGTGCTCGATGAACAGGTCTCCCAGACACCGCACTTCAAGCTGGCCGTCACCGGCGGGACCGGCCGGTACACCGGTGCCGGCGGCTGGCTGGAGTTCGAATCCGCCACACCAGGGAAGGGGGTGCACGCATGAACGCCGACGACCTCGCGCGGTTGCCGAAGGCCGAGCTGCACCTGCACGTGGAGGGGACGCTCGAGCCGGAGCTGGCGTTCGAGCTCGCCAAGCGTAACGACGTCGAGCTCCCGGCCCGCACCGTCGAGGAGCTCCGGGCCCGGTACGACTTCGAGGACCTGCAGTCCTTCCTCGACCTGTACTACGCATGCATGGCCGCCCTGCGCACCAGGGAGGACTTCACCGCGCTGGCCACCGCCTACCTGGAGAGGGCCGCCGCGCAGGGGGTGCGGCACGTCGAGATGTTCTTCGACGCGCAGGCGCACACCACCCGCGGTGTCGCCGTCGACACTGTCGTCGACGGCCTGCTGGACGCGCTCCGGGACGCCGAGCGGCGGTTCGGGATGTCCGGCGGGCTCATCCTCTGCTTCCTGCGGCACCTGCCGGCCGCCGACGCGTTGGCGACACTGGAGTCGGTCGCGCACCGCACCGGCGACCTGCTCGGGGTCGGGCTCGACTCCACCGAGATCGGCAACCCGCCCTCGAAGTTCACCGAGGTCTACGCCCGTGCCCGCGCCCTGGGTCTGCACACCGTCGCGCACGCCGGCGAGGAGGCGCCACCCGCCTACATCCGGGAGGCCCTGGACCTGCTGCGCGTCGAACGGGTGGACCACGGCGTCACCTGCGTCGACGACGCGGCCATGGTGCGCCGGCTGGCCGCCGAGCAGGTCCCGCTGACCATGTGCCCACTGTCCAACGTGCGGCTGCGGGCGGTGAGCTCCGTCGAGGAGCACCCCGCGGTCCGGCTGCTCGAGGCCGGGGTGAAGGTGAGCATCCACTCCGACGACCCGGCCTACTTCGGCGGGTACGTCGGGGCGAACTTCACCGCCCTGGCTCAGGCGCACGCGCTCGACGCGGACACCGTGGCCACCTTCGCGGTGAACTCGGTGACCTCCTCGTTCGCGTCACCGGAGCGGCAGCAGGAGCTGTTGGACGAGATCTCCGCCTGGCGCCGCTCCCTCTGACCCCGCTGAGCTGCCCCTGTTGAGCGGTCACTCGCGCGGCGTTCAGCGGTCACTCGCGCCGCGTTCAGCGGTCACTCGCGCGCCGTTCAGCGGTCACTCGCGCCGCGTTCAGTGGTCACTCGCGCGCCGTGTCGAACAGTCATGTGCGATGGCTTTGATGCCCACAGCCAATACGACAGGAACGTCCCAGCTGTCATCTTCACCCTCGATGAGCCACGAGCGCTGTCTCGGCACGAGTGACCACTCGACGCTGCACGACCGACCACTCGACGCTGCACGAGTGACCACTCAACACAGGTCTTGGTCAGGCGGTGGCGCTCTGGCCGCGCCGGGCCACCGCGTCCACGATGACAGCGGCCAGCAGCACGAGCGCGGTGACGATGTACTGCGTCGCGGCGTCCAGGCCGATCAGCCCCATCCCGTTGGCGATGGTGGCGATGATCATGCCGCCCAGCAGCGCGTGCAGCATCTTGCCCCGCCCGCCGAACAGGCTGGTGCCACCGATCACAGCGGCGGCCACGGCGTACAGCACGAGCTGGCCGCCGTTCACGTTGTTGGAGATCGAGCCCAGCCGGGAGGCGTAGACGATGCCGGCCATGCCTCCGGTCAGGCTGCAGAGCACGAAGCAGGTCATCCGGATCCGGCTCACGTTGATGCCCGCGCGGCGGGCGGCTTCCGCGTTGCCGCCGATGGCGTACACGTAGCGGCCGAACCGGGTGCGCCCGAGCAGCAGCGTCCAGGCCAGCAGGATCGCGAGCACCACCGGTACGACGTACGGCACACCGGACAGGGCGATGACGCCGACACCGCGGTTGGTGTTGCAGACCACGACCAGGACGATCCCGGCCACCGCGAACAGCACGATCTTGGCCACCGCCAGGCTGAACGGCGGCGTCGCCAGACCAGAGCGGCGTCGGCTCCGATCACCGAGCACGGTCACCAAGGCGAACGCGACGACGCACACGGCCAAGACGATCCAGCCGGCGACCGGAGCCATGTTGGAGTTCACGATGCCCAGGATCACGCTGTTCGAGATCGCGATGGTGCCGCCGCTGGACCCGCCGGCCTTGTTGATCAGCAGCAGCAGGACACCGTTGAAGCCCAGCAGCCCGGCGAGGGTCACCACGAACGAGGGAAGCCTCAGCCAGGTGATCAGCCAGCCCTGGAACGCCCCGATCAGTGCGGTGCCCGCCAGACCGGCGAGAACGCCGACCCACCACGGCAGGTTGTGCGGCGTCGAGGTCAAGATCACGGTGATGGTCCCGCCGATGGCTCCGACGAACCCCACGGACAGGTCGATCTCGCCCAGCAGCAGCACGTAGACCTCGGCCATGCCGAGCAGCACCACCGCGGCGGCCTGCTGCAGCAGGACGGTGAGGTTGCCCGCCGAGAGGAACACCGACTGCTGGGTCTGGAAGATGACGATGATGATCACCAGGCCGACGAGGACCGGCAGCACGCCGCTCTCGCCGGAGCGGATGCGCTTCCCCCAGGCGCTGAGGTAGTCCCCCAGCGACCCCGACGTCAGCTCGATCGACGACTCGCTCGCGGCGCCGTCGTCGGTGGCCTCAGCCGGCGCCGTCCGGTGCTCGGGCTGGACCTCGGTGTCACGTGGAGTGGTCATCTGCTCAGCCCTTCGTCACTGCCGGCTGGGTCGTGGTGCCCGTGGTGATCAGTTCGACGACGCCCTGGGTGTCGAGCTCCGACTTCGGGGCACTGCGTGCCATCTTCCCGAGGTGCAGGACGGCGATGCGGTCTGCGACCGCGAACACGTCGTTGAGGTTGTGGGAGATGATCAGCACCGCGATGCCCCGGTCACGGAGCTTCGTGACCAGGTCGAGCACCATCGCGGTCTGTGAGACGCCGAGCGCGGCGGTCGGCTCGTCGAGGATCACCAGCTCGGCGTCCTCCATCACCGCACGGGCCACCGCCACGGCCTGGCGCTGCCCGCCGGAGAGCGACCCGACCAGCTGGCGCACCGACTTCACGGTGGTGACCGAGAGGTCGGACAGGGTGCGGCCGGCCCGCTTCTCCATGCTGCCCTCGTCGAGCAGCCGACTCTTCACCACCTCCCGACCGAGGAACATGTTCTGGACGATGTCCAGGTTGTCGCACAGGGCCAGGTCCTGGTAGACGGTCGCGATCCCGAGATGGGCGGCGTCACGCGGCGTGGAGAGGTGGACCCGCTTGCCCTTCCACTGCATCTCTCCGCCGTCGATGGCCCAGATGCCGGAGATGCTCTTGATGAGCGTGGACTTCCCGGCGCCGTTGTCTCCGACGAGCGCGGTGACCTGGCCGGCAGGAATGTCGAGGTCGACTCCGCTGAGAGCCTGCACCGGGCCGAAGTGCTTGGCGACGCCCCGCAGCCGAAGCAGTGGGACGTCGCCAACGGGGGTGTCTGTCACTTGATCCCGTACTTCGAGCAGTAGGTCGCGTACTTGCCGGAGCACAGCTGCGACGCCGGCACGAACTTGTCAGCGACGACGGTACTCGCCATGTTGTCGGTGGTCACCCACTCCGGCTTCAGCAGCACCGACTTCACGTCGGCGCCGGCCTTGGTGTCCTTCGTGGTGCCGTTCACCAGCGAGGCAGGCGGCGTGACTCCGGCCCGAAGGTACATCGCCAGCGCGGCGGTGGCCTGCGCCTCGAGGTAGATGGGCTTGTACGCCGTACCGCACTGGTAGCCCGCCAGGATGTTCTGCAGGCCGACCAGGGTGGCGTCCTGGCCCGTGACCGGGAAGCTCTGCGGCTTGACGTGCAGAGTCTTCAGGTAGGTGATGATCGGGGCGGCGTTCTCGTCGTTGGGCACCAGCACCGCGTTGACGTCCTTGTGCGCGGTGTAGGCCTGCTGGAACTCGGTCTGCGCTGTCGGCGGGTCCCAGGTGCCGGCCGGGGTGGCTGCCTCGGTCCAGCCGCCGGACTTGAACTTCGGCGCCAGCACGCCCTCGTAACCCTGCGCGAACAGGGTGGCGTTGTTGTCGGTCGGGTCGCCCTTCATCACGATCACGTTCGGGCTCTTCACGCCCCACTTCGACACACACGAGACCAGCCCGTTGCCGATCAGCTTGCCGACCTCGACGTTGTCGAAGCTGACGTAGTAGGACCGGCTGCCGCCGAGCGTGAGCCGGTCGTAGTCGATGACCTGCACGCCGTGGGACTTGGCGTAGTTCTCGATGCTGGCGCCGACCCCGGAGTCCAGCGGGTCCACGATCAGCACGGTCGCGCCGCTGGTGATGGCGGACTGGGCGTCGGTCAGCTGGGTGCTGTCACTGCCCTGCGCGTTCTGGATGCTGAACTGCGACGAGTCGAGCCCGGCCTTCAGGAAGGACTCCTTGAGGTACGGCGCGTCGAACTCGGTGTAGCGGGCCGAGGAGACCGTGTCGGGCAGGATCACCGCGATCTTGCCCTTGCCCTGGGCGACCAGCGGCTGGAGCTTGGCCATCGCTGAGAAGTCGTTGGTGAAAGAGGTGGCGGACAGCTGGGGCACGGTTCCCGACCCGCCCGAGCTGCTCTGGGACGAGGAACCACTGGGCGTCGAGCCCCCACCCCCACAGGCGGCGGCAGCCAGGGTCGTCGCTGCCAGCACCGCTCCTAGAGAGACATTCCGAAAGACGCGCACAGGGCACCATCCTTGATCATTTCGGCACGGTCGCGGCAGGCGCGGCCGGTCGACGCCGTCTGGCGTGGACGACTCGACGCTAGTGACGAACGTGTGAACGCGCCGTGAACAATCGAACTGCCGCATCAACAAACCGTTAACGGACCAGGCCGTCGGCGAGCCGGTAGCCGGCACGCGGCTGGGTCACGATCAGCGACGGTCCGTCCGGCGTCTCGAGCTTGGCGCGCAGCCGGCGTACGTAGACCCGGATGTACTCGGTCTCGGTCTCGTACCCCGGGCCCCACACGAGCCGGAGCAGCTGGGCGTGGGTGAGCAGCTTGCCGGGGTGCAGGACCAGCTCACGCAGCAGCGCGAACTCGGTCGGGGTCAGGTGCACCGGCTCGCCGTCGCGGGACACCCGCTGGTCGGCCAGGTCCACCTCGACGTTGCCGACGCTGACCACCTTCGTGGTCTCCTCGGGGCCCGCTGCCGGGCGGGTGCGACGGAGGGTGGCGCTGATCCGGGCCAGCAATTCCTCGACCCCGAACGGCTTGGTCAGGTAGTCGTCGGCCCCCATGTTCAGCGCGGTGACCTTGTCGTGCTCGCCGCCTCGCGCGGAGACCACGATGATGCCCACGCTGGAGCGCTCCCGGATCTGCCGGCACAGCTGCATGCCGTCCGCGCCGGGCAGCATCAGGTCGAGCAGCACGATGTCGGGTTGCTCGGTCTCCAGCAACCGCAACGCCCGGGTGCCGTCGGTGGAGATGACCGTGTCGAAACCGCGCACGTTCAGGTTCGAGCGGATCAGGTCAACGATGTTCGGGTCGTCCTCGACCATCAGCACTCGGGTGCGCGGTCCCTCGTCAGTCATGTGCACGCACCTCCCGCACCGTCAGCTCCCGACCCTCGGCGTCCCGGCCCTCAGCCAGCTCGTTGCCCACCGGCAGCGTGATCGAGAACCGGGTGCCCGGCTCCGCCGGCTCCATCTCGATCCTTCCGCCGTGCGCCACCACGATGGCATGCGCGATGGACAGTCCGAGGCCCGCGCCCGCGCTCGGGCCCCGCCTCTCCCGGTGCGGGGTGAACGGGGAGGCCGCCACGCTCTCCGGCGGTCCGGCGCCGTCGTCGCGGATCTCCACCCGGACGGTCTCGGCGTCGCCGCTGCAAACCTCGACCCACACGCGGGTTCCCGGCGGGTTGTGCCGGACCGCGTTGTCCATCAGGTTCAGGAACACCTGCTCCAGCCGGTCGTGGTCGGCCCAGACCACCGGCCCACCCTCGGAGCGCCCGACCGCCACCCGCGCCTGCGCGGCGGGGTCGAGGCAGCCGCGCGCGGCGTCCAGCAGCAGGGACAGGTCGCACCAGTCGCAGTGCAGCTTGAGCACCCCGGACTCGATCGCGGAGTGGTCGAGCAGGTCCTCGACGAGCCGGCGCAGCCGGGTGGACTCGGCGCCGATCCGGGAAAGGAACCGGTCGTGGGACTCCTGGTCCCAGGTCACGTCGGGCTGCATCAGGCTCTCGGCGTACCCCCCGATCGCGGTCAGTGGGGTGCGCAGCTCGTGGGACAGCCGGGCCAGGAACTCACGCTGCAGCTGCTGGGAGCGACGCAGGGCCACCGCCTCCTGCAGCGCGGCTTGCGCACGCTCGCGCTCGAGCGCGAGCCGCACCGAGCTGGCGGCGTCCTCCATCAGCGCGGACGTCTCGGCGGCGACCGTGCCGGTCCGCTTCCGAGCGGCCAGGGTGACCACCCCGTCCTCCGTGACGAAGCTGACCGCCAGCCCCCAGCCACGCCGGCTGCCGCCGATCGGCTCGACCCGCCCGCTGGCGGCGGTCCGTGCCCGGTGCTCGGCCACCTCCTCGGCGAGCCCGGGCTCGCCGCTACCGTGGATGTCGGCCCGGGCGCGGCAGGTGGCCTCCCCGTCCGAGCCCGGCACGAACAGGCCGATCTCGTCGGCGTGCATGCCGCGCAGCAGCGCCTCGAGCGCGGTCTCGAGGGCGCCGTCGACCGGAATGGGGCCGGCCAGCGTCTCCAGCACCTCCCTGATCGTCTCGAGGACCAGGTTCCGGGAGGTCAGCTCATCGACCAGCCGCTCCCGCTCGATGGCAGCCACCGCGTACCCGCCGTACAGGGTGACCAGGTCCAGGTCGTCGCGGCTCGGTGTGGTGACGGTGTCGCGCAGCACGGTGATCACCCCGGCCAGACCGTGCGAGCCGCTGAACGGCACCGCCCACTGCGCCGCGAACTCGTCGCCTGGCTCGACCACCGGCTTCTCGGTGGCGGCGGCCACGCCCATGGCCCCGCCCGCCTCCCCGAACGGCAGCTCCTCCCACGCACGGCGTACGGCGGCCGGCACTCCGAAGGCGCAGGCCAGCCGCAGCCGGTCCCCGTCGGCGATGTGCATGCAGATCCGGCGGGCGCCGAGCGCGGCGCCGAGCGCTGACAGGATCATCAGCAGGCTCGACGACGGGTCCGCCGAGGCCAGCCGGTCGGTGAGCGCGTGCAGCCGGGTGAGCTGGTGGTGCGCGGAGGACTCGACCTCCTGGCCGGAGATGAGCGCGATCACGTCGTCGCGGTGGGTGCGCGTCGGGTCGACCCCCGCCACCAGCCGGCCGTGCCGAAGCACCACCAGCCGCTGCGTGAGCCGCAGCAGCTGCTCGACGTCGTGGGACACCAGCAGGACCGTGGTGCCGCGGGCGTGGATCCGCTGGATGAGCCGCTCCACCTGGGCGGTGTCGGCGACCCCGAGGGCCGCCGTCGGTTCGTCGAGCAGCAGCACGTCCGGCTCGATGGACACCGCCCGGGCGACCGCCAGCAGCTGCCGCTGACCGGCGACGAGCCCGCCGGCCGGCTCCGTCGTACGCGGGATCGCGATCCCGAGGTCGTCGAGGGTGCGGCGGGCCAGCGCGTGCGCCCGAGCCTCGGTCCACAGCAGTCCCCGGCTCTCCCGCCCCAGCAGCAGGTTGGCTGCGACGTCCAAACGGTCGACGAGCGCGAGATCCTGCCACACCACCCCGATCCCCGACCGAGCGGCGCTGCCCGGGTCCACCGGCCCCGGTCGGCCGGCGACGAGCACCTCGCCTGTGGTCGGAGGGAGGTCGCCGGCGATGCAGCGCATCAGCGTGGTCTTGCCGGCGCCGCTCTCCCCGGTGACCCCGACCAGCTCACCCGGGGCGACGGACAGGTCGATGCCCTCCAGGGCCCGCACCGCCCCGAACGCCACCGAGAGCCCCGACACGGAGACCGCGGACGGTCCGGCCGGTGTCCGGTTGTGCTGAGCGAACATGGCCACATTGTCGCCGACAGCACCGGACGCCGGCAGCAACCGGCGCCCGGGCCCCTGGGCGGCAGCTCAAGGCAGCCTTGTCAGGGCAGCCTGGTCAGCGCGGGATCGCCTCGTGCTTCTTGTCCTCGCCTACCGGCTCCTCAGCGTCCGGGCCGGCCGCTGCGCCCGGCTCGCGTTCCGGACCGGTGGCCTGGCGCGGCACCGTGGACTCCGCCGGGCCCTGGAGCACGACGGGCGCGGGGGCCGGCGGACGGCCCAGGAACTCGATCACCGCGAGCGCCAGCAGCACGATGCCCGTGATGGTCAGGATCACCGGCACGTTCGGCTGGGACCAGAGCACGAGCACGACCGCACCGAGCACCGCCGCACCGATCCGCAGCCACCGCTTGTGCGCGTAGGTCCAGGTGCCCACCACGCCGGTCTGCATCCCGGCCCGCTCGGCACCGCCACGCAGCCAGCCGATGCCCCCCGAGAACGCCGCGCGCGTGCGCGCAGCACCGGAGCCGGGACCGGTCAGGTAGGAACCGAGCCCGACCACCAGCCCGACCGCGGCCACCGAGCGCAACGAGTAGCGCAGGAACCGGACCAGGGTGTCGTAGACGTCGCCGGCCGCCTGGGCGGAAAGCACGTCCGAGGGGACCGCGTTCAGGTAGAGCACCCGTGCCACGGCCAGCGCGACACCGAGCACCAGCATCGAGCCGGCGACTCCGAACGCCCCAGCGGCCAGCGCGCGACGGTGGCGGCGCGCCAGGGCGATCCCGCCGGCCAGCAGAGCGAGAGCGATGATCGGCAGCCAGATACCCAGGTTGTTCAGCAGCCTGTAGAGGCCCTGCGCCTTGGTCACCGCGTCGGACTTCACCAGCACGAAGGACTTGTCGATGGCCGGGATCTGCGCCGCGGGGGTGAAGCCGCGGGCCACCAGCCGCTGCTTGACCTGGGCGATGATCGGCGCCAGGTTCAGCGTCACCTCACCGTTCTGGGCGCTCAGCGCACCGTTCTGGTTGCCCTCGAGGAGGTTGACCAGGTTCTGGTGAGCCACCCGGTTGGCCTGGTCCCAGACCGTCGCGAACGCGGGGCTGGCCACGGCCTTGTCGACCTGGGTGCCGATGAAGTTCTCGACTCCGTTGGTGATCGGCACGGCCAGCCCGGGCAGCACCGCCGCCAGCCGGGGCGGCACGTTGGGCCGGTCCGCCAGGAGGGTCAGCGCCTGGGTCGCGAGGACCTGCACGTCGACGTTGTCCAGGATCGCCACCGTCACCTTGTCCGCGATCGCGGACTGGACGGCCGGATCGTGAACCAGGGGCTCCACGGTCGCGACCCACCGGTCGGTGCTGGACATCTGGGTGCTCGCCCACACCGAGACCACCGAGAACGGGGCAAGCACGCAGCCGAGGACGATCAGCAGCGCCGCGAACCCGGACTGCACCCGGTGGCGCCGCGCGACAGGCGGTGGCGGCGCCTGCGCCTTCTGCAGCTCGCCCTCGAGCTCCGCGACCCGCGCTCGCAGCTGCTCCAGCTCGCCGACGTCGGTCATGAGGGGCTCCTTCCCGAGAGCGTCTGGTGCCACCGTCCTGCCCTGGGCGCCCGGCCACATCACCCCGTAAGGGTGAGGACGTCAGCGACCAGGCGCCTGCCGGACTCGGAGTCATCCGGCACGGGTGATGCCTGCGCAGATGAGGCGGACGGAGGGTGGGGTGTACCTGAGACCCCCTGGAGGCGAGCGTGACCGCGACAGCCAGTGACGTTCACGGTCCGGTGGACTTCGTGCTGCTGGAGTTCCCACGGCACCGGCTCACCGGCGAGGCCGGCAAGACGCTGCTCGACCTGGTCGAGCGCGGCGTGATCCGGCTCTACGACCTGATGGTGATCGGCAAGGACGACGACGGCAACGCCGAGCTGCTCGAGCTCAGCGAGACCGGTGACTTCGCGACCTTCGCCGGTGCTCGTTCGGGCCTGCTGGGTGACGACGACATGCGTGAGGCGGCGGCGGCCCTCGCGCCGGGGACGGTGGCCGCTCTGATCGTCTACGAGAACAGCTGGGCGATCCCGTTCGTGGCGGCCGCCCGCAACAGCGGTGGCGAGATGGTGGCCAGCGCCCGGATCCCGGCGACCGACGTGGTGGCCGCACTCGAGGCACTCGAGGCAGACGACTGAGGAGGAGAGCATGCCCGGACTGATTCGCGGCGTCGCCCGGACCGCGGTGATCGCCGGAACGGCCACCGCGGTGAGTGGTCGGGTGCAGCGCCGACAGGCCGAGAGGTACGCCGACCGGGACGCACAGCTCGCCTACCAGCAGGACCAGGCCTACCAGCAGGCATCACCGGCGCCCGCCGCGCCGGCCGCACCTGCGCCCGATGTCGTGCAGCAGCTGAAGGACCTGGCCGCGCTCAAGGAGCGGGGCATCCTCACCGATGAGGAGTTCGCGGTCCAGAAGGCCAGGATCCTGGCCGGTTGACGCCCCCCGGTGGCGGGGTCCGGCTGGTCGAGTATTATTCACGGCAGATGCCGTGTTTAATACCGTCGCAGGAGCGCCGATGACCACACCCGCCGAGGCAGCCGACGAGCTCGCCGGCACCGTCGACGTACTGGTCAAGACGCTGCGCGCGCTCGGCAAGGCCGGACATCCCGACACCGCCAACCGCCTGGCCGCACGGGCCTGGTGGACGCTGCGGGAGGTCCGGCCGCGGGAGGCCGAGCGCGTCAACGGCGCCATGCACTACCTGGCCCGGTTGCCTCAGCACGGCGGCGACCCATCCACCACCACGGAGGAACGATGACCACCGACCCGAAGCTCGACGTCCGCTCGGAGCCGCCGGCCCGCCGGCACACGCTGATCCTGGACACCTACCAGGGCCTGGCCCCCGGCGCGGGGTTCGAGCTCGTCAACGACCACGACCCGAAGCCGCTGTACTACCAGTTCGACGCGGAGTACAACGGTAAGTTCACCTGGGACTACCTCGAGCAGGGTCCAGAGGTCTGGCGGGTTCGGATCGGGCGCCCCGCCGCATGAGCACGGAAGCGAGCAGCGAACCGGTGGTGGACACCCGCGCCGCGGGTGGCGAGAGCTGCGCCGCGCTCGCGAACCGGGCGTTCGACGCGCTCCACCCCGGCGGCCGCTTCCTGCTCGTCGCCGACCACGATCCCAAGCCGCTGCACTACATGCTCCAGGCCGAACGGCCGGGACAGGTCGGTTGGGAAGCGCTGGAGCAGGGGCCGGACCGCTGGCGGGCCCGGGTCTCGAGGATCTAGCCCTGGCCCTCCGGGGCGGCTGAGCGCAGCGACTCGGCCAGCGACGCACGAATCCGGGTCACCTGGTGCGCCCAGCCGTCCAGGGCGCCAGAGGCGTCTCCAGCACCTCCAGCTGGTGGTCGAAGGCGGCGGGCACCGGCGTCGTTCCATGGCGAGATCTGGAGGGGCGGTTCACGACCGGCGTGACCCGGCCCGGTGCCCGGCGATACGCTTGCCCCAGGTGTGCCGGGAAGTCTGGTCGGCGCTGATCGACCCGTGCCGTCCACCCGGTGAGAGAGCCTCATGACCGACGTCGAGCCCTTCGGGGTCGTCATCCTGCTGGTCGCCCTTGCCCTGCTCGTTGCGGTGGTCTCGAACCGGCTCAGCGAGCGCATCCACGTCCCGGCCCCGGCGCTGTTCTTGGTGGCGGCCGCCGTCGTCTCGGACCAGTTCCCGGCGCTGGCGTCCTTCCCGATCAAGACCGACGAGCGCCTCGTCACGGTCGCGCTGATCTTCATCCTGTTCGACGGCGGCATGCAGATCGGCTGGCACCGGTTCCGCGAGGTGGTCGGGATCTCGCTGTGGATGGGTGTCGTCGGCACGATCGTGACCACGGCCGCCGTCGGCGTCGCCGCTCACCTGCTGTTCGGGTTCGACTGGCTGCCGGCCCTGCTGCTCGGGACGGCGCTGGCGCCGACCGACCCGGCAATGGTCTTCTCCGTGCTCGGGAACCGGGAGATCTCGGGGCGGTCGGGGACCATCCTCAAGGGGGAGGCCGGCGCGAACGACCCGGTCGGTATCGCCCTGATGGTCGCGCTGCTCGGCGCCGGTGGGGCGAGCGGGCTGCAGGCCGTCGCCAGCGGCGTGCTGACCTTCGTCGTACAGATGGTCGTCGGCGCCGCCGTCGGGGCGGTCGGCGGCTATCTGCTGCTGCAGTTCATGAGGCGGGTGCCGCTGCCCAACGCCGCCCTGTACCCGGTGCGCACCATGGCCAGCGCCGCGGTGATCTACGGGGCGGCCGCCGTGCTGCACGGCTCGGGGTTCCTCGCGGTGCTGCTGGCCGGCATCATCGTCGGCGACGAGCGGGCGCCGTACAAGCACGAGATCGAACGGTTCGCCTCCGGGCTGGGCAGCGTGTTCGAGATCGTCGCGTTCACCGTGCTCGGGCTGACCATCGACCTGCACGACGTGGTCACCTCCGACGTGCTCTGGATCGGGCTGGCGCTCGGCGCGCTGCTGATCCTGGTGATCCGGCCGGTGCTGGTCGGCCTGCTGATCGCCAAGGCCAGGCTCGACCGCGGCGAGCGCGCGTTCGTGCTGCTGGCCGGGCTGAAGGGCGCGGTCCCGGTGCTGCTGGGCCTGTTCGCGCTGGGCGCCGGGACGTCACAGGGGTCACGGGTGTACGGCGTGGTCTTCGTCGTCGTGCTCGTCTCCGCCGTCGGCGTCGGCGGGTTCCTGCCGACCCTGGCCCGGGCGCTCGACGTGCCGATGCGCACCGTCGAGCTCGAGCCGTGGGCGCTCGGCATGCGGTTCCGGTCCGAGCCGGACGGGCTGCACCGCCACGTCGTGGCACCCGGCTCCCCCGCCGAGGGCACCCGGATCGCCGACCTGGCCCTCGGGGAGGACGCCTGGATCAGCATGGTGAGCCGCCGCGGGCACCTCGTCGAGGTGCACGGAGACACGGCGTTCGAGGCCGGGGACGAGGTGCTGGCCATCGGCGACCCGTCCGCCGGCCTGGGCCGGCTCTTCGACGCCGAGGATCCGGGCCGGCGGGTGTAGCCGGCCGGCCCCGTCACCGCTCGTGGCGTCGCACGCTGTCACCGATGAGCCAGAACATCGGTGGCCACAACCCGACGAACAGTGCCCGTCGTTCGGCGTTCCCTCGCTGCTCCTGGTCCACCGTCTTGGCGCGCAGCCACAGCGTCACGCACAGGCCGATCGATCCGAGGCTCGCCGCCTCCAGGTAAGCGCTGTGCACCCCCAGGCGGTGCAGTGTCGTGTCCAGCATCCGGCCTCCTCGTGTCGGGTGTGTCGGTTCTCCGGAATGGGGTACCCGCGAACGGACAGATCAGCGCGGCTCCACCCTGGTGGACCGACCGTCTTGGAGACTCGATGCTGACCCTGCTCGGACGCTGGCTGCTCGGGACCGCACTGGTCTCGTGGCGGTACATGTGGACCACCACGCCGCTGCACCGCCGGGAGGCGCTGGCAGACCGCGACGAGGACCTGCCGCCGAACATCCCCGAGCAGCTGCTCGACGGGCAACTGCAGCTGGCCGCCGGCGGGGTGGGACCGCTGTTCCACCGCCGGTTCTCGGTGAACATCGCGGGCAGCCGGCTCTCCCCTGACGAGCTGCTGTCGGCGGTGCTCGGCGGCTTCCACCGCTTCGTGCCCCGCGAGGTGGTCGGGATCCGTCGGGAAAGAACCGGCCCCCTGGAGGTCGGCGAGGAGTTCGTGGTGCAGATGCCCGGGCCGTGGGACGGTCCCGTGCGCGTCGTACAGGCCGACGAAGGGTGCCTGCGGCTGGCCACCCTCAGCGGCCACCTGGAGGCCGGCCAGGTGCGGTTCCGGGCTTACTCGGACCCGGAGCTACTGGTGTTCGAGGTGGAGGCCTGGGCGCGGTGCGCCACCCCGGCGGTGCACCTGCTCTACGCGCGGCTGCGGCTGGCGAAGGAGATCCAGCTCAACATGTGGGTGCGGTTCTGCCTGTCGGCGGTGAGGACCTCGCAGGGACGCCTCGTCGACGGCGTGCACATCTCGACCCGGACCTTGCCGGGAGGCGCCGTCCCCATCACGCCGGGACCGCCACCGCGTGTGTCCAACCGCCTGGGAGAGGGCAGTCCGATGACTGAGCAGCGCTTCCCGTTCCGCTTCGCCGCGTCGTACCGGCTGCCGGCCCTGGCCTTCGGGGTCACGACATCCACGGCGGAGGTGGTGGTCAGCGACGACGAGCTCCGGGTGCGCTTCGGGTTGTGGAGGCTGCGCACCCCGCGGTCGAACGTCGCCTCGGTGGAGCGGACCGGCGGCTTCCAGTGGCTGAAGACCGCCGGCCCGGCCCATCTGTCCCTGGTCGACCGCGGCGTGACGTTCGCGACCAGCGGCGACGACGCGGTCTGTGTGCGGTTCGTCGAGCCGGTGAGGGCCATGGATCCGACCGGTCGCCTCCGGCACCCGGGCATGACGGTGACCGTGGAGGACCCGTCGGCGCTGATGGCCGCCCTCGGCCGATGAGAGCACGCTAGCCGGGGTGCTCCTGCCGCTTCGCCAGCCGGTCACGCCACTGCGGCCTTGCGTCAGAGGGTGCGTGCACCAGGCCGTCCACCACGACCGGCGACGGCAGCGGTGCTCGACCCTCCCTGATGTCGGCGACCTTGCGGGCCATCCGCTGCCCGCACTCGCGGTAGAAGCGCAGCTGGGTACGACGGCCGAACACCCGCCACCCCAGACCGACCACCGGCCCGAGGGTGGGGGCCTGCTGGGAGAGCCCGTGGGTGACGAACTCGACGCACCCGCTGGCGGGGTGCTTGGCGACCTCGTAGGTCATCCGGCCGCGTTCCAGGTGACCCTCGAGCGTCTCGTAGCTCCAGCCCCACACGCGCGAGCCGTCGACCCTGGTCTCGTCGACCACGTCGGTGACCCGGACCCCCATGTGGAAGTGCAGCCCGTGGAAGCGGCCTTCCAGCAGCATGTCGCGGCCGCACAGTGGGGCGTCCGCCCGGTAGACGCCCCGGATGATCGCGGGATCGGCGGCCTCGTAGTTCTCGATGAGCCGGCGCGCGATCTCCCAGCTGCCGCCCGCCTCTGGGGGGCCGGGGCGCTCCTTCGGCAGATCGGTTCGGCGGGTGTCCTGGTGCCAGGTGCCGTCGTCCAGCTCGTCAGGGCAGTAGTTGACGCGTCGTTCGCGCAGGTTCTCCAGGAGCGACTGCGCCTCGCCCCACCCGAACCAGTGCCCGTAGCCCGCCATGTGGCCCCACTCTAGGAGGCGGGGGCGCCGGCGCCGTCGGCGCTGTTGCGAGAATGGGCCGATGTCGGAGAGCCAGGAACAGCGACGGGCTGAGTCCGCGTTGGGCGCCGCACCGGGATGCTGCGGCGGGTGCGTGCACGCGAAGCTGAACCTGACCAGGCGCGGCACGGCGTACCTGCGCTGCCTGCGCGCGGCCTGGGACGACCGGCTGCCGCGCTATCCGCGCCTGCCGGTCGTCAGCTGCGTCGGCTACGAGCCGAAGGGCCCGGTCCGCTGAGCCGCCCACGCACCGGCCGGGTGCTCGTCGTGGACGCGGCGAACGTCGTGGGCAGCCGGCCGGACGGATGGTGGCGGGACCGGCCCGGAGCGGCCCACCGGCTGCACGAGCAGCTGGCGACCGGGCTACCGGACGACGAGGTGGTGCTGGTCCTCGAGGGAGCGGCCCGGCGCGGTCAGCGGGCCGGTGAGGCCGGGCTGGTGCGCACCGTCCACGCCCCGGGGTCCGGCGACGACGCGATCGTCGCAGTGGTGACCGAGCAGGTGGCGTCCGGCCGCGAGGTCGTCGTGGTCACCGCCGACCGGGCGCTGCGGGACCGGGTCGTCGCCGCCGGGGCGGAGGTCGAGTCCCCGTCCTGGCTGCTGCACAAGCTGAGTGCTGACCGCTAGCCGTTGACGTACCGGTCCGCGACCGCCAGCGCGTCGTCGAGGATCGCGAGGCCCTCCCGCACCTCGTCGGCCGAGGTGGTGCAGGGAGGTACGACGTGCGTGCGGTTGAAGTGCGTGAAGGGCCACAGGCCGGCCTGCTTGCAGGCGCTCGCGAACTCCGCCATCGGCGCGGCGTCCGAGCCGGACGCGTTGTAGGGGACGAGCGGCTCCCGGGTCGCCCGGTTGCGGACCAGCTCGAGAGCCCACATCACGCCGAGGCCGCGGATCTCGCCGACGCTGGGGTGCCGCTCGGCGAGCGCGGCCAGCTCGGGCCCGATGACCTCGTCGCCGAGACGGCGGGCGTGCTCGATGACACCCTCCTCGCGCATGATGGTCATCGAGGCGACCGCCGAGGCGCAGGCCAGCGGGTGCCCGGAGTAGGTCAGACCGCCGGGGTAGACGCGCTCGGAGAAGGTCGCAGCGATGCGCTCGGAGATCAGCACCCCGCCGAGCGGGACGTAGCCGGAGTTCACGCCCTTGGCGAAGGTGATCAGGTCGGGGGTGATGCCCCAGTGGTCGACGGCGAACCACTCGCCGCAACGACCGAACCCGGTCATCACCTCGTCGGCGATCAGCATGATGCCGTGCTCGTCGCAGATCTCCCGGACGCCCTGCAGGTAGCCGTCCGGCGGGACCAGGACGCCGTTGGTGCCGACCACCGTCTCCAGCACGATCGCGGCCACGGTGTGCGCCCCCTCGACCATCAGCGTCTCGCGCAGGTGCTGCAGCGCGCGCTCGCACTCCTCCTCCGGCGTGCCGGCGTGGAAGCTGGACCGGTAGGGGTAGGGACCCCAGAAGTGCACGACGCCGGGCACTCCCGGCTCGGAGCCCCACCGGCGCGGGTCGCCGGTCAGCGAGATCGCCCCGGAGGTGGCGCCGTGGTAGCTGCGGTAGGCCGCCAACACCTTCTGCCGCCCGGTGTGCAGCCGGGCCATCCGGATCGCGTGCTCGTTCGCGTCGGCACCGGCGTTGGTGAAGAACACCTTGTTCAGGTCGCCTGGGGCCAGCTCGGCGAGCATCCGGGCCGCCTCGGAGCGGGCATCGTTGGCGAAGCCTGGTGCGATGGTGCACTGCCGCGCGGCGTACTCCTGGATGGCGGCCACCAGCTTCGGGTGCTGGTAGCCGATGTTGACGTTGACCAGCTGCGAGGAGAAGTCGAGGTACCTCTTGCCCTGGTAGTCCCAGAAGCAGGAGCCCTCCGCCCGGGCGATCGGCAGCGGGTCGATCTGCCCCTGGGCGGACCAGGAGTGGAACACGTGCGCCCGGTCGTCGCGCCGCACCTGCTCCTCGGTGGCGGGCAGCTGCAGCGCAGTCTCGGTGACGGTCACAGGTTCCTCCTCAGCGGGTGCGCGGGAAGCCGAGGTCGACGCTCGACGTGGCCGGGTCCGGCCAGCGCGAGGTGACCACCTTGCCGCGGGTGTAGAAGTTGATGCCCTCGGGGCCGTACATGTGGTTGTCGCCGAACAGCGACGCCTTCCAGCCGCCGAAGGAGTAATAGGACACGGGCACCGGTATCGGGACGTTGATGCCGACCATGCCGACCTCGACATCGAACTGGAACTGCCGCGCGGCGCCGCCATCGCGGGTGAAGATCGCTGTGCCGTTGGCAAACTGGTTGGCGTTGATCAGCTCGAGACCCTCTTCGTAGGTGTCCACGCGCACCACGTCGAGCACCGGGCCGAAGATCTCGTCGGTGTAGACGCTCATGTCCGGGCGGACGTGGTCGAGCAGCGTGGTGCCGAGGAAGAACCCGTCCGCGGGAACGTCGGCGGTGCGTCCGTCGACGACCACCTTCGCCCCTTCCTGCTCCCCCGCCGCGATGTAACCGGCGACCTTGTCGCGGTGCTCACGCGTGATCAGCGGGCCCATCTCGGAGTCGGG